>VAYM01000002.1:3948-5661 GCA_005884945.1 Actinomycetota bacterium | reverse complement strand
AACGCTGCCGCAACATCGTCCCGCTTCGGTGTTCGTCTCTATCCACGTGCGAGGCCTTCTTGCCCTTCTGCTTGCCGCCGCGCTCGTTCCGGCTGCTTCGTCGGCGACGCCCGTTGCGAACGGACTGCCGTCCGGCTTCGTCCTCGTGCGCACCGGCCCGGCGGGCGGCACGGTGTGGGAAGGCCGCATTCCGGATCGTCAGGTGAACGATCCGCGCCTGTCGGACGTGTACCTCCCACCGGATTTTTCACCCGACCTGAGCTACCCGGTCGTGATCTTCCTGCACGGTTTCTGGGGATCGCCGTCATCGTTCGTGCACGGGCTCCATCTCGCCGAGACAGCCGACAACGAGATCACAGCGGGACGCGCGCGCCCGTTCATCGGCGTCATGCCGCCCGGCGGCCCGATGACGAAGACGACGGAGGACGAGTGGGCCGGTGTGTGGGAGGACTACGTCGTGCGCGACGTCGTGCCCTGGGTCGACGCGCACTTCAACACGGTCCGGTCCCGCAGTGCGATCGCCGGGCTCTCGGCGGGCGGGTACGGCGCGGTCGACATGGGCCTCCGACATCTCGGGATGTTCCATACGCTCGAATCGTGGGGCGGATACTTCAAGCCGTTCCTCGACGGGCCGTTCGTCGATGCGACGCCTGCGGTGCTCCGGGCGCACACGCCGACCCTCCTCACCTCACGCGAGGCCCCGCAGCTGCGAAAGCTCCGGATGCGTTTCTTTCTCTCGACGGGGACGAGCGGGCACGGAGACGTCAAGGCGCGCTGGACGTTCGAGTTCGCCGACGAGCTCGCAGCGCTGCGGCTCCCGCACAAGTTGTGGGTCCTGCCGCTCGCGAAACGCGGCCACTTGTTCCGCGAGCAGCTGCCCGCGGCGATCGACTACGCGTCTCCCCCTAGGTGATCTCCGCGTGGATGCGGCCGCTCGCCTGCTTGAGCGGCCCGCCGTCGCGGCCGGCGCGCACGGCCATGACCTCGGCGAGGATCGACACCGCCGTCTCGGCCGGCGTGTGCGCGCCGACGTCGAGCCCGGCGGGACCAGAGATCCGGTCGAGCGCGCTCTCGTCGACACCGGCGTCGACCAGAAGCTCGCGGCGCCGCTCCTGGTTCCGGCGTGAGCCCAGCGCGCCCACGTAGAACGCGTCCGTCGTCAACGTGCCGACGAGCAACGGCACGTCGAACTTGTCGTCGTGGGTGAGGACGACGACCGCGGTCGCGTGGTCCGGCTGCACCTGGGCGAGCGCCTCGTCCGGCCACGCGACGATGAGGTGGTCGGCATTCGGCATCCGCTCGCGAGTTGCGAACTTCGCGCGCGCGTCGGCGACGATCGTGTGCCAGCCCAGCGACTTCGCAGCGGCGCACAACGCGTCGGCCGTGTCGACGGCCCCGTACACGAAGAGACGCGGCGGCGGGCCGAAGACATCCGCGAAGACGCGGCGACCCTCGAGCTCGAGGACGCGGCTGTGACCGGCGCGGATCAGCTCGTCCGCGTGCGGATCCTCGCCTTCGAGCACGAGTCTCTGCGTCGCGCTCTCGAGGTCCGTGAGGACGACGGCTCGGCGCTCCTCGCGCACGATGTCGGAAAGCCGCTCGAGGAACCCGGGGTCCGGCTCGTCGACCCAGACGTCGATCTCCCCGCCGCAGGGCAGCCCGACGCTCAGTGCGAGGTCGTCGGAGATCCCGTACGTGAGCAGCCGCGGCTCG
>VAYM01000002.1:0-3916 GCA_005884945.1 Actinomycetota bacterium | reverse complement strand
GGCGGACCGGCGGGTCGCGACGACGCGCGCCAGCGCCACCCGCTCCCCTCGCGAACGCCAGCGCTCGAGGTCTGGCAAGAGCTCCCGCATGGGAGCAATCGTAGTCGGCAGGCGGGTCTACGCCGCGTCGTGGACGCAGCGGCAGACCGGATCGCCGAGCCTGCGCCGCTCGAGGTCGAGGCCGCAACGCCGGCAGATCGGCGGGAGGATCTTCGCCGCCACGAGCAGCCCTCGCATGAGCGTGGCCCACAGGACGAAGTAGGGGAGCACGAACTCGAACGGCATGGCCCCTGTATCGGCCGAGCGCGGCCGATGGATTAGAGGCTCAGGCGTCTTGGAGATCGGTTCGAACGTGTCGACCGGTCGTGTCACGACGGACGCATGGACAAAGCCCACGCGTCCTGCACGCGGCGCCCGGAGGGGCGCCTTCAGCGGACGCGGATGACCTGGGTCATCCGCGACGGATGCAGGGAGCAGAAGAGCCTGTAGGTCCCGGGCCGCGTGAAGCGGAAGGAGAAGCTCCCGTGCGTCAGGTCCGGTGACGCGAACCCCACCGGGCCGGTCGCCAGCGTCACGTCGTGCTGGCTCGCGCCCGCGAAGTGCCACGTGAAGCGGGTGCCGCGCGGGATGGTCACGCGTTGAGCGCCGAACGCGTAGTCGGCGACCCATGTGCTTCGCACTCGCTGGGGAGGGCCTGCCGGCTGCTTCAGGAGCGCAACCGTGACGAGCTCCGGTGTCGTCGGTTCCGGTCGGGGCGAGGTGTAGACACGACACGACGTGACCGCGCGGGGCGCGAAGTAGAGGATCGCGATGCCCATCACGCGGACGTGTGGGCGGCTGTTGTCGTACGTCGCCGTGATGCGGAGCGTGTCGCCTGCACGAACGGGCCGTCCCGCTGGATCCGAGAGGCCGGTCATCGCGATCGGCCCCGGCTCGTGCATGACAGGTCGCGGCTCGATCCCGCCCCACATCGGATACGACGTGAACAGCGAGCCGCAGCTCGTGTCGGCGACGTCGACCGAGAGCCCGCCGCCGTGGAGATGCGCTCCGGCTGCGACGATCACGCCGCTCTCGGGCGCGACCCAGCTCGCGTGCTGCGAGTACGTCGAGCCCGCGCCACCCGTTCCCGGGACGTTGAAGATCGGATCTGCGCGGCAGTTGCGGACGTCGAGCCAGATCGGCTCCACGCTCGTCCTGCTCTCGCCGACGGCGTACGTGACCGTGTAGCGGATCTGGACCGTCGATGCGCGGTCGTGGTGGTTCATGAGCATGTAGAGGAGCCCCCACGTGTCTGTTGCACGGTTGGGATAGCCGTACCCGTCGGGCAGCGACATGGAGTAGTGCTCCTCGCCCTCCGCGTAGAAGCGCTGTGTCTGGATCGGTGAGCGCCTGCCGTCGTAGCCGACGACGCTCGAGCAGGTGGCATCCGGGGCGCCGAGCTTCGCGAAGACGACGTGGTGGAGCATCACGTCGGTGTGGGGGACCGGGTTGCCGAGGACGTCGACGAGGCTCGCCTTCATCGCGACCACGTATCCGTCCACCTTCGGCGACGGCGCCAGCTGGACGTCGCGCGCGACCCCGTAAGGGCCGATCGTGATCGGCGCCGAGTCGAAGACGAGCGTCTGCACCTGCGCGAGCGCGCCCGGGGGAAGGCTCAGCGCCAGCGCCGCCGTCACGACGAAAAGGGCTGCAAGCAGCCGCATCCGTTTCGACTGTACCACCGGGCTAGAATGGGTTCGTGAGCTGGCTGATGATCGCCCTGCTCGCGCTCGCCGTTGCGGCAGTCGTCGGTGCGGAGTGGCCGAAACTCACCGCACGCTTCGGCTCCGAGGCCCGGAACAGCCGGGAGCGCGCTCGCCGGAAGGCGGCCTTGAAGGTGGTCCGCACGGACCTCACGACGGAGTCGGAGGAGTTCGAGCGGAGCGTGAAGCGCGACCTCGACGAGCTGCCGACGATCGAGGAGTCGGACCGCCGCAAACGCTAAGGAAGAGTGATCGCGGTCCTGAGCGTGCGCGTGTTCGGGAGCACCGCCCCGACGTTCTCCATGTTCTTCGTCTCCTGGTAGTCGGCCGCTCGGAAGACGAGGTCGTGCGATCCGCGCGCGAGTCCGCTCAGCGAGACGCGCGCGATTCCGTTGTCGTACCTGACCGCGCGCGCAGCCCCGTCGATCGTCGCGCGGAGCCATCGCGGGTCGACGCCGGCGCCTGCATCGCGTACTGCGAGGCGAAGCACGCCGCCGGTCGTCGAGAGCGCGCGGATGCTCGGCGGCGTCGTGTCGCCGATCCAGAAGCGGAACGTGAACGAGCCGCTCCGGCCTCGACGGGACGTGTCGAAGACGACGTCGTACGTACCGCGAGTTGGCAACACGACGCCGGCAACGGGACGCGCGTCTCCCGAGGTCGGGCGGTACGGGTTGAGGTCGACCGGAAGCGCCGTGTACCCCGCGAGCATGTTCTCGTTGTCGTTCCGCACCACACGCGGCTCGACATTGACACCGGGTTCGTGCCCGATGATCGCGACGCCGAAGTTTGCGACCGGCCGTTTGATCCGTACGCGGTAGACGAGCTCGGGACCCGGCAAGGCGACAGGAAGGTCTGTCCCCGTCCGGTCCGGGTATCGGTACTGCGACACGCGGGAGGGCGCCCGCAGCGTTGATGCCCGGTAGACCCCGGGCCTCGAGATCGGGACCGTCGGATCGAGCGACAGGCGAGGTCGAACGACGCGAAACCAGAGCGGGATCCGCCGGGTGACCGTCCCCTGCGTGAGCACGACGAAGCCGCTGACGTCACCCTCGGCGGAGCGCGCGGAGGCTCGTGCCACGACGGAGAGCCGACCGGGGACTCCGGCCGAAGCCGATGCCGAGACCGTGGCGCCGGCCGGCCGCGTCTGCAGCGCGACGCGCACAGTCCAGCGTCCGGCGCCGCCGCCCGCGTCGGTGAGCGCCAGCCTCCGCGTTGCGCGGCTGCCGGCGCGAAGCAGCCCGAACGACACGGACGTCGGCGCCGCGAAGACTCGCGGGTCGTCGGCCTGGACGAGGTCGATGCGGCCGCCACCCTCGCGCGTCACCGGCACCTCGCGCGCGCCGCTCCGGACCGGTGCCCCTGTCAGCTCGAGCGCCGACCTGATGTCGGCGACGGTCCACGTCGGGTGACGCTGCCGAAGGAGCGCTGCGCCGCCGGCGACGTGCGGCGCAGCCATGCTCGTCCCGCTGAGCTCGTCCCAGAGACCCTCGTTCTCGGGGACGGAGGAGAGGACGAGCCCGCCGGGCGCCGTGACGTCGGGCTTCAGCTTGAAGTCGAACGCGGTCGGCCCGGCCGACGAGAAGGACTCGATGCGGTCGGGCGTCGGAGAGCCGTGGCCGCCGCTCGCCGCTGCGGCCGCAATCACCTTGGACGCGTTCGCGGGCGAGCTGATCGACCCATTGCCGAATTCGTCGTGATCGTTCCCAGCGGACACCACGGGGACGACGCCCGCATCCGCCGCAGCGTTCATCGCGGCGGCGACGAGATCGCGCGACGGCGGGATCTCGACCTCGCCGAACGAGAGGTTGATCACGTCCATCCCGTCGGTCACGGCGGCCTCGATCGCAGCGACGAGCTCGGGCGTGTTCGCGTTCAAGCCGAAGTCCGGCGACGGCAGCGTCGCCGCCTTGTAGTTGCCGAGGTACGCGCGCGGCGCGATCCCGGAGATGCGAATGCCGTCGGCGTTCGTGTTGGCGTCGCCCGCGGCGATTCCGGCGACGTGCGTGCCGTGGTCGTCGATGTCGGGGACGCCGACGAACGGGAGCGTCTGGAGGGGATCCGTTGCGCCGGGCGGCGGGAACGCGCGCGCGACGATGACCTTCGGCGTCGTGTAGGCGGTGTTGCCCTTCGGGAAGCCGGGTGGATATGCGAAACCGGCCGGATCGAAGAACGGA
>VAYM01000151.1 GCA_005884945.1 Actinomycetota bacterium | reverse complement strand
GAAGCTCGGTCAGGGGTCAGCGAGCGTTTCCCAAACGGCGCCACTCTCGGTCGCCACAGCCAGAGCAGGAAGGCGAACCTGGCGCGGGCACGAAGCGTTCCACTCGCCGCGTAGAATCCCGGCAGCCATGACAGCCAGCGAAGACATTGCGACCGTTGCCGGCCAGCTGGCGGATCTCACTCGAACCGTGGAGACCATGGGTAGTCAGCTCAAGGAGATGCGTGAGCGCGCTGCCAGCCAGCAAGAGCGTTCCGACATCCAACAAGAGCGCATCGACCTCGCGGCCCGAGAACTAGCCGAGGTCAGTGACCGTCTGCAGGCTGCGGCAAACGCGCTCCGAGAGTCAGTCTGATCGACCCGGTCCGTAAGGGGCGCGCGAATGAGAACGCGTTTCGCCATCCCTCCTAGCGGCCGTTCAACAGATAGCGCTCGAGCCATTCGGCCGATGCGCGGAACGCCTTCAGCTCGTTCTGCCTCTTCGTGAACCCGTGGCCCTCGTCGTCGAAGACGATGTACTCGACGTCGCGCCCGAGCGAGCGGAGCTTCTCCACCAGCTGATCCGACTCCGGCTGCACGACACGCGGGTCCTTCGCTCCCTGGATCACGAGCAGCGGCGTCGTCACGTTGTCGATGTACGTCAGCGGTGAGCGCTCGAGCAGCATGTCGGCGTCCTCTTCCGGATCGCCGACGAAGCGCTTCATCATCCGCCGCCACGTCGGGGGAACTGCCTTCGCGAACGTGATCAGGTTGGACGGCCCGAAGATGTCGACGGCCGCGGCCCAGTAATCCGGAAGACGCGTCACGCACGTCAGGACCGCGAAGCCGCCGTAGGAACCACCCCAGACGCCGATCCGCTCCGGATCGACCCAGTCCTGTGCGTGCAGCCACTTGACCGCGTGGTCCCAGTCCTTCAGGTCGCCCCCGCCCCAGTCGCGCTGGATGAGGCGCTGGTACGACTTCCCGTAGCCGGTCGAGCCGCGGATGTTCGTCGCGAGCACGCCGATCCCGCGGCTGACGAGGTACTGGTACAGCGGGTTGTAGACCGGCCGCTCCTGCGCTTCCGGGCCGCCGTGGATGGCCAGGACGACGGGAACCTTCTCTCCGTTCGTCTGCGGCCGGTAGAGCCACGCCGGCACCTGCCTGTCGTCGAACGTCGGGTACGAGATCAGCTCCACGTCCGTCAGATCGTCCTCGCGCAGCCCGCCGATCCGGCTCTCGGTGACGGGCCGCGACTCGCCGCTCTCCGTCTCGACGACGTACACCTCCGGGGGACGTCGCGGGCTCGCAAGGACGAGCGCGGCGCGTGCACCGTCGGCGGAGACGGCGATCGGCGGTTGAAAGCCCGTGAGGTGCGGCCTCGCGCCGCGCGGGAGCGCCGGATCCGGAAGCTCCCGACCCGTCTCGAGGTCGCGCAGCTTCAGGACGTCCCAGCCGTCCTCGTTGAGGAGCCAAGCCAGCACGCGACCGTCGCGCGACAACGCGATGTCCTCGACGTCGCCGTCGGGCGTCTCGACCCAGTCCCAGGTGCCGGCGCCCAGGTCGTAGAAGGCGATGCCGCGGAACTCGCGACCTTCGTCGCCGACGAAGTAGAAGCCGGAGCCGTCGACGGCCCACGGCCCGGGGAGGTAGAGGGCGTCGTCCTCGTGCGGCGTCACCTCAGGCGCCTCGCCGGTGTCGAGGTCGATCAGGTGGAGCGTCGCGTCGCTGTTGTGCCGGAAGTCGAGCGCCACGAGCCTCGAGCCGTCGGGAGACCACGCGCCGGGGAACGAGTACTTGCCCTCGCCGAAAACGGAGCGCGTCTCGCCGGAATCGAGGTCGCGGATCCAGACCTCCATGTCCGTCGGCTTGCGAGCGTTGGCGGCGTATGCGAGCTTCGATCCGTCCGGCGAGAACGCGTCGCCGCCGACGTAATGCTGGACCTGCGGCGCGTCCGTCACCTTCTCCGGCCAGCCGGTCTCCGGGTCGAGCAGGTAGATCTGGTGGTACTCGTCGCCGTCGTGATCGGCGCAGAACACGACCGTGCCGTCGTGGGGCGACATGCCGAGCAGCCGGACGGTGTCCTCGGTGAAGGCGGAAAGCTGGTCGGGCCAGCCGTCGCCCGCGGCCGTGCGCCACAGGTTGAACTGTCCCGACATGTTGTTCACGAAGTAGACGTGCCCGCCGTCCGGCGCGAACGCCAGACCCGCAGAGAAGCGGCGGAACGCCATGAACTGCTCGAACGGGATCAGCTTCCTGGTCTTCGTGACGGCCATGCGCAAGACACTAACCTTTCGGCATGGAGAGGACCCTTCCCTGGAACTGGTACACGGACCCCGAGGTCCTTCGCCTCGAGCAGGAGCGCATCTTCACGCGGTCCTGGCAGTACGTCGGCCACAAGGGTCAGGCGACCGACCCCGGCTCGTTCTTCACGGCCATGGCCGGACGCACGCCGATAGTGGTGACGCGCGCGCGTGATGATGAGTTGCGCGCGTTTCTGAACGTCTGCCGCCATCGCGGCTCGGTCGTCGCCCATGGGAGCGGCCGGCGCGAGACGCTGCAGTGCAGCTACCACGCGTGGACGTACGGGCTCGACGGCAAGCTTCGCGCGGCGCCGAGATCGGACCGGGAGCTCGACTTCGAGGACGAGGAGCTGTCGCTCGTCCCGCTCGCGCTCGACACGTGGGGCCCGTTCGTGTTCGTCAATCCGGACGTCGATGCGCCGCCGCTCGCGGAGGCGCTCGGGCCGGTGCCGGCGCAGGTCGCGGAAGTGCTGGACGTCGATTCGCTCGAGTTCCGTTTCCGGACGGAGTTCGAGCTGGACACGAACTGGAAGGTCGCCTGCGAGAACTTCCTCGAGTGCTACCACTGCCCGGTCGCGCATCCCGGGTTCTCGGCCGTCGTCGACGTCTCCGCCGACGCGTACAAGCTGGAATCGAACGGCCTCACGTCGAGCCAGTTCGGCCACCTGCGCGCCGGCGACGCGTCGGTCTTCGCCGGCGGCGACATCCCGCATGGCCAGTTCCACTTCCTGTGGCCGAACTTCGGCGTCAACATCTTCCCCGGAAGCCCGAACCTGTCCTGTGGCCCGATCATCCCAGTCGGCCCCGAGCGAACCGCCCGGTTCCTCGACTACTTCTTCGCGCCGGACGTCGACGAGCGGTGGATGAACGAGCTGATCGCCTTCGACAACCAGGTCGGGCGCGAGGACACGGCGCTCGTCGAAGGCGTGCAGCGGGGGATCCGCTCCGGCGTCCTCGACGCGGGCCGCCTGATGCCGCAGAGCGAGCAGCTCGTCGCGCACTTCCAGCGGCTGACCGCGGAGGCCCTCGCGTACTAGCATCCCCCCGTGGCGACCGTCACATTCGACCACGTCACGAAGAAGTACGCCGCCGACGTCACCGCGGTCGACGATCTCCAGCTGGAGATCGAGGACGGCGAGTTCCTCGTGCTCGTCGGCCCGTCCGGATGCGGGAAGACGACGGCGCTTCGCTGCGTGGCCGGCCTCGAGGACATCACGGCCGGCCGCCTGCTGATCGGCGACCGCGTCGTCAACCACGTCCCTTCGAAGGACCGGAACATCGCGATGGTGTTCCAGTCGTACGCGCTCTATCCACACATGACCGTCTACGACAATCTCGCGTTCGGGCTGAAGCTCTTGAAGACCGACAAGCAGGAGATCAAGCGCCGAGTGCAGGAAGCGGCACGGGTGCTCGACCTCGAGCGGCTCCTCGACCGGAAGCCGAAAGCGCTCTCAGGCGGTCAGCGCCAGCGCGTGGCGCTCGGGCGCGCGATCGTCCGCGAGCCGGCGGCGTTCCTGATGGACGAGCCGCTCTCGAACCTCGACGCGAAGCTGCGAGTGCAGACCCGGGCGGAAATCCTGCGCCTGCAGCAACGGCTCGGCGTGACGACGATCTACGTCACGCACGATCAGGTCGAAGCGATGACGATGGGCGAGCGCATCGCTGTGATGTCGAACGGCGTCCTGCAGCAGGTCGGTCCGCCGCCGGTGCTGTACGACAATCCCGTGAACGTCTTCGTCGCGGCGTTCATCGGCTCGCCGGCGATGAACTTCGCGACGGCGAAGGCAGAAGACGGCGGGCTCAGGTTCGGCACCTCCCGGCTCGAGCTCGGCGGAAAGCCCGCACAGGTCGCCGAGCACCGCCAAGGGAAGGACTTGGTGATCGGGTTCCGGCCCGAGGACCTCCAGCTCGACGGCCAAGGAGGATCGAACGCGATTCACCTCACGGCGAAGGTCGACGTCGTCGAATACCTCGGGCACGAGGAGCTTCTGCACGCGCAGGCCGAAGGCACCGAGATCCTCGCGCTCGTGCCGTCGGACAAGAAGGTTCGCATGGGCGACGAGGTGAAGTTCGCAGTCCTGTACGACAAACTCCATCTCTTCGATCCGGAGACGGAGGAGCGTGTCGTCTGACGGAATGACCGGCAGAGGTTTGAAGTGCATAATCGGGCGTTAGGAAACCGGGCAAAGGAGGAGGAGATCGGGTGAAGGGCCGTCATGCACTCGCCGCACTGGCACTCGTGCTGGTCGCGGCTGTTGTCAGTGCACTTGTCGCCAGCGCAAGCTACGGCGGCAAGGCGAAGAAGTCTGCAGCAAGCATCGAAGTCTTCTCGCTCTGGGGCGGGAGCGAGCAGGACGCATTTATCAAGGTGACGAAACAGTTCACCAAGGACACCGGCATCGACGTCAAGTACACGTCGGGCCGCGACTTCACGACGGACATCGGCGCGCGACTGGCGGCGGGCAATCCCCCCGACATCGCGATCGTGCCGCGGCCGGGCTACCTCGCTTCGCTTGCGCGCAAGGGCGTGCTGAAGAACCTCGGAACGATGGGCTTCACGCCGGCGTACATGAAGGCGCGCTACGGGAGCTCGTGGATCGGGTTCGGAACGGTGGGAGGAAAGCTCTACGGCCTGCCTGCGAAAGCGAACTCCAAGAGCGTCATCTGGTACCGGCCGCAAACGTTCAAGAAGTACAAGCTGAAGGCGCCGACGACGTGGAAGGGGCTCGTCAAGCTCACGAAGACGTTGAAGTCGAAAGGCCTCGTCCCGTGGGCGGTCGGTGACGGTCCGAACCAGAGCCAGTGGGTCCTGACGGACTGGTTCGAGAGCATCTACGTCCGGACCGCTGGGCCGGCGAAATACCAGGCGCTCTTCACCGGGAAGCTGCCGTTCACGGATCCGTCCGTCGCGTCTGCGTTGAAGACCATGACGCAGATCATCAACAACAAGTACGTCCTCGGCGGGATCCAGGGAATGCTCGGCCAGAGCTTCGTCGGCGGGATCGGCGACGTCTTCGGCAAGAGCCCGAAGGCGCACCTCTACTACGAGGGCGGCTTCGTCGGCGGGATCGCGATCGGCCAGGTGAACACGTCACTGAAGCCCGGCGTGACGATCAACGACTTCACGTGGCCGAGCATCAACCCCAAGTGGGGTAGCCCGGTGACGATCGGCGGGGACTACGCGGTCGCGTTCAAGGACAGCGCGAACATCCGCAAGTTCCTGCAGTACATCACCTCCGGCGCTGCAGGGAAGATCTGGGTCTCGACGGGCGCGATCATCTCGCCCAACAAGCAGGTCAAGGGCAGCGCGTATCCGAACGTGCTCGTCCGGCGCGAAGGCGCTCAGCTCGCGGGCGCGAAAGTGATCCGCTTCGACGGCTCGGACCAGATGCCGGGAGCTTTCGGGGATACCTGGGGCTTCGCGCTCCAGAAGATCGCTCAGAATCCTTCGACGTCGAACGTCAAGAAGATCCTGAGCAACTTCCAGAAGCAGATCAAAGGACAGTGGGGCTCGTAATCGGTCGGTAGTCGAGCGGCGCCTCCCCGCGGGGCGCCGCTCGGACTTCTTCCCTTGAGCCAGGCCATCCCAACACCCGTTGTTCCCGCGCCGCCGCCCGTCGCCGAGCCCGTCGGGTCGCGCTCGCGTCTCTCACGCCTTCAAGGACTGCTCTTCATCTCGCCGGCGCTCGTCGTGCTGGGGCTGTTCCTGGTCTATCCCGCCTACTACACGATTCGATTGTCGTTCTACCAGAGCGATTACCTCTTCAACTTCACGCACTGGGTGGGGATCGACAACTTCAAGAACCTGCTGACGAACGATCCCGACTTTCTCGACCTCAGCCACTTCCCGCCGAGCGGTGCACTGGTCAACAACCTGCGCTGGATCATCTTCTACATCTCGTTGTCGCTGTTCTTCGGCCTCGGACTGGCCGTCCTGGCTGTTCGCGTCCGGTACGAGCGCATCGTGAAGAGCGTGACGTTCGTGCCGATGGCGATCTCGGCGACCGCGGTTGGAATCATCTGGCTCTTCGTCTACAGCCCCGACATCAACCAGGGCGTCCTCAACGCGATCCTGCATGCCTTCGGCCACAACCCGATCGCGTGGCTCGGGCGGGACGACACCGTCAACTACGCGTTGATCTTCGCGTACATCTGGGCGTCGACGGGATTCGTGATGGTCGTGCTGTCGGCGGCGATCAAAGGAATCCCGACGGAGATCCTCGAGGCAGCACGCGCCGACGGCGCAAGCGAGTGGGCGATCTTCTGGCGGATCATGGTCCCGATGTTGAGCCTGCCGATCTCGATCGTGACGATCTGGCTCTTCATCAACGTCGTCAAGGTGTTCGACATCATCTACGTGATGACCGGCGGGGGGCCGGGGACGACGAGCCGCGTGATCGCGTTCACGATGTACTACGAGACGTTCCCCAACCTGCGCCCGGGTTACGGCGCCGCCGTCGCGGTGATCATGCTCATCCTCGTCCTGCCCGTGATGGTCGTGAACGTGCGACGCTTCCGAAGCGAACGGGTCGTCACCTGATGGCGATCTACCAGCAGACAGTCGCGCTCCCGGCACGGAGCCGCAGCGAACGGATCGTCCGTTTCATCACGCGAACGCCGCTCCACATCGTGCTGATCGCGATCGCCCTCGTCTGGCTCGTGCCGACGTTCGGCCTCGCGATCACGTCGTTCCGGCCGAACTCGGACATCCTGTCGACCGGTTGGTGGACGGGGCTGACGCACTGGAACTGGACGTTGCACAACTACGGGACGGTCATCCACGCGCAAGGGATGGGTCGCGCATGGGTCAACAGCCTGATCATCACGATTCCCGCGACGCTCTTGCCGCTGACGCTCGGCGCCCTCGCCGCATTCGGCTTCGCCTGGGTCGCTTTCCCGTTCAGGGACACGATCTTCCTCCTGATCGTCGCCCTGATGATCATCCCGATCCAGACCTCGCTCGTTCCCCTTCTGAAGCTCTTCCGCCAGTGGCACCTCAGCACGCCGCACTTCGGCATCGGCGCGTTCGCATTCGTCGGTATCTGGCTCGCGCACACGGCGTTCGGACTGCCGCTCGCGATCTTCCTGCTGCGGAACTTCTTCATTACCTTGCCGAAGGATCTGATCGAGGCCGCGCGGATGGACGGCGCCTCGAACATGGAGGTCTTCCGGCGAATCGTGCTGCCGCTGTCCGTGCCGGCACTCGCGTCGTTCGGGATCTTCCAGTTCCTGTGGGTCTGGAACGACCTCCTGATGGCCCTGATCTTTCTCTCCGGCGAGCCGACCCGACAGCCGATGACCGTGCGCATCCCGTACTTGCTGTCGACGTATGGACCGGAGTACCACCTGTTGAGCGCGGCGTCGTTCCTGTTGATGTTCCTCCCGCTCGTCGTGTTCTTTGCGCTGCAGCGCTACTTCGTGCAGGGACTGCTGGCGGGCTCGGTGAAAACCTGACGGTCTGACCGAGCTCGTCCTCGTCCCGCACACCCACTGGGACCGGGAGTGGTACCGGCCGTTCCAGTCGTTCCGCATGTCGCTCGTCGACGTCGTCGACGAGGTGCTGGAGCTGCTCGAGGGCGACGAGCGCTGGCGGTTCACGCTCGACGGGCAGCTCGCGACCGTGGACGACTACGTCGAGATCCGGCCCGAAGGCGAGGCGCGAATCCGCGCGCTCGTGGAGGCGGGCAGGCTCGCGGTCGGGCCGTGGCAGACGCTGATGGACGAGTTCCTCGTCAGCGGCGAGACGACCGTGCGCAACCTCGAGGCGGGTCTCGCGCGGGCGGCCGAGGTGGGCGGCGCGATGCGCGTCGGCTACCTCCCGGACATGTTCGGCCACGTCGCGCAGATGCCGCAGATCCTCCGCGCCGCGGGAATCGACGTCGCGATCATGTGGCGCGGCGTCCCGTCGACGGTCGAGTCGCACGTCTTCGACTGGGAGGGCATCGACGGAACGGTCATCCGCACCGAGTACATGCCGGAGAACGGCTACAGCAACGCGGCGTACATACTCGGCGACGACTCCGTCGAGGCTCTGGTGGAGCGGCTGCGGCCGTGGTTCGGCGACGACCCCATCCTCGGCATGGTCGGCACGGACCACATGCCGCCGGCGCGCGATCTCCTCGAGCGCATCCCGGAGGGAACGCGGGTGGCAACGCTGGCCGAGTACTTCGCAGCCGAACGACCTTTGCAACAGACTGTTGCAAAGGTTCGTGGGGAGCTTCGGAGCGCTGCTCGCGCGAACTTGCTTCCCGACGTCGTCTCCGCACGCATCGACATCAAGCAGGCAGCGGGTCGTGCGGAGCGCGCGCTCGAGCGGTATGCCGAGCCCTTGCACGCGCTCTACGGGGACGCCTGGCCGCAGGCGTTCCTCGACGTTGCCTGGTCGCGGCTGTTCCAGAACTCCGCGCACGACTCGATCTGCGGCTGCTCGGCCGACGAAGTGTCGGCGCAGGTGCTCGTGCGGTATGCGGAGGCGGAGCAGATCGGCAACGAGCTGACACGGCTCGTGCTCGAGCGGATCGCCGCGCAGGCGCCGTCGGGAACGACGGTCGTCGTCAACCCGTCCCCGTTCGTCCGGACGGAAGTCGTCGACGGGCTCGGCACGGTGACGGTTCCGCCGCTCGGCTGGACGGCCGTTGGGCGGGCTGCGCCGAGCGACGACGAGCGTGTCCAGGCCAGCGGGACGACCGTCCGCAGCGAGCTGCTCGAGCTCGACGTCGCCTCGTTCCGCATCGTCGACGGCGGCGACTTCGGCGACAGCTACAACTACGCGCCTCCTCGCGCGGACCGCCTGATCGACGAGCCGGTCGACGAGCAGGTCGAGCTCGTCGACGCCGGACCGCTGCGCGCGCGGATCGTCCTCCACCGCACGTACGAGTGGCCGCGCGCGGTCGAGGCCGACGGGTCACGTCGCAGCGACGACGAGGTCGAGGTCGAAGTCGACATCCAAGCCGAGGTACGTGCGGGTGAGCCGTTCGTTCGCGTGCGCGTCTCCTTCGACAACCCGTGCAGCGACCATCGCGTACGCCTTCACGTTCCCTTGAAGCACGAGACGGACCGCACGCGGGCCGAAGGTCAGTTCGCGATCGTGGAGCGTCCGCCGCAGCAGGAGGGCGGACACGGCGAGCAAGGACTAGGGACCTATCCGGCAGGCGCGTTCGTCGCCGCGGGCGGCGTCGCGCTGCTGTTCGAGCACGTCTCGGAGTACGAGCTCGTGGACGGCCGGGAGCTCGCCCTCACGGTCTTGCGGTCGATCGGCCTGATCAGCCGCCAGGCGAATCCGTGGCGTGTCGAGAACGCCGGGCCCGAGCTTGCGATCCCCGCCGCGCAGATGCACGGACCGCACAGCTTCTCGTTCGCATGGTCTCCGGATCCGGACCGGGCACTCGAGCACGCGGAGCGCTACCGCCACCCGCTGCTGACGACCCCGGGCGTCGCGGGCAGCGTTCGCGAACACGCCGGGCCGGAGCTGGAAGGGGCGGTGCTGACGTCGCTCCGTCGTCGCAACGGCGCACTCGAAGCGCGGATCGTCAACGAGACGAACGAGCCGAGCACGGCGCACGTCGGCGACGTGTCGGTCGAGCTGCGCCCGTGGGAGATCCGGACGCTGCGACTCTCTTAGACGCGCGGCTCTTTCGGCGGCCGAGGCAGAGCGCGTCGATGCCGCGGTCCGAACGCGCGCCTCGCGAACATGAACAACGTCACGATGAAGACCCACTTCGGCCAGAAGTCGCCGTTCGCGCCGCCGAAGACCCAGACGAGGATCGCGACGAGGTTCACGAGCGCGTACTGCAGCGCGAGCGAGCGCCAGCGGGTGTCGCGCGGACTGACCGTCGGCCGCTTCGACGGAAGCTGCCGGAGAACGCGTTCGAGCTGACCCTCGGTCCGCGCCTGGTGCGTCTCGTCGAGCCGCTCCTGGAACTCCTCGAGCGTGAGTCGCCCCGCCTCGTAGTGCGTGCGGAGCTCACCGGACACGCGCGCCCGGTCGGCGTCCGACGCGAGCAGATCCTCAGCCATCGAGTCGATGGTAGTTCAGCGGCGGCGGCGCCAGAACGGCGCACGCGGGTCGTGCTCGCGGCCCTCGCCGATCGTGCGGGCGGCGGCCGTCAGGTCTTCGGGACGAAGCGTCATCAGCTCGTCGCGCCCGAGGCCCGTGAGCGCGTCGCCCGAAACGCCCGCAAGGCGGAGCGCCTGCGCGTTCAGCGCCTGCTCGAAGAGCGTCCGCACGAGGCGCGCGTTCCCGAAGCGCTCACCGCGCGCGGCGCCGGCGAGGATCCGGCGCAACGCCGCCTCGGTTCCATCGCCGAACACGTACTCGTTGTCGCGCGCGAAGGTATGCGCGATCGCGAGCAGCTCGTCGGTCGAGTAGTCCGGGAACGTGATCTCGCGCGAGAACCGCGAGCGCAGACCTGGGTTCGAGTTGAGGAACTGGTGCATGAGCCGCGGATAGCCGGCGACGATCACCACGAGCCGGTGCCGGTAGTCCTCCATGCGCTTCAGCAGTGTCTCGACGGCTTCGGGACCGAAGTCCTGGCGCTCGTCCCCGCGCGAAAGCGCATACGCCTCGTCGATGAAGAGGACGCCGTCGAGCGCGCGCTTGATCACGCGGTCCGTCTTGAGCGCGGTCGTGCCGACGTACTGGCCCACGAGACCCGCGCGGTCGACCTCGACCAGATGCCCACGCTTGAGCAGCCCGACCGCTCGATACATCTGCGCGAGCAGCCGCGCGACGGTCGTCTTCCCCGTGCCCGGATTGCCGAGGAACACCAGGTGCTGTGACGTCGCCACCTCGGGAAGCCCGTGCCGCTCCCGCTCCGCCTGCACCTGCAGGAAGGCGACGAGCGCGCGCACCTGCTCCTTGACGGTGTCCAGGCCGGTGAGCGCGTCGAGCTCGGCCTGAAGGGCGGCCAGCGTGAGCTCCGACTGGTCCGGGCGGCTGAGATTCTCGATCTGGCCGGCGAGCCAGTCCGCCTCCTCGCCGGCGGACAGGCGCTCCCCGAGGACGCGCAGGCCGCGGGCCACGTCTTCGAGCGGATTCCTAGGCATCGCGTGAGATTGTGCCCTTTCGAGGGATGAGGGCGGCGGCGGGTCAGGTCGATTCGTTAACCTGGTTAACGATATGCCCGTCGCAACGACCGACACCACAGCCCTCGCGAACCGACTCCGGCCGCTACTGCTCAAGCTGAACCGCGAGCTCCGCCGCGAGATTCACTCGCTGGGCGTCACCGGCGGGCAGGTCTCCCTCCTCGTCGCGATCAAGTACGCGCCGGGCATCGGCGTCCGCGAGCTCGCTGCGCAAGAACGCATGTCGGTTCCCGGCATGTCGAAGTTCGTTAGTCGGCTCGAGGCGGCCGGTCTCGTCGAGGGGGAGCCGGTCGAAGGCGACAAGCGGCGCGTCCGCCTGACGCTCACGGTCGACGGCCACCGCGTGCTCCGCTCCGTCCGCTCGAGGAGGACGGCCTGGCTCGCGAAACGGCTCCGCGGCCTGGACGAGGAGCAGCTCGAGGCGCTGCACGCCGCGGTCGAGCCGCTCACGCTACTGCTGGAGAACGGCGCGGCGTGACGAAGGCGATCCTTCGTTTCAACGGCCGCGCATTCGTCAGCGTCAAGAAGCACCGGAACTACCGCCTCTTCTTCCTCGGCCAGACGGTCTCGCTGCCGGGAACGTGGATCCAGCGGTTCGCGCAGGCGTGGCTCGTCTACTCGCTGACGCACCATTCGGCGCTCGCGGTCGGCTTGCTCGCGTTCGCGCAGTTCCTTCCGTTCACGCTGTTCAGCCTCTTCGCCGGCGTGGTGGTCGACCGCTTCGACCCACGGCGGACGGTGATCAACACCCAGGCGACCGCAATGCTCCTCGCCTCGACGGTCGCGGCGATCACGCTCGCCGGAGTCGTCCGCCCGTGGCACGTGTACGTGATCGCCTTCCTCGGCGGGCTCGTCCAGGTTCTCGATGCGCCGTCACGCCAGCAGTTGACGTACCGGATGGTCGGGCGCGCGGAGCTCCAGAACGCGGTCGCGCTCAACTCCAGCGTGTTCAACGCGTCCCGGATCTACGGGCCCGCGCTCGCGGGCATCCTCATCGCCGCGTTCGGAGCCGGCATCTGCTTCACGATCAACGCCGTCAGCTTCCTCGCGGTGCTCGCGGGGTTGCTGATGATGCGGCCGCAGGAGTTCTACCCGGTCGAAGCGTCGACGCGGCCGACGATGATGCGCGGCGCGCGTGAGGGTATCGCGTTTGCGCTCCAGTCGCGCGAGATCTTCCTGGTCCTCGTGCTCGTGCTGATCGTCAGTACGTTCTGCCTGAACTACAACGTGCTGCTGCCGGTGCTCGCGAAGCAGACGCTGCACGCGGGCCCGCGGACGTTCGGCGCTCTATCGGCCGCGTTCGGTGCCGGTGCGCTCGTCGGGGGACTGCTCGCAGCCGCGCAGGGACGTGCGCGCCGTTCGTTGATGCTGCTCGGGGCGATGGGCTTCGGTGCATCCGAGCTGCTGCTTGGGCCGGCAGGGTCGGTGTGGCTCGCGTGCGTGCTCCTCTTCGCCGGCGGCGTCAGCTTCACGACGTGGTCGTCGAATGCGAACTCGATCGTTCAGCTCGCGGCGCCGGATCATCTCCGCGGCCGCGTGATCGGGCTCTACTTCTTCGCCTTTGCGGGAACCGGCTCGCTCGGCGGCCTGATCTCCGGCTGGCTCGTCCACGTGGGCGGGACGAGACTCGCCTTCTTCGTGGCCGGGATTGCAGCGATGTCGAGCGCGCTCGTGGTGGGGAGGCTGATGCGGGCGCCGACCGCTCCTGTCGGGGCCGAGGCCGCCGGCGAGCGCCTTTCTCCACAGGCCGCTCAAGTCGGGGGGGCCGCCCGCCGATGAGATCCCTGGAGAATTTCCTGCGGTAGCAAGCGCCAAGGAGTACCGATGAATGTGTCCTCGCAGCCGATCTCGGGCCTCAACCCCACTCCGCCGACCGCGGCGGGGCCCAGCCTCTCGACGCCTCCGCGCGCTTCCGGCGGCCTGATGAACGAGCCGCCGCTCAGCCCCGGCCCCGCTCCGGATCCCGCGCCCTCCCCCGCGGCTTCGCTCGAGGCGCAGGTCGTGCGGCTAGGGCTCATGACCACGGCGGAGGTCGCAACGACGATGCAGGAGGAAGCCGAGACCGGGCGTTCCTTCGCAGAGCTCGCGGTGGAGAGCGGTCGCATCGACGCGGCCGACATCGCGCGCCTCACGGCACCCGCAACGCCCCCCGCAGCTCCGACTCCGGACTTGCAGCTGGCGCCGCCCGTGCCGGCGCTCAACGTCGTGCAGCCGCTCGTCCCGCCCGCCGCCGTTCCCGAGCCCGCGGTCGAGCCGGAGCCGGAACCGCAGCCTCCGGCTGCTGTCGAGCCCGAGCCCGTCGTCAAGATCACCGTCGAGCCGGAGCACCGCGCAGCGCCGGCTCCTCCCGTTCCCGCGACGACCACCTCGACGAAAGCGAACGTGTACGTCCGCCGACACGATCGCCTCGATCGACGTCGAGGGCTGAACGCGTGTCGAGCGAGCCGCTTTGCGGCTCGGGCGGCGGCCGCTTTCCTGCGCACTCCGCGGCGGCGCTTCGCGCCGCCGCTACGACGCGCGACTCCTCGCCCTCAGGCTTCGTCGCATCGCACGCAATGCCTCGGAGAACCGGTTGGGCGTGCGCTTGATTCTCGAGTCTCGTCTTTCACAGAAGCCTTACGCAATCCGAACGGCCGATCCCTAACGGTCGAACACGCTTCCCGTCGTAAAGGTCGGAGCGAAAGGGGGAATCGTGAAGGCCAGGCAGGCGATTGGACTGGCGTCCACGGCCGTGACGATTGCGATCATCGCCGCCGTCTCGGCGAGCGGGCCGAACTCGACGGCGAGAGCCGCCGAGTCGAGACCGAACATCCTCGTCCTCGAGACCGACGACCAGACCTTGGCGGAGATGGAGGTCCTGCCGAACGTCCGCCGCCTGATCGGCGACGAAGGCGTGACGTTCGACAACAACTTCGACTCGTTCTCGCTCTGCTGTCCGTCGCGTGCGAGCCTCCTCACCGGGCAGTACTCGCACAACAACGGCGTGCGCGGCAATGCGCTGCCGCAGGGCGGCTACTACAAGCTCGACTCGACGAACACGCTCGCCGTCTGGCTCAAGAACTCGGGCTACTACACCGTCCACCTCGGCAAGTACCTGAACGGCTACGGGACGCGCGACCCGAGGGAGATCCCGCCCGGCTGGAGCGAATGGCACGGAGCGGTCGATCCGACGACGTACCGCTATTACAACTACACGCTGAACGAGAACGGGGCGCTGCATACGTACTGCGCGAACAGACAGCCGTCCTGCTACCAGACGGACGTCTACCGCGACAAGGCGGACGCGATCATCCGCGAGCGCGCGGGCAAGGGCCCGTTCTTCTTCTGGGTCGCCTTCCTCGCGAACCATTCGGGCGCGCCGCGCGAGGCGGGCGATCCGCCGAACCTCGGCACGCCTGTGCCGGCGCCGCGCTACGAGAACCGCTTCGCCGGGGTACCGCTCCCGCGGCCGCCGAGCTTCAACGAGGCCGACGTGTCGGACAAGCCGGCCGCGATCCGCAACCGTCCGCTCCTGACGCCGCGGCGGATCGCCGCGATTCAGGAGAACTGGCAACAGCGGCGGGAGACGCTGCTCGCCGTCGACGACGCCGTCGTCTCGATCGTCGACACGCTCCGCTCGACGGGTCAGCTCGACAAAACGCTGATCCTCTTCACGAGCGACAACGGCTTCTTCCACGGCGAGCACCGCGTCGCGAACGGCAAGGTGCTGCTGTACGAGCCGTCGATCCGCGTGCCGTTGCTGATGCGCTGGACCGGCAACTCGTCGCTTCCCCGCGGCGTGCACCGGTCGCAGCTGACGATGAACGTCGACTACACGGAAACGATGCTTGCCGCCGCCGGCGTGAAGCCGGGCCGAATCGAGGATGGGGTCTCGTTGCTCCCGCTCTGGCGGGACGGCGGCAAGGAACTAGGGCGCGACCTGCTGATCGACAACACGCCGGGGAACGGACACTTCGACTCGATCCGGTCGCGCCACTTCCTCTACGCGGAGTACGCGAACGGCGACCGCGAGCTGTACGACCTCGCGAAGGATCCGGACGAGCTGCAGAGCCAGCACGCGAACCCGGCGTACGACGGAGTCAAGGCGGCGCTCGCCGCTCGACTGCACGTTCTCGTGTCGTGCGCCGGCGCGAGGTGCCACGTCCCTCCGGCGGTGCGCATGCGGACCGCGCGGCACGGCTGCGCGGTGACGGCGATCGTGACCGGCGCGAACATCCGCACCGTCGGCTTCTCGGCGAACCACCGCGGACTGAGGAGCGACACGCGCGCCCCGTTTCGCGCGACGGTGCGCGTGCGCGGGAGTGCGCTCCTCCGGGCGCGGGTCGCCGTCGGCGTCGACCGGCTCGTGAGCGTCGACCGAACGGTGCGGGGCTGCTAGCGCGGTTCTGGTGCGGCCGCGCGGAGGAAGTGGTCCAGTGCTGGAGCGACCATTCGCGCGACCTCAGTCAGGTTGCCGCGCGAAACGAGCAGCCGGTAGAGGAAGGGCCCGACGAAGAGGTCGCACGCGAGCTCGAGATCGAGATCCGAGCGGAGCTCGCCGCGCTCGACGCCGCGCCGTAGGACTTCGATGATCGGCGCCCGCGTCGGCTCGACGAGGATCTTGTTCACGAGGCGATGGAACGCTGCGTCGCTCTCCGACTCGAGCGCGAGGCGCGGCAGCAGGAACTGCGTGCCCGAGACGGCGCGCATCCGGACCGCGGCGGCCTCGACGAGATCGCCGCGGACGCTTCCCGTCTCCGGAACATCCGCGACGGACTTCATCTCGGTGAACAACGCCTGCAGCGCGGCCTCGGCGAGCGCGCGCTTCGTCGACCAGCGACGGTAGATCGTCGTCTTTCCCACGCCCGCCCGCTCGGCGACGCGCTCGATCGAAAGACCACGGAGCCCCTCGGTCGCGAGGAGCTCCACGGTCGTCCTGAGGATCGCGCGGTCGGCTTCGGCGCTGCGAGGCCGACCTGGTTTACGCGTCTCCGTCACGCTGCGGCGACCTCGAGCTTGGCCGCCGTCAGCGGCTGCGCGTCACGGCAATCGTGGCAATGGAGCGAGCCGAGGTGCGCGAGCGACGGTGCGATCTCGGTGCCGCACGAGATGCACGTGACCTGTGCCGTGGATACCCGGTAGCGGGAGCGCTTCGGTAGGGCGATCGCCGCGACCAGCGCGCCGACGAGGGCGATTGCCGCGGCGACGAGCGCGGTCGTGCTCATGCCGGCGACGAAGGCTTGCTGAGCGCCGTCGACGACATGCGTGCTCGGCACGTGCAGCGCCGCACCGAGCGAGTCGCGCGCCTGCGCGGGAACGTGCGGGTCGAGGTGATCGCGGTAGCCCGTCGTCAGCAGGCTGCCGAGCACCGCAACGCCGAGCGCGCCGCCGACCTGCCGGGTCGTGTCGTTCATCGCCGAGCCGATGCTCGCCTTCTCGAGCGGCAACGAGCCCATCACCGAGTCAGTCGCGGGAGCCATCGCCGTTCCCATGCCCAGTCCCATGAGGACGAGCACCGCGGCGACGAGCCCGTACCCGGTGTCGACGTTGGCCTGCGCGAGCAGCGTCAGCGCTCCGGCGACGATCGTCAGGCCCGCGGGAACCATGACCTTCGTCCCGAAGCGACCGTTCAACTTGGGCGACATTCCGGCGCCGAGCATGAGACCGAGAGCGACCGGAGCGATGCGAACGCCGGCGGCGAGGGGCGAGTAGCCCTTCACGAGCTGGATGTACTGCGTGAGGAAGTAGATCGTCCCCATCAGTGCGAAGAACACCAGCGAGATCGCGGCGCTCGCACCGCTGAACGCGCGGTTCCGGAAGAAGGTCATCTGGAGCATGGGGTGCGGGGTGCGCAGCTCCCAGGCGACGAAGGCCGCACCGAGCCCGGCGAAGGCCGCGAATCCGGCCAGGATCGGGCTCGATGACCAGCCGCGCGACTGCGCTTCGATGATCGCCCAGACGAGCGAGACGAGCGACGCGATCGACAGTGCGGCTCCGAGGGTGTCGACGGGCGGGGTCTTGGGATCAGACGACTCCGGAACGAGAGGCTTGGCGGCGAGCAGCGCGACGATCACGATCGGAACGTTGACGAGGAACACCGAGCCCCACCAGAAGTGATCGAGCAGGAACCCGCCGGTGATCGGGCCGATCGCGATTCCGAGCCCTGACACGCCGGCCCAGATCGAGATCGCGCGCGCACGTTCGCGGGCGGGGAAGACATTCGTGAGGACGGAAAGCGTGGACGGCATGATGAATGCGCCGCCGAGCCCCATCACGCCTCGACCGAGGACCAGCAACTCCGGCGAGCCGGAGAACGCGGAGAAGAGCGACCCCGATCCGAACAGGACGAGCCCGGCGAGCAATGCCTTCTTGCGCCCGAACCGGTCACCGAGGCTTCCCGCCGTCAGCAGGACGCCGGCGAAGACGAGCAGGTAGACGTCCGTGATCCACTGCAGCTGCGAGGCCGACGCGTTCAGACTGAGAACGCCCAACGTCCACCAGCGGCGGCGGTAGATGGTTGCGGCTGACGGGGTCATCGTAGCTCCTTATCGATACGAAACGGTGTCGTTTCGTATCTAGCCAGACCGAAGCCAGGCCGTCGAGGCGGCACGCCGGCGTCTCGTGGTGCGGCCACCCGCACCACGCGGAGGTACCGTCGGCGGGGTGCCGCGCCTCCGCCGTTGGTCGAAGAAGGTCGGCCGTCTTCTGCTCGAGCTCGCCGTCGTCGTGACGATCGCCTCGCTCGTGTACAACGCCGCGACCGCCGCGCGGATCGAGCCCGTCACAGAGCTCTACGCGGGTCCATTCGTCTCCGTCGACGGGAAGCTCGTCGCGTACCGCAGGTGGGGACGCAGCGGGAGCCCGATCGTGCTCCTCGGCGGATTCGTCGAGCCGACCCAGGTGTGGCAGGCGGTCGGCAAGCGGCTCGGTGCGACGCACCGGGTGTTCGCGCTCGACCTGCCCCCGTTCGGTTACTCCCAGCGCAAAGGCCCGTACACGTTGCGGAGCTGGATCGCACTCGTGCACGACTTCGACGTCCGCTTCGGGCTTCGGCGCGCCGTGATCGTCGGCCATTCGCTCGGAGCGGCCGTCGCCGTCGGTGAAGCTCTGGCGCACCCGGACGAGTTGGGAGGCATCGTTCTGCTCGACGGGGACGCGATCGCCGCCGGTGGCGCGCCGAGCTGGCTGCCCGACTTCGTCGTCGGCCCGTGGTTCACCAGCATCTACCGGATCGCGACCGGTTCCGACTGGATCTTCCGCCGCGCGCTTCGCGATGCGTACGGGCCGCATCATCCGCGACTCACGCACTCTGTCCTTCGGCCGTGGGAACAGCCGTTCAAGGTCGAGGGCACGCTCGCGGCTTTCAAGTCGATGGCGCGCTACGGAATCCAGGGCTACCGCCTCGCGGACCTCCGCCGCGTGCGTGTTCGGTCGCTCGTCGTCTGGGGACAGGACGACAACGTGGACTCGGTCGGCGCGGGACGGGCGTCGGCACGCGCGCTTGGCGTCCCGTTTCGGGTCTTGCCCGGCGCAGGACACCTATCGATGCTCGGCGCGCCCGGCCCGCTCGCGCGCGTCGTGGCGGAGTTCGACCGAGGCTAACGCGGCTGGAGCAGATGCCACAGAAGCCCGCCCGTGGCGTCGGCGTCCATGCGCGGTCGACTCCCCTTCTGCCCTGCGTCGTACGTCTCCGTCTCGGAGAACGGCGACGCGTCGATCGCAGCCGCCCACGTGGCCGGAGTCCACAGCGTCATGTCGTGGATCTCTTCGATCACCTCGCCCGCACGCGGTCCCTCGAGCACCTCGATCCGCGATCTCTGCCGCGACACGCCGCGCTCGAAGTCGAGCTCCTCGTCGGTCCAGTCCGCCCGCAGCTTCGTGTCGCCGCGGCTCTCCTCCCAGTGCGAGCCGGCGAGCTGATCCTGCGACGCCTGGTCGATGAGCCCGACCTGCACGAGGTAGGAGCCGCGCGGCTCGAGGTGCCGCGACATGCACTCGAGGTGGCGCGCCAGCCGCTCGGGCGTCAGGTGGAGGAGCGTGTTGATCGGCGAGATGGCGGCGTCGAACGTCCGTCCGAGATCGAAATCGGTCATGTCCGCGAGCGACACGTGCAGGTGGTCTCCAAACCGGCGATGCGCGAGCTCCACCATCTGGGGAGAGAGATCGATCCCGACCACCTCGACGCCGCGCCGGGCGAACGACTCGAGCATCCGGCCGCTACCGCAACCCGGCTCGAGAACGCTCGCGGGCCGGCCGAGCCGCTCGAACAGCCAGTCGACCTCCTCCTCGACGTCCCAGTCGAAGAGGATGTCGTAGAGCTCGGCGTCGTCCGTGTAGAGCCTGGTCATACGGATACGCTCGCGATGATGGCGGAGGGGCGGCAGCACTACAACGTCACGCTCGCGATCCTGACCCTCGGCGGCACCGCATACGCGCTGCAACAGACGATGGTCATCCCGGCTTTGCCCGCACTGCAACGCGATCTGCACACGACGACGACGTGGGTGACGTGGGTGCTGACGGTCTTCCTGCTCGTCGCGTCCGTCGCGACGCCCGTGCTCGGCAAGCTCGGCGACCAGTACGGCAAGGAGCGGCTGCTGACGATCACGCTCTTGTGCTCGCTCGCCGGCTGCGTCGGTGCCGCGCTCGCGTGGAACATCTGGTCGCTGATCGCGTTCCGCGCAGTGCAGGGCGCGGGCGGCGCGATCTTCCCGCTGAGCTTCGGGATCATCAGGGACGAGTTCCCGCGCGAGAAGGTCACCGTAGGAATCGGGCTCATCTCGGCGGTCTTCGGCGTCGGCGGCGGCTTCGGCATCGTCCTCGCGGGCCTGATCGTCGACCATGCCACGTGGCGGTGGCTCTTCATCGCCGGCGCGGTGCCCTACGCGGTCGCAGGCGTTCTCGTCCGCCGGTTCGTGCCGGAGTCGCCGATCAAGACTCCGTCGCGGGTCGACGTCCTCGGCGCGACACTGATGTCCATCGGGCTGATCGCGATGCTGGTCGCGCTGACGGAAGGCGAGAGCTGGGGCTGGAGCTCCGGAAGGATCGCGACGCTCGCGCTGGTCGCAGTCGCGTTCCTGCTTGCGTGGGGATTCGCGGAGCTTCGTGTCCCGGAGCCGATGGTCGACATGCGCATGCTCGCGCACCGTCCGGTTCTGCTCACGAACGTCACCGGAATCATCGCGGGGTTCGCGATGTTCGGGTCGTTCGTGCTCGTGCCGAACTTCGTCGAGACGCCGAAGGGGCTTCCGGACTCGGTTCGACACCTCGTCGACTACGGATTCGACGCGAGTGCGACGAAAGCGGGGCTCTATCTGCTTCCGAGCTCGTTCACGCTGCTGTTCGCCGGTCCGCTCGCGGGATTGATCGCACGTCGGACGAGTGGCAAATGGCCGCTCGCGCTCGGGATGCTCCTCACGGCGATTGCGGCCGCGTCGCTCGCGCTCTGGAACGATCGATCCTGGGAGATCTTGATCCCGATGGCGGTGCTCGGCGCCGGGATCGGATTCGCGCTCGCATCGATGGCGACGCTGATCACCGAGGCAGTGCGTCCGTCGGAGACGGGAGTCGCGACCGGGATGAACACCGTGATGCGAACAGTCGGCGGCGTCGTCGGCGGTCAGGTCGGCGCGGCGTTGCTGAGCGCGCACACCCTTCCGGGGACCGGGGGAGTTCCGTCCGTCACCGGCTTCACCGTCGCGTTCGCGATCAGCGCCGTTGCGGCGACGATCGGCGCCGGCGTCGCCGTTTTCGTCACGCCGCCGAGATTGCGCCGGCGCGAGCGGCTCGTGGTCGCGACGCCGGAGGCGGGCGACTGAGCGGTTTCCTCCTTTCCGGTTCCCCCCTTCGAGGGTAGGCCGGGCGGCCCAGGCGGGCGATGACAGAGGAACCAGGAGAGTCCGCGAGCGTCAATAGGAGTGCCGCAGCTCCGACGCGCTGGGGAGCTCGCCGCAACCCCCCTCGACTCTCGCGCCGGGCGGCCTTCGCATGAAGGCCGCCCGGCGCTTTGTTTGGCGGCGCCGGCGTCTTAGCGTATTGACCGATGAAGCGGTTTCGAGCCGCCGGAACTCCGATCGCGTTTGCCTGGCGCCGCCTGCGCACGAGGCCGCTGTCGACGTTCGCTCTCGTCCTCTCGCTCGGCGGCGCCGCGGCGCTGATCGGGTGGAGCAGCCTCACGGCCGCGACGGCGCAGGAGGACAGCGTGCGAGCCCACCTTGCGCGGCTGCCGCCCGGCGAGCGGGCGCTCGAGGTCGTCTACTTCACCGTCCCGCCCGAGGCCGACTTTCGCGCCCCGACGGTGACGGACGCCGTTCGCGGCTTCGGCGACGTGACCGGGCCGATCCACCGCATCCGCATCTGGCATTCGATCGTCCCGAACAATCCACTCGGAACGCGGATCGTGCTCGCCGACGATCCCTCGTCCGACGTCGCAGCGCACGCGGGACGTCTGCCTTCGTCGTGCGCCGGGGCGAGGTGCGAGGCGCTTGCGCTGACCGGGAGCGAGCCGGTCGGCTCCCGGGTGCCGCTCGGCCCGCACGTGACGGCGACGATCGTCGGTCGCGGGTCGCTCCGACCCGGGCTCGTTCGCGACCGCACCCAGCTCGGCCAGCAGGCGCTGCTCGTTCGTTCCCTATCGCCTCGGTTACGGGCGATCGTGGCGGAGCACGCCAGCACGGTGGCCACGACCGCGGCACTCGATCCGGGACGCGTGCACGCGTTCTCGCTCGGCAACGTCCGCGAGCGACTGCGCGTGACGATCGCGGAGCTCGAGCGCAGCGACCCACTCGTCCGCGCGCACGCGCCGCTGGGCGTCCTCCGCGATCTCACCCATCGCGGCGACGTCGCCCGCGAGCGCTTGCTGATCGTCGCCGGCGAGGCGGCTGCGCTCGTCGTCGCATTCGCCGCGTTCCTTGCGACAGCACGAAGACGCGAGTCCAAGCTCGTCGAGGAGCAGCTGACCGACCTCGGTGCCGGCCGCACGCAGGTCTTCATTGCACGCGCAGCCGAGGTTTTCGCCCCTGCCGTGGTCGGAACGGTGCTCGCGCTGGCGGCGATCGCCGTCGCGGCGCTCGTCGTCGGACACACGCGCGGTCTCCCGATCGGCTTCGTGCGCGGGGCGCTTCCATCGCGGACGATCGTCGTGATGGTCGCCGTGGGCGTCGCCGGCGGCGGTCTCCTGCTGGTTTCGCAGACGGCACGCGACGTACGTGCGCGCTTCGGCGGCCTCGAGCTCAGCGCCCTCGTCGCGCTCGGCCTGATCGTGTGGCAGATGTCCACGACGGGCGCGCTGACGCCGGACGAGGTCGCGCGCAACGGGACGGCGCCCGTCGTCCTGCTCGCGCCGGCGCTCGTGTTCTTCACGACGGGCGTCCTCCTCCTCCGCGTCGTGCCCTTGACGCTTCGTCTCGGCGAACGCCTGGGCCGCCGAGCTCCCTTGATCAGGCTCGCATTCCTGAACGCCGCCCGCAGTCCCGGCCACGCGGCCGCCGCCACGACCTTCCTCGCGGTCGCGCTCGGCAGCGCGCTGTTCAGCCTCAACTACCGCGCGACGATCGACCGGCAGGCGCACGACCAGGCGCGCTTCGCAGTTGGCGCGAACTGGCGGATGACCGGCCGCAGCGTCGCGGGCGTGAGGTTCGGCCACGCCGCTCCGGTGATGCGTCTGACCGGGGACGTCAACGAGACCGACCCGGCAGGCGCGGAGCTCCAGGTCCGCGTACTCGCAATCCCGGCGAAGCGGATCACCGACGTCCTCGGCTGGCGCGACAGCTTCGCCGATCCGTCGCGGGCGGCGATTGCACGGAGGTTGCGTCCGAGCGCGATCAGGTTGACCGGTCCGGCGCTCGCGGACGATGCGCGCACCTTGCGCGTCTGGGCACGCGCGCAGACGGACTTTCCTCGCCTGATCGTCCTCGACTTCCTGTTGGCGAACCAGCGGTTCGCGCAGCTGAGCCTCGGTGCCGTGTGGCACGACTGGCGATTGCTGCGCGCGCGCGTTCCGCGCAGCCTGGACGGAGCGCGGCTCGTGGCCGTCCAGTACGAAGCGACGCAAACGCCGATCTCGTTCAAGTACGACCCGGAGGGCTTCGTCGACCTGGGCTCGTTCCAGCAACGACGCCGGAGCGGCTGGTCGGCGCTCCCGTCGATCGCTTCCTGGAAGCCGACGATCGCCCCCGACGGCACGAGTGGAATCCTGTTTGCGAGCCATTTCGCACATGCACCCGTTGCACGCGGCGTCCGCTTCCGGGTCAACGGCACGCGTCAGCCGCTCGTCCATCCGGCCGCAGGGTTGCCGCCTCCCTCGCCCGGGTTCCAGATCGGCGAGCTCTCCGCGCTCGCATCCCGGCCCGTCGCGGACCAGGCGGTCAACGGCCTCGTCACGCTCGTCGTCGCCGGCAAGGCGGTCCCGCTCCATCTCGTCGGGCGTGCGGGTCTCTTCCCCTCGATCGTGAACGATCCGCACGACTTCGTGGTCATCGACTACGACACGCTCTTCGCCGCACTGAACGCGGACCAGCCCGGGCTCGCGGTGCCGACGGAGGCCTGGTCGTTCACTGGGCCACGTCCGGCGCGCACGGCGCTCGACGTCGCGGCCGCCGAACGACGGCTGCGCGACGATCCGCTCGCAGCAGGCACGCGGAAGGTGCTCACAGTGGCGGGCGTGCTCGCTGCGGCGCTCGGATTCGTCGGCCTCGTGCTCGCGACGCGCTCGACGCTCGCCTCGGAGCGGCTCGTGCTCGCGGAGTACGAGGCGCTGGGAGTTTCACCGCGAGCGCTACGGCGCGCTGCGCAGCTCCGCGTCTTCGTCGTGTCGTCGATCGGTCTGGGTGCGGGCGTGCTCGGCGGCGTCTTCGGCGTGCTGCTCGTGAGCGCATTCGTCGCGGTCACGGGCACGGCCGGCAATCCGCTGCCGCCGATCGTGGCCGTCGTCGCGTGGCCGGCCGCAGCCGGGGTTCTCGCCGCACTGATCGCAGCGACGTTCGCGGCGGCCGCGTTCGTTTCGGGACGAGCCCTGCGCGAGCCACCCGCAGCGAGGTTGCGCGCATGAGCGCCGTCCGCGCCGACGACCTGTTTCACCTGTACCGACAGGCGCACGGTGACGTCGCCGCGTTGCGCGGTCTGTCCTTGGAGGTCGCGGCGGGCGAGAGCGTTGCTGTGCTCGGGCCCAGCGGCTCCGGCAAGACGACGCTGCTCGCGCTCTGCGCGGGGTTCGCACGCCCGTCGAGCGGATCGCTCAACGTCCTCGGCTCTGCGTTCGGAGCGATTTCCGGCCGCGAGCTCTCGCGCGTGCGCCGAACGTCGATCGGAATCGTCCGGCAGCACTACCACCTGTCGTTGCCCCACGACCTGAGCGTGGCTGAGATCGTCGGCATGCCGCTCCGACTGCTCGGCCGGTCCGATCCCGCTCGCGTCACCGCGCTGTTGCGTGCAGCCGGGCTCGTGGAGCGGGCGCGCGCGCGTCCGGCCGAGCTGTCCGGCGGCGAGCAACAACGCGTCGCCGTGTGTGCGGCGCTCGCGAAGAGACCACGGCTGCTACTTGCGGACGAACCGACGGGCGAGCTCGATGCCGCGGCGACACGCACGGTCGTGTCGCTTCTCCTCGAGCTCACGCGCGAAGCAGGCGCAGCGGCGCTGATCGTCACGCACGACCCGACCGTGGCAGCAGCCTGTGCTCGGACGATCCACATCCGGGACGGGCGGCTCGCCGCCGAGGGGACGACGCGACCGGTGCTGATCGTCGACGAGCAGGGCTGGCTTCGTCTCCCGCGCGCAGTGCGCGAAGAGGCCGGCGTCGGAGAACGGGTCCGCGCGCAGGCGACGTGGGGCAAGGTGGAGCTACTTGCCGAACGGCCGACGAGAGCGTCCGTCCCCGAGCGCCGCCTCGAGCCGCAGGAGAAACGCGGCACCGAGATCGCGCTCGATCGAGTGACGAAGTCGTACGGCAAGCGGGAGCAGTCGGTCGTGTCGGGGGTGTCGTGGACATTTGCGCCCGAGCGCCTGCACGTCATCGCCGGCCCGTCGGGGAGCGGCAAGACGACGCTGCTGAACCTGCAGGCGGCGCTCGACCGTCCCGACGACGGGCAAGTGTGGGTCGGAGGCGAGCGCGTCGACTCGCTGGACGGAGACGAGGCCGCGCGTTTTCGTCGCCGCGTCCTGGGCTATGTCTCGCAGCATTCGACGCTCGTGGACTTCCTCTCGGCGCGCGAGAACGTCGAGCTTGCGTTGACCCTGCGCGGCTTCGACGAGATCGAAGCGCGTCGCCGCGCCGACCGCTGGCTCGAGTGGGTCGGCCTCGACAAGCTCGGGGACCGGCGCGCGGACCGGCTGTCCGGCGGGGAGCAACGCCGGATCTCGCTTGCGCGCGCGCTGGCGCCGGGCCCGCGAGTCCTCCTCGCCGACGAGCCCACCGCGCACCTCGACCGGCTCTCGGGTCGCATGATCATCCGGCTGCTCGAGTCGGCGGCCCGCGAGGGCGGAACGACGATCGTCGCGGCGAGTCACGACCCCGACCTCGTCGCCGCGGCCGACGAGTGCCTCGTGCTGGACGCCGGCTCTTAGGAACTTTTCACCGACCTCTTAGACAGGTCTTGTCCGGCTCTTAGCCGCCGACGGTTGCATGGGAGCGCACCCGACCAGAAAGGAGGTCCCGTGTTCCGACCCAGTCGAAGCGTCGCCGTCGCAGCCGTCACCACCGCGCTCGCACTCGGCGGCACCGGTGTGGGCGTTGCCCTCGCCGCCGGCGGCAACAGCTCGAAGTCCTCGAACACGACCACGACATCGACGACCCAGTCGAACGGCTCACATTCGAACTGTCCCCACAACAGTTCGAACGCGTAGCTCGAAGAAGGGTCAGACCGGAAGGTCTGACCCTTCTCCTTTCATCAGCGGAGCGCGGCCCGCGTGAAGACGCGGATCGAACCGGCCGTCAGGATCAGCGCGAAGCCGGCGAGCACCGCGAGGCTGAGCGCCGCCGACGCCGTCGAACCCATCCCGCCCCAGATGTTGTGCAGGCCGGTGCTGTCTCCGAGCAGGCCGTAGCGCATCAGCGCGAGCCCGTGCGTCAGCGGCAGGAACTTCGCGACCCACGTGAGCCCCGTCGGCAACGCCGTGATCGGGAACAGCGCCCCCGCCAGGAACCACGGCAGGATCGCGATCGCCGGAACACGCGCGATGTACTCCTCCTGCCGCGGCACCCGGCTCGCGAGGATCTCCGCGATGCCGTACATGCCGATCGCGAAGAGACCGGCCGCCGCGACGAACCACAGCACGCCGGTCGCGGTCGGATCGAAGTTGATCCCTCGCACCGTAGCGACCGCGATGAGCACCGCGACCTGGAGGCCCGTGATCGCGAACGCGACGACGAGGTTTCCGAGCACGAGCAGGGAGCGCGGGATCGGCGCCGCGAGCAGCTCGCGTTGCGCGCCGTTCTCGCGGTCGACGATCACGCCGAGCCCCGAGAACATCGTGTTCAGCGGGATCAGCAGTCCAACGGTCCCGATCGCGACGAACGACTCGTAGCTCGCGTTCGTGTGCAGCGCCGACTTGAGCGCCGGTGCGATCACCAGCGCGAACATGATCGGCGTCAAGAGCGGGACGAAGAGCTCGCGCGGCGTGCGGGCGGTGAGCTGAAACCGTCGTCCCGTCAGCGTGCCGAGCGAGCTGAAGGCCCGGGCTCGCCTCAGCGCGGGCAGGGTGGCCGTTGCAGTTGCTGCAGACATGGCTCTCCTTTCAGGCGGCTGCGGCGAGCCGATCGCCGGTCAACCGCAGGTAGACGTCGTCGAGGGTTGGTTGTCGCGTGCTGATCGCGGTGGCGATGCCGAGGTCGGTGACCGTTGCAATCGCCTCGCCGGAGCTCGTGTCGCGGAGCGGGATCGTCAACGTGGAGCCGACCGCGAACGCCTCGTCGCCGGCGATCCCTCTCGCACGGAGCGCGTCGGCTGCCGCATGCGCGCTGCCGGTGACGCGGAGCTCGAGGATCTCCGGGCCGAGCTCCGAGAGCAGCGCCGCCGGCGTGTCGAGCGCGACGATCCGACCGGAGTGGATGATCGCGACGCGGTCGCAGAGGCGCTCGGCCTCGTCGAGGTAGTGCGTGGTGACGAGCACCGTCATCTCGGTTCGCCCCCGGAGCCCGGCGATCGCGTCGAGGAGCTCGGCGCGGATCAGCGGGTCGAGCCCGACCGTCGGCTCGTCGAGGAAGAGCACCCGCGGGCCCGACACGAGCGCGCGGGCGATCTCGAGCCGCCGCCGTTCGCCGCCGCTGTACGAGCCGACGGGCCGGTCGACGAGCTCGGCGAGGTCGAGCGTCGCGGCGAGCTCGTCGATCCGCGCCTTCGACTCGCGCTCGTCGACGCCCCACAGGCGGGCGTGGATCTCGAGGTTCCGCCGTCCGGTGAGCGAGCGGTCGACGACGGCTTCCTGGAACACGACGCTGCTCGCGCGCCGCGCCGGAAGCGGGTGCTTCGCGACGTCGAAACCGGCGACCTTGGCCGTCCCGCTCGTCGGCGCGACGGTCGTCGTCAGCATGCCGATCGTCGTGGACTTGCCCGCGCCGTTCGGCCCGAGCAGTCCGAAGACCTCGCCCGGCTCGACGTCGAAGTCGATCCCGCTGACCGCCTCGACGCCGCCGGGGTAGATCTTCCTGAGCTTGCGTACTTCGATCATCTCGTCCTCCTGTCACATCCGTGGTGTTCCGCTCGTCAGATGGATGACGGATGTGAACGAGAGGATGTGACGGGTGAACGAGCGAGACGTGTTGACGGGGGAGTTCGAGCGGCACAGGCGACACCTGCAGGCGGTCGCGTACCGCATGCTCGGGTCGGTCAACGAGGCCGAGGACGCAGTTCAGGAAGCCTGGCTGCGGCTGGACCGTGCGGACACCGGCGCCGTTGCAAACCTCGGCGGCTGGCTCACGACGGTCGTCGCGCGCGTCTGCCTCGACATGCTGCGCGCCGCACTCCTCGTCGTGCTGGATACGCTCGCGCCGGCGGAGCGGCTCGCGTTCGTGTTGCACGACATGTTCGCCATGCCGTTCGAGGAGATCGCGCCGATCGTCGGACGTTCGCCTGCGGCGACGCGGCAGCTCGCGAGCCGCGCGCGTCGGCGCGTGCAGTGCGCGGCGCCGACGCCGGATCCCGACCTCGCGGAGCAGCGACGCGTCGTCGACGCGTTTCTCACTGCGGCTCGCAGCGGCGACTTCGACGCGCTGATCGAGGTGCTCGACCCGGAGGTCGTGTTCCGAATCGACACGCGCGCGCGCGACCGCGAGGCGGTTCACGGTGCCGAGGCGGTCGCGGCGCAGATCCTGACGCGCGGCCGGATGTTCGCGCCGCTCGGGCGGCCGGCGATTGTCAACGGCAGCGCGGGCGTGATCGTGATGCCGAGCGACCGGCCGATCGCGGTCGTCGGGTTCACCGTGTCCGGCGGTCGGATCGCGGAGATCGACGTGATCGCGAATCCGGACAAGCTGCGGGCGGTGACCGTCCGCACCTGACCTGTCCCTCCACCCGGCTGCCAGCCGCGGTGCCAGGCACCGTGACGGAAGTGTGACGCCGTCGCGGGTTACGCTGAATGCGATGGGCATCCGAGTCGGCGAGCCGGTCGGAACGAACGGGCGCGCGCCCTGGCTCGTCCCGCCGCGGCTTCGCACTGCCGACGATCGCGACTCGGAGCGCCACGCGAGCTGGCTCGAGCTCTTCTTCGACCTCGTCTTCGTCGTCGCGATCACGGAGCTCTCGCGCCTGCTCGTCCTCGACCACTCGGCCCTCGGGTTCCTCCGTTTCGCCGCACTCTTCGTTCCGGTGTACGTCGCGTGGCAGGGCTACATGGCCTACGCGACGCGCTTCGACACGGACGACCTTGCGTTCCGACTCACCTACTTCGCCGCCATGCTCGCGATTGCGGCGATGGCGGTCCTCATCGCCGATGTCGCGCGAGGCGTTCACACCGCGGCCTTCGCAGTCGCGTACGTCGTTCTCCGCTCCCTCATGCTTGCGCTCTACGCACGGGCGTGGCGCGCAGTTCCGGAGGCGCGACCGCTCGTCCGCTTCTACGGCCTCGGCTACAGCGTCGGCGTCGGGATCTGGCTCGCGTCACTCGCGGTGACGACGCCGTACCGCTACTGGTTCTGGGGCGCTGCACAGGTTCTCGAGCTCAGCCTGCCGCCGCTCTCGACCCGGTTGCACCGCCGGATCCCGACGAGCGCGACCCACCTGCCGGAACGCTGGGCGCTCTTCACGCTGATCGTCCTCGGCGAGTCGGTCGCCGCCGTCGCGCTGCAAACCTCCGGCACGAATTGGCGGTTCGTCTCCGCGGCCGCCGGCGTCCTCGGGTTCGCAGCCGTCGCCGCCGTGTGGTGGCTCTACTACGACCGGCAGGAGAGCGTCGCTCTTCGCGGCTCGACGATGTCCGTCGTCGTCTACTCCTATGCGCACATCCCACTGCTGATCGGGCTCGCTGCGATGGGAGCCGGCCTGCGCCTGCTGATCGAGCGCGCACACGAGGACCACCTCGGCGCCGGCCCGAGTGTCGCGCTGCTCGGCGGCGCGGTCCTCTTCCTCCTCTCGTTGATCGGAACGCGGACGGTCGTCGTCGGCGGACCGCATCGCGCGGGCGTCACGCTCAAGCTGGTCGCCGTGGCCGCGATCCTCCTCGTTCTCGCCGTGCAGTCGGGGCTGCCACCCGTCGCGGTGGCGGCGGCTCTCGCCGGCGTCCTCATCGTCGTCGTGTACGTCGAGCGGACGCTGCTGAGCGTGAACGGATGACCGAGCCGCTCAGCCCCGCGCTCAAGGCCGTGAGCGACGCTGTGCTCGCGATCGGCGGCGAGTTGTCGACGGAGGAGGTCCTGCAACGCCTCGTCGAGAACGCGCGCACGCTCGTCGACGCGCGCTACGCGGCGCTCGGCGTGCCGGACGGCGACGGCGGCTTCAGCGCGTTCCTGACCTCCGGGATGAGCGACAAGCTGATTGCCTCCCTCGGCCCGCTCCCGCGCACGCACGGGATGCTCGGCGCGATCCTCGAATCGCGCGAGCCGTTCCGCACGACAGACATCCACGACGACCCGCGCTTCACGGGGTACTGGCCGCGCGGTCATCCCGACATGCGTTCGTTCCTCGGGGTGCCGATCGTCTCGCGCGATGGAGTGATCGGCGCGTTCTACCTGACGGAAAAGGAACGCGCGCCGGAGTTCAGCGTCCTCGACGAGCAACTGATCGAGCTCCTTGCATCGCATGCGGCGATCGCGATCACGAACGCGCGCCTGTACGAGCAGAGCCGCGAGCTCTCCGTCGTCTCCGAGCGCAACCGGCTGGCGCTCGAGCTCCACGACGTCGTCAGCCAGAAGCTCTACAGCGTCGTGCTTACCGCGGAGACCGTGGCGACGCTGCTCGACCGGAATCCCGTCGCGGCACGCGGGCAGATCGCGAAGCTTCAGGCGATCGCGCGCCAGGCACTCGACGAGCTGCGCTCGCTGATCTTCGAGCTGCGTCCGCCGGATCTCGTGCAGGACGGTCTCTGCGGCGCGCTGCGCAAGCACGTGGACGTCCTGCGGCGCGTCCAGTCCGCGGACGTGGTGATGGAGGGCGACCTCGAGCTCACGCCCGACCCACGGCGCGACGCGGAGGTCTTCCGCATCGCGCAGGAGGCGATGCAGAACGCGCTGCGACACTCGGAGGCGAGCCGCGTCGTCGTCCGACTCAGCGGCGAGAACGGGCAGCTCGCGCTCGACGTCGTCGACGACGGCATCGGCTTCGACCCGCAGTCCGTCGAGCTGCGCGCACGCAGGCTCGGACTGACGTCGATGGAGGAGCGCGCGCAGCGGATCGGCGGCCGGCTCGAGATCCGCTCGTCACGCGGCGAAGGGACGACGGTGCACCTCGATGTCTGACCCGATCCGCGTCCTGATCGCGGACGACCACGCCGTCCTGCGCGAGGGGCTGCGCAGCTTCCTCGAGCTGCAGGACGGGATCGAGATCGTCGGCGACGCCGCGGACGGCGCCGAAGCGGTCGCGCTCGCCGAGCAGCTGCGGCCTGCGGTCGTCCTGATGGACCTCGTGATGCCGAAGCTCGACGGCGTCGAGGCGATGCGCGCGCTCCGCGAGCGCGTGCCGGAGACACGGGTGATCATCCTGACGAGCTACATCGACGACGATCGCCTCCTCCCTGCGGTTCGCGCGGGCGCGGCCGGCTACCTGTTGAAGAACGCCGAGCCGCAGGAGCTCGCCCGTGCGATCCGCGCGGCCGACGCGGGCGAGGCGCTGATCGACCCGTCGGTCGCGGCACGGCTCGTCGAGCGGCTCGCCGAGGACGACGGGCGCGACCAGCTGCAGAGCCTCACGCCGCGGGAGCGCGAAGTGCTGGAGCTGATCGGCCGCGGCTTCTCGAACAAGCGGATCGCGCTCGAGCTCGGCCTCGCCGAGAAGACGGTCAAGACGCACGTCACGCACGTGCTCGGAAAGCTCGGCGTCGCCGACCGGACGCAGGCCGCGATCTACGCGGCACGCCACAGGTCCTAGGACCAATTCCCGATACCGACCGGGACCGCCGAGGCCCTACGGTTAGGGGCATGCCCATTGGAATCGTCACCGGCACCTCGCGAGGCTTGGGCCTCGCGCTCGCACGTGCGCTGACCGAACGGGGCTGGCGCCTCGTCGTCGATGCGCGCGGACGGGCCGAGCTCGAGGGCGCTTGGGCCGGAAACGACAACGTCATCACCGTCGCCGGCGACATCGCCGACCCGCGTCATCGCGCCGCACTCGTCGAAGCCGCGGGGGACACCATCGACCTCGTCGTCAACAACGCAAGCGTGCTCGGTCCGAGCCCACTCCCTCCACTCGCCGAGTACCCGCTGGACGAGCTGCGCCAGGTCTACGAGATCAACGTGACGGGGCCGCTGGCGCTCGTCCAGCTCGCTCTGCCGCGGCTTGCGAACGGCGCGCGGGTCGTCAACGTCACCTCCGACGCGGCCGTCGAGCCGTACGAGGGCTGGGGCGGGTACGGGTCCTCGAAGGCCGCGCTCGAGCAGCTGACGGCGATCCTCGGAGCGGAGCACCCCGGGCTCCGCATCTACGCGGTCGACCCGGGCGACATGCGCACGCAGATGCACCAGGACGCGTTCCCCGGCGAGGACATCTCCGACCGTCCGCTGCCGGAGGAGAGCGTCCCCGGACTCCTCGAGCTGATCGAAGGCGACCTGCCGAGCGGCCGCTACAAGGCGCGCGAGCTCGTCCGGGTCGAGGCATGAGCGCGCTGCAATTCGAGCTGCCGGATCGTCTCGAGGCGCACGAGCCGCCGGAGGCGCGCGGTGTCGCGCGCGACGAGGTACGGCTGATGGTCGCCGGCAGGCACGACCGGCGGATCGCGCATGCGCGGTTCAAGGAGCTGCCGGCGTTCCTCGCGCCGGGCGACCTCGTCGTCGTCAACACCTCCGCGACGCTGCCCGCCGCTGTGCCCGCGCGCCGCGCGGACGGCTCGCACGTCGAGCTGCACTTCTCGACGCCGGTGCCGCACCGCGTCGCCGACCGCTGGTGGATCGTCGAGCTCCGCGCGGAGAACGGCCCCTTCCTCAGCGCGCGGGAGGGAGACGTCCTGACCGTGCCGGGCGGCGGACGCATCGAGCTGGTCGCGCCCTACGCACGCGGACGCCGGCTGTGGGTCGCGCGCCTCGACCTGCCGCAGCCGCTCGTCGTGTATCTCCACGAGCACGGCCACCCGATCCGGTACGGCTACGTGCCGCGCGAGTGGCCGCTCGCGACGTACCAGAACGCGTACGCGGTCGAGCCGGGCAGCGCTGAGATGGCGAGCGCCGGCCGTCCGTTCACGGCGCAGCTGATCACCGATCTCGTCGCGCGTGGGATCCACGTCGCGCCGGTCGTCCTGCACACCGGCGTCTCGTCTCCGGAGGCCGGTGAGCCACCGTATCCCGAGCGGTACCGCGTTCCCGCGTCGACCTCGCGTCTCGTGAACGCCGTGCACGGTTGGGGCGGGCGCGTGATCGCGGTCGGGACGACCGTCGTGCGCGCGCTCGAGACCGTCGCCGAACCCGACGGCAGCGTCGCACCGGGCGAAGGTTGGACGAACCACGTCGTCTGTGCGGAGTGCAAGGTGCGCGTCGTCGACGGTCTCATCACCGGCTGGCACGAGCCGGAGGCGTCGCACCTGAAGATGCTGCAGGCGCTCGCCGACGAGGAGCTGCTGGAGCGCTGCTACCGCGAGGCGCTCGCGCACGGCTACCTCTGGCACGAGTTCGGCGACAGCCATCTGATCCTGCCCTAAGACCCGCGGGGTCAGACCAGAAGGTCTGGCTTGTCTGCGTCTTGAAGCAGCGAGTTAAGGTCAGCCTGTGGTCGACGAAGCGCGCGTCGAAGCGCTGGATTCGGGCCTCGCACCTGTCAGCGAGGGCTGGTTCGTCGTCAACGCGGCCGACGCGGCTTGGTTGACCAACGATGCCTTTGGCGCGCGCTGCGTCTTCGAGACCGACCGGCGCGTGCTCAGAGGACGCGCCGATCGCGACCAGGTGCGGTTCGAGCAGCTCGGAATCACACTCGCGGTCGTGCCTCCGGGCAAGCGAAGCGGCCTGTACCACGGTGAGTCGAACGAGGAAGACTTTCTCGTCATCGCCGGCGAATGCCTGCTGCTGGTCGAGGATGTCGAACGGCCGCTCAAGGCGTGGGACTTCGTCCACTGCCCGCCCGGAACGGCCCACTGCTTCGTAGCGACGGGCGACGCGCCTTGCGTCATCTTCATGACCGGCGCGCGGACGGCGGACAAGTCGATCGTCTATCCGGCCTCCGATCTCGCTCGTCGTCACGGCGCCGGGGTCGAGACGGAGACGACCTCTCCCGCGGAGGCGTATGCACCGTTTCCGCACTGGGCTCCTGGACGTAGCGACTGGAATCCGCTCAATGGCTGACGCAGCGCGCCTCCTGAAGCGTGCCGCGACGGCGAAGCGGAGCTCGAAGCGCGTCGCGCTGAAGGAGGACTTCGACTCGGGCGCACCGGGCGACTGGCTCGAGCTCGTCCGCGACGTGGCGGCGCTCGCGAACTCGGGCGGCGGCGTGGTCGTCGTTCGCTCCGCCATCCCGCTCGAGGAGGAGCTGCTGCACGAGCAGCTCGCGCGCTACGTCGAGCCGGACTTCGAAGGCTTCGAGCTGTACGACGTCACGCGCGGCGGCCGAGGGGAGACCGCCGTCGTCGTGGACAGCGTCCTGGGCGCGCCGCTCGTCTTCTCGGCGCAGGGCCGCTACCGGGACCGGGACGGACGCGAGCACGTCGTCTTCGCCGAAGGCGGCCTGTACTTCCGGCACGGCGTGAGAAGCGAGCCGCCCACGGGCGACGACGTCCGGGACTTCATCCGGCGCCAGCTCGATGCGACACGCCAGCAGTGGCTCGCGAACATCCGTCAGGTGATGCACGCGCCCGACCGCGCGGAAGTCGCGATCGTCCAGACGGCGGAGCGCGACGAGGAAGGCCGGCCGACCCTGATCCGGCTGACGACCGATCCGCACGCGCCGCTCTACGGGCAGGTCGACCCGGACCACTCGCACCCGTATCGCCAGAAAGAAGTGATTGCCGAGGTGAACAGGCGCCTCGACGGGCGGAGTGTCAACGCCTTCGACATCCTCAGCGTGCGCCGGATCTACGCCCTCAGCGAGGAGACGCGGCCGGAGTTCGTGCACGTTCCGAAATTCGGGTCGCCGCAGTACAGCGACGCGTTCGTCGACTGGCTGGTCGACCAGGACACGCGCGACGTGCAGTTCTTCGAGAACGCGAAAGCCGGTTATCTCGCGACCCGCAGACGCCGATAACGAGGCCGTGCGCAGCCGCATCGTCCTCGCTCTTGTCACGCTGCTCCTGGCCGGCTGCGGCGGGCAGAGCGGGAGCGTCGTCCACGCCGACGGCCGAATCGGCCCGTTTCGGCTGGACATGACGACCGAGAGTCAGCTACGCGCCAGGCTCGGGAGGCCCGACGGCGTCATCGCACAGATGGATCCGGCGGTCACGGCGCCGCACGGCGGCCGGACGCTCGTCTACGTCTGCGGCAAGGACTGCCGCACCGAGTACTCGTTCAACAACGACACGAAAGCGCTGTCGGACTTCTGGACGCAGTCGAGCCGCTGGCAGACGGAGCGCGGCTCGCGTCCGGGCATGCCGGCGAAGAAGGCGGCCGAGCGCGAGGGCCGAAAGATCGGCCCCGGCTGCAGCGGGGACACGATCTTCATCCGGAACGATCGCGACCGCACATACGTCCTCATCGCGTGGAAGCGCAAGGTCGACACGATCACGTACCTGGGCCCGCACTCCACGTACTACGACGGCCTGTGCTGATGGAGTTGAGCGAATG
>VAYM01000150.1 GCA_005884945.1 Actinomycetota bacterium | reverse complement strand
CCTGCACGGCGGTCCCGGGAACGACGGAGAAGTAGTTCGCGAGCTTGTCGACGGCGACGCTGTTCGACGGCACGACGGTGGCTTTCGTGAACGCCGCCGACGAGAAATGCGTCAGCCCGCCGGCGAGGGCGAGCCCGATGCATGCGAGCACTGAGAGCTTGCGCATCAAGCCTGCACGGCTCCCGCGTCGTCCCGCCAGATGCGGCGAAGCGTCGAAAAGAGGACGAGGAGCGCAACGAGCAGGATCAGCGCCGCGCGCACCTCGCGTGTGTGCGCGTACCAGAGGACGAAACCGACGTACGGAGCCGAGAACGAGACGCGGCCGACGCGATCGGGGAGCGCGATCGTCCACGGGTCGCGGTTCGGGTTCGCGTCGCCCTTGGTGCGGTACGCGAGGCCGTGGTTCGTGTGGAAGATCCGAATCACGCGGTGCGTGACGAGCCGTCCCTTCGTGTACGGATCCCGGAAGGTGATGACGTCGCCCACGCGAACGGAGCGACCTGCAACCGGACGATCGAACGCGATCGCGCCGACGCGGATCGTCGGGACCATCGAACCGGAGTAGACCTCCACCGGCTTGAACCCGGCGACGAGGAGCGCCGCGTAGGCAAACACGCCAACGACAGCCACGCCCGCAACGAGCGTGGCCGTCGTCCGCATGATCGTCCCGAAGGACCCCATGGTTACGCCTGCACCGCCGACCAGGTGAAGGTCTCCGAGGCCGCCAGGCCCTGGAAGGCGTTGTCCGACGTGTCCGAGCCGGTCGTCGGCAACGACACGTGGAAGTAGTAGGTGTGCGAGCCCGTGGTCGCCGCGAACGTTCCCAGCGATGCGGAGCTGAACCCGCCGAGCGTGCCGTCGTAGACCGGCGACCCGCTGTTGTCGGTGTCGGCGTAGATCTTCAGCGTCAGCTGGTTGGCAAGCACCGAGCTGCCGCTGCCCGAACCCGCGAGCGTGTAGGCGCCCGCGAGGCTACCCGTGTTCGAGATCGTGATCGAGCCCGTCGCCGTGTCGCCGATCTTCATCGCCGAGGCGGAGAAGATCGCGCCGGAGCCGGAGCGCGTCATGGACAGCGACCCGGTCGTGAACGCGTTGGACGCGACCGAGGTCGGTGTCGCCGTGAAGTTCGCGAAGGTCCCGCCGACCGCTGCGACCGCGACGATTGCCACCGCGCCGAGCGAGAGGAGGATCTTCGTGAACGTGGTCTTCTTGAACATGCGTGTCCCTTTCTGGGGGGAGTGGACACGCAGAGCATCGGAGCGGGCCGGATGGGTTCAGGCCCCCGCGGCGTATGAATTCAGTAGGAGCGACAGGGCTCTCCGACGCCGTCGTTTTCAGCCGGCGCCTTGCGTCTGATCCTCGCGGCCGGCGGCAAGGGCCTGGTCAGCCCAAGACAGGGCCGAGCCGCGCGAGGGCCGTCGACCTACAGTCGAGCCGCCGATCTAGGCCTTGCGCCAACGCCCGAAGATCAGCCCGCCGAGCGTGATGACCGTTTCACAAGTGAGGGCTCGGGTTCACGCCTTGCGCCAACGCCCGAAGATCAGCCCGCCGAGCGTGAAGCCGAGCCCGAACGTCCCGAGCGCGAAGCCGCCGATCGCCAGGGCCTTGCGCCAGGTGGAGAGCCGCTGCCAGCGACCGATCGCCTCTTCTTCCTCGGAGGAGAGCGGTTCCCCGCGACGCCGCTTCCTCACTGCGCCGCCGGCGCGCAGTCCGAGGTAGAGATCGTCGAAGATCTCGGCGGACTCGTCGGCCACGGACCGCAGTGTACTTGCCGTTTAGGCTGGCGCGATGCCGACGATGAGGGTTCTGCACCTCTCGGACTTGCACTACGGCGCCGGCGACGACGAGGCGATCGAGCGCGGCGCTCCGGTGCTCGTCGACCGGTTCGACCCGGAGCTCGTCATCGCGAGCGGCGATCTCAGCCACCGTGGGCGGCAGGACCAGCTCGCCCGCGCGTCTGCGTTCCTGCGTGGGCTGGGACCGCCGGTCCTCGCGATCCCCGGGAACCACGACATCCCGTACACGTTCCCCGCCCGGTTCACGCGCGCGTTCCGCGAGTTCGAGCGCCAGTGGGAAACGACGGAGCCCACGTTCTCGTCCCCCACGCTGCACGTGATCGGCCTCAACTCGGTGCGCCCGTGGCGGCATCAGTCCGGCGGCATCCGCGGCGCGCAGCTGGCGCGCGCGCAGGAACGGCTCCGTGCGGCACGCGAAGGAGCGTTCCGCGTCGCCGTCCTCCACCACCACCTGATCAGCGCACCTTGGCGGTCGCGGAAGAAACCGGTGGCGCGCCGCAACCACGTGCTCGTCGAGCTCGTCCACGCGGGCGCCGACCTGATCCTCGCCGGACACATCCACCAGGCGGCCGTGAGCGAGCGGCGCGAGTTCGAGATCTCGACCGGCGGCGAACGCGGCGTCGTCGTGTCGATCGCGGCGGGCCTCGGCCAGCCGCGCCCGAAGCGGCACGGCGAGGCACGCGGCGTCCACGTCTACGAGATCGACGACGCGTGCCTGCGCGTCCACACGTTCGCCTGGCACCGAACAGACTGGGGCCTCACCGCCGAGCGACGGTTCCCGAGAGGGCGCGAACCACTGTTTTCCGAGCCTGCCTAGACCCCGAGTGGCGCAAACTACAGCCGGGCGAGCAGCTCCCGCTTCTTCGTCTCGAACTCCTCGTCTGTGAGGACGCCTTGCTCGTGCAGCTCGCCGAGCTTGCGGATCTGCTCGGTGACGTCCTGCACCTCGCCTTGCGCCTGCGCGTGCTGCGCCTGCCGCAGCATCTGCTCCGCTCTCGCCTGCCGCTCGCGGAACTTCTCGATCCCGATGCCGCGCTCGGGGAACTTCATCGCGTCCGGCCCGGTCAGCGGGCGCCCCTGGTAGAAGCGGCGGTACGCGACCACGAGCAGGACCGCCGCGACGAAGCCGAAGATCCCGACTGCGGTCGTGTTCCAACCCCAGATCGCGGCCGCCACGGCGCCACCGCCCCACGATCCGGCGAGACCGATCGCGACCGTCAGCCAGATCGGCATCGGATCCGGCCCCGGGACCGCGAGCCGCGCGAGTGCGCCGGTGACGAATCCCACGAGCATGATCGCGATCACCGCGCTGACCATCTCCGGAAGTCTATGCGCGATACTTGAAGGCACCATTCGCCGGATCCTCCCGATCGCGTGCGGGGCTGTCCTGCTCCTGCTCGGAGTGCCGTTCGCGTCTTGGCTGTCCCACTTCGTCGTCGTCGGAAACGACGCACCGGCGTGGGCGCCCGACGGCACGGAGATCGCGTTCACGAGCTTCCGAAACGGCAAGGGCGACATCTACGTCATGCGGCCCGACGGCAGCGAGCAGACCCGCCTGACGACGAGCCCCGCACACGACGACCTCGCCGCATGGTCCCCGGACTCGAAGCAGATCGCGTTCTCCAGTGACCGCACCGGCCAGCTCGAGATCTGGGTGATGAACCGCGACGGTTCCGACCAGCACCAACTGACGTTCGACAACGCACGCGACTACGGACCGACGTGGTCCCCCGACGGGAAGGGCATCGCGTTCCGTTCCGACCGCGACGGCAACGCCGAGATCTACTCGATGAAGGCCGACGGCTCCGACGAGAAACGGCTCACGAACGCGCCGTCGTCCGACAACAGCCCACAGTGGGGACCGGACGGTCGAATCGTCTGGGTCACCGATCGCGGCACGGGCTTCAAGACGAGCCTCTGGGTCATGAACGGCGACGGCAGCAACCAGCATCGCCTCACTCCGACGTCGTTCTTCTGGAACGAGACGCGTCCGGCGTGGATGCCGAACGGCCACATCGTCTTCCAGGCCGATCGCGACGCACCCCTCGGCAACACGGAGCTCTACTCCATGGCCCCGGACGGAAGCGATCTGCGCCGTCTCACCACGTATCCGGCCAAAGACGACTGGCCCGCGCCGTCCCCGGACGGCAAGCTGATCGCGTTCGCCCGCGGCCCGTCGCCGTTCCAGAACGAGATCTACGAGATGAACGTCGACGGCAGCCATGCGCGTGAGATCACGCTGCCGAGGCTCGCGGGCGTCAACTTCGGCGCGAGGCCGTCGCCGCCGATCGCCGGCAAGATCTTTCGCGTCATCTACGACGTGACCGAGGAGAGCGGCGCCGACCGCGTCTCCCCCACGGTCGCATGCAGCGCGCGGGTCGGCACACGGTCGCTTCGCGAGCGCATACGAAACTTCGACGCGTACTCGGGACGGGCGTCGTGCGCGTGGTTGCTGCCGAAGAATGCGAAGGGCAAGCGGCTGACTGTGAAGATCGCGGTCACCGGTCCCTCCGGGACGATCGCGCGCACGTTCTCGGCGAAGGTGCGCTGATGCCCGAGCGCGAGCGGATGTCTTGGGAGGATCTCGGCCACGCCGTTCGCGACCTCGCCGCGCACATCCGCGCGGACCGGTACGAGCCCGACGCTGTGCTCGCGCTCGCACGCGGTGGCTTGCCGCTCGCCGGCGCCCTCGCCTACGCGCTCGGCGTCAAGAGCATGGCGACGCTGAACGTCGAGTTCTACACCGGCGTCGACGAGCGCCTCGAGGAGCCTCTGCTCCTGCCGCCGGTCCCGGACCTCGCAGTCCTGGCGACCGAGCGCCTGCTCGTCGTGGACGACGTCGCGGACACCGGACGAACCCTCGCGCTCGTCCGCGAGTTCTGCGCGGCGCACGCGGCCGAGGTCAGAACCGCCGTGCTCTACGAGAAGCCGCACTCGGTCGTCCGTGCCGACTACGTCTGGCGGCGCACGGACCGCTGGATCGACTTCCCATGGAGCGCTCCGGTGGCGCTCGCCACCGGCACGCACTAGCTCACCGCGGCCAGCGCCGAGAGCTCGCGCCGGATCTCCTTGATCTCGTCGCGCAGCTTCGCCGCGTACTCGAAGCGAAGCTCCTCGGCGGCCGCGAACATCTCCTCCTCGAGCTGGATCGCGAGCTTCTCGAGCTCGCCGCGGTCCATCCCCTCGACCTCCTTGCGCCCGCGCCGCCGCTTCGTCGACGGGACGGTCGGCTGCTCGAGCGAGAGGAACTCGGCGATGTCGGACACGCCCTTCTGGATCGTCTCCGGCGTGATCCCGTGCTCCTCGTTGTACGCGAGCTGGACCGCACGCCGCCGGTCCGTCTCGCCGAGCGCGCCCTGGATCGCCTCGGTCAGCTTGTCGGCGTAGAGCAGCACCTTGCCGTTCACGTTTCGCGCGGCGCGGCCGATCGTCTGGATCAGCGCCGTCTTCCCGCGCAGGAACCCCTCTTTGTCCGCGTCGAGGATGGCGACCAGCGACACCTCCGGCAGGTCGAGTCCCTCGCGCAACAGGTTGACGCCGACGAGGACGTCGTAGTCGCCGAGCCGCAGCTCGCGGATGATCTGGATCCGCTCGAGCGTGTCGATCTCCGAATGGAGATAGCGCGCCTTCACGCCCGACTCGAGCAGGTAGTCCGTCAGGTCCTCCGCCATCTTCTTCGTCAGCGTCGTGACGAGGACGCGCTCGCCCGCCTCCTCGCGCCGGCGGACCTCGTTGAGGAGGTCGTCGATCTGGTTCTTCGTCGCGCGCAGCTCGACCTCCGGGTCGACGATTCCGGTCGGCCGGATCAGCTGCTCGGCGAGGTGCTTCGAGTGGCGCAGCTCGAACGGTCGGGGCGTGGCGGACACCAACACCATCTGCGGGACCTTCTGGAGGAACTCGTCGAAGCGGAGCGGTCGATTGTCGAGCGCCGACGGGAGGCGGAAGCCGTACTCGACCAGCGTCTGCTTGCGCGAGCGGTCGCCTTCGTGCATCCCGCCGATCTGCGGCACCGTCTGGTGCGACTCGTCGATGAAGACGACGTAGTCCTGCCCGAAGTAGTCGAGCAGCGTGAACGGATGCGTGCCGGGCGCGCGCCCTTCGAGGATCCGCGAGTAGTTCTCGATCCCGTTGCAGAAGCCCAGCTCCTGCATCATCTCGAGGTCGTACTCCGTTCGCTGCCTGAGCCGGTGCGCCTCGAGCAGCTTGTTCTCGGACTCGAGCTCCTTGACGCGCTCCTCGAGCTCGTGGCGGATCTCGGTGACCGCGCGCTCGACGGTCGGCTTCGAAGTCACGTACTCCGTCGCCGGCCAGATCGCGATGTTGTCCAGCTTGCTGAGGATCTCCCCGGTGAGCGGATCGAAGTGCGTGATCTGCTCCACCTCGTCGCCGAAGAACGAGATCCGGTACGCCGTCTCCTGGTTCGCCGGCTGGACCTCGACGACGTCGCCCTTGACGCGGAAACGGCCGCGGCCGAGCAGCGTGTCGTTGCGGACGTACTGCGAGTCGATCAGCTTCCGCAGGGCGAGGTCGCGGTCGTGCTCCTCCCCCACCTCGAGGATGACGACGCGCTCGCGCCACTCCTCGGGCGAGCCGAGGCCGTAGATGCACGAGACGGACGCGACGACGACGACGTCCTTGCGCGTGAACAGCGCAGACGTGGCCGCGAGCCTGAGCCGAGCGATGTCGTCGTTCTGCGACGAGTCCTTCTCGATGTAGAGATCGGCCTGCGGGACGTATGCCTCCGGCTGGTAGTAGTCGTAGTAGGAGACGAAGTACTCGACGGCGTTGTGCGGGAAGAACTCGCGGAACTCGTTGCAGAGCTGCGCGGCCAGCGTCTTGTTGTGGGCGATGACGAGCGCCGGCTTGCCGACCTCCTCGATCGTCCAGGCCATCGTCGCCGTCTTGCCCGTGCCCGTCGCGCCGACGAGCGTCTGGAACTGCTCGCCGGCCCGAAGGCTCTCCGCAAGCGTCGCGATCGCCGTCGGCTGGTCGCCGGTCGGCCGGTACGCGTCGGATGTTTTGAAGGCGGGCATCCACCCCAGCGTAGCCGCGAAGGTCGCGGACGCGGTCTACGGGCCCCAGTCGAGGTTACGCTCGATCACGACGGTCCTAGTCAGACGCTGCGGTTTCGCACCGGCCTGCGCAGCGACCGTGTACACATCGCAGACGTCCTCGTCGAGGTTGCAGCGGACGAAGCCGATCGCGCCGCCGTCGGGTGACCATGTCGCGTCTTGGAACTCGTCCTTCTCAAGCTCGAGGATCTTCGTCGTCGCTCCGGTCGCCGCGTCGATCACCCAGATCGTGTCGTAGTTCCTCGCGAGGATGTGGCTGCCGTCGGGTGACCACTCCAGCGTGTCCGGGCTCGAGCCGGCGAGGGCTCGCCGCGTTCCGTCGACGGCGTCGACGAGAACCACGCTCCCGCCGAACACGAGCGCAACGGTTCTCCCGTCGGGCGACCAGGCAGGCGCGGAAGCCGCGATCGGACCTTCGTCGGAGTCGGCGTCGAACGCGGCCACCGACCTCTCGCCGCTGCCGTCCGCGTTCGCCGTCAGCAGTGTGGACTTGACGAGGTACCACTGGGGGCCACCGTGCTCGCCACGGTCCTCGTAGACGTAGTCGTACCGCATGAAGGCGAGGCGACCGTCCGGCGACCACGCCGGCTCCTCTCCGTTCGCGATCGCACGCGTGCCGCCTCCGCCGGCGTCGGCGACGAAGATCTGATCGTTCTCGGGAACGGCGCGGTCCTGCACGTACGCGATGCGACTGCTGTCGGGTGACCACCGCGGGCGCTCGCCGGGGCCGAGCCGGCGCCGGCCGGTGCCGTCTGAGTTCATCACATAGACCGATGGGCTCTCGAGGTACACGCCCCGCCCGCGCACGAACGTCACGCGACGCCCGTCTGAAGAGACCTGAGGCTCGCCGTCCGCAATCCAGCGCGTCAGCTGTCGCTCGCGGCCGAGCCGGTCGATCACGAAGATCTGTTTCGCCTCCGCGAGGACGAGTTTTCGACCGTTCGGCGACCAGTGCGGGTCGCCGGTCCTCTTCGAGACCCGGCGGAGACCGGTTCCGTCGGCGCCCATGACATACGTTCCGCCCTTGTCCGTGAACGCGATCTCGCCGCGTGCGGACCAGTCGAGGCGGACGTCTGAGACATACCGGCCCCGAGTCCGTGTCGCGGCGATTCGTCGCGGACGGCCGCCTTTTGCACCGACGACGAAGATCCCGCCGGCGACTCCGACGTATGCGATCTTCTCCGAGTCGGGCGACCACGCGTGGTTGCCCGACAACTCTCTTCGTGTGCGGAATAGAAGACGACGATCACTCCCGTCGGGAGCCATCGTGTACCAGTCAAAGCTTCGTGCGGGTTGGTTCTCGACCAGCATCCGCCGGCTGTCGGGCGACCACGAGAGCGCGCCGGTGTAGTGGCCGTAGCGCCGGGCGGTCACGGCTACGCCGCGGCCGCGTTCGATCGTCGGAATGACGTCGATCCAAACGCCGCCGGGATCGCCCTGCTTCGTCACCTTGATGACGTTAATCGTGATGAACCGCCCGTCGGGAGACCAGAGTGGTGGTCCTCCATAGAAATCCTCACGCCGCAGGCCCGGCCGCAGATGCCGGACGACCTTGCCGCTCGCATCGACGATTCGGTCGTAAATGTGGACGAAGTTCCCGCTTGGTGAAGGGACGTCCCACGCACCGCCGGGAAGCCGCTGACGGTGACCTCCGTCGGCATCCATCCTCCAGTTCCCTTCGTCCTCGGTGAACGTGTCTTCGGTGAGAAAGACGATTCTCCGGCCGTCGGTCGACCAGCGCGGCTCGATCCCGGGGGGAAGTATGTGCGTCAGCTTTCGAAAGCCCCGTCCATCCGCGTTGACGGCGGCGATCTCGAGTTTGTCGCTGGCGCCGTCACCACCCGTCGCGAAGACGAGCGTCCCGCCGGCCGCAACTCGTGTCTCCGCCCCCGCCCCGCTCGTTAGCGCCGCCGAACCGAAGATCGCAGCCGCCGCGGGAATCAACGGCATGTATCTGCGGAACGTCGCGGCCACGTTCTTCTTCACGCAGGCCAGATTCGCACTGGCAACTAACCGCCGACTAATCCTGCGCCAGACAGGTTTTGCGCCGACTGCCGCCGTGCATCTCACAAGCGAATGGTCCAGTCCTATGCCCCTGGGCGCGCGGCATCAAGGCCGCCGTACGAGGCCTACGCAGCCATTACGGGGACCTTCGTCGGCGGCGTCGGCCTCGCCGGGATCGCCGCCCGCATCTTCGACCGGAACCCGGCGTGCCAGACCCCTCTCGACCTCGTCGTGCTCTCGTTCGCGTCGTTCAAGGCGGCGCGGACGCTCGCGCGCGACGAGGTGACGAGCTTCCTCAGGGAGCCGTTCGTCGCGGGAACGGCGCACGAGGGAGACGAGGAGCCGGTAGAGACTGGCGACTTCCGTCAGGCGATCGGCGAGCTCGTGACGTGCAGCCGTTGCGGCGGCACGTGGGCGGCCGCCGCGCTCGCGATGTCGCAGATCCTGGCGCCGAGGACGGGCCGGCTCTTGACGTGGTCACTCGCGGCCGCCGGCATCAACGACTGGCTGCAGGCCGGCTTCGCCGCTCTCACAGAGAAGTCGAGCGCCGAGCAGCGAGCCTAGCGCTTCACGCGCACGATCTCGTTTAGTCGTGCGCGCGCGAGCTTCACGAGACCGTGCAGGCCGGTACACGCGGTGCAGTCGAACATCCGCACGGAGCCGTCCCGACCGCCGGTGAGCAGTCGCCAACCCCGCGGCGAGAACGCGAGGTCGTTGATTGCCTTCGTCTGTCCGCGAACGAGGTAGAGGGGCAACGCCGGCCATTCGCCCGTCTTCGGGGCCCGCCAGATGCCGGCCGCACCGGGGCCTGCGGTTGCCAGCCAGCGGCCGTCGGCGCTGAATGCGACGTCGCTGACCAGCCCCTGATGGATCCGCAGGAGGGCGACCTGATTGCCCGTGCGCACGTCCCAAACACGTGCGTCGTCATCGAGACTCGAGGTCGCGAGCCGCGAGCCGTCGGGACTGAACGCAACGGCGGTGAGATCGCTCGTGTGCCCCTTCAACACCTGCTCCGTCCTTCCCGTGGCCACGTCGAAGATGCGGGCCGTGTCGTCGGCGGATGCCGTGGCGATGCGCTTTCCGTACGGCGAGAACACCGCGGCGACCACGGGGGCCGTGTGGCCGGTGAGCGTTTGCAGCCGCTTGCCGTCGGCAACGCGCCAGATCGCCGCCGTTCCGTCGTCGCTCGCCGTGACGACCAGCTTCCCACTGGGACTGAAGCGCGCGTCGTTCACCGGACCACGGTGGCTCAGGCGATGCAGCAGCGCGCCGCGTCGCGCATCCCAGAGCTCCGCCGAACCGTCGCTTCCGGCCGTCACGGCCACCCGGCCGCTCGGGCTCAGCTCGGCCATGGTCACGGAAGCACCGTGACGCATGGTGGCGATGAGCGTTCCGTCGGAGGCGCGCCACAGCCTGGCGGTCCCGTCTGCACTGCCGGTGAGCACCGTCTTGTCGTCGGTGCTGAACGACGCTGCCGTGACGGCCTTGTCGTGCTTCAGTGTCAGCACACGGCTTCCGGGCCCGAGGATGCGCGCCGTGCCGTCCGCGCCTGCGCTGATCGCGCGCCGGCCGTCGTGACTGAACGCGACGGCGTTGACCGCTGCGCGCTGGTTTGCGATCTCCCGTGCGGGCGGAAGCCGTGCGGAACTCCAAAGCCGAGCGGTTCCGTCGTCGCTCGCGGTCACGAGCCACCGCCCGTCGGTGCTGAACGAGGCCCCGTTCACAGGCGCGGTGTGCCCGAGAAATGCAGCCTGTACGAAGCCGCCGTTCGCAGACCAGAGATACGCCTTCGCGTCGCGCGCGGTCGAGACAACAGATCTTCCATCAGGCGTCCACGCGACGGACGCGACCCCGCTCAGGTGCTGAGTGAAGATCGACATCGCCGATCTATCCTTCAAACTCCAAACGCGCGCGATCGTGGCGGCGCCTTCCGCCGTCGCGAGCCACGTGTCGTCAGGACTGAACTCGACGTCGTTGATGGGGCCCTCGCCCGACTGACCGAGCTCCGCGATCGGGCCGCCACCCGTCTTTGCGTTCCAGATACGGACGATCGAGTCGCTGCCGGCGGTCGCGATCAACTTGCCGTCGTGACTGAAGTGGTCGGTGTTGATCAATGCGATGTTGTTGATCAGCAGGACCCGCTCGTGCGTATCCACGTCGTACACGCGCGCGAAGCGGTCTCCGCCGACGGTCAGGAGCCGCTTCCCGTCAGGGCTGAACGAGACGGCCTGGACGGCAATTCCGCGCATTCCTCGATCGTGCGTGAACGACGCGTCGAGCAGTCCGCCGGGCAGACGCCAAAGGCGTGCCTTCCCGTCGGCACACCCGGTCGCGAGAAACCGGCCGTCCGGGGAGAACGCGATGCTCACGACGGCGGCGGGATGTGGAAGAGCGAACAACGCAGTTCCGCTCTGCGCGTCCCAGACGTGCACAGCGTCGTCCTTCGATCCGGCGGCCGCGACGAGTTTCGAGTCCGCACTGAACACCCCCGCCGAGACCGGCACCGCGGGGAGCAGCCGACGCAGGCGGAAGCCGTGGTCCAGGTCGAACAGTCTGGTGCCGCCCTGGCCCGCGACGAGCACGAGGGACTCGTCGGGGCTGATCCGCGCCGTGCGCACTGCGCCGCCGCCCGGAAGGATCGCCTTGACCTTGAGGCCGAGAAGCCCGCTGCGCAGGGTGGTCTCGAGCTTGGGGCTCGACCTGAGTCGCGCAGCGCGGAACGCCGTCACGGCGCGGATTGCGTTTCTGACGCTCGCCTCCGAGTTCGTGTCCAACAGCGACTCGGCCGTCGCGAGGATCTGGCGGGCCAGCGCGACTCTCTTCCGCCGCAAGGCATCGGCGGTCGCCGCGTTTGCGCGAGCCGCCGCGTGATTCGCGGCTACCGCACTTGTCTGAGCGTGCTGATTCGCAACGTCGGCAGCGCTCTTCTCCTTGTTCGCGACGGCCGTCTGTTGTTCCGCGATCGTCTTCTGCTGCTCCGCGTTCGCCTGGGCTGCGGTCGCGTGTTCCGCCTGTGCCCTCGCCTCCTGCTTAGCGGTCACCGCTTTGCGTTTCTGTTGGCGAGCGACCGCGGCACTGCGCCTGGCCCTTTGCTCCGCAACGTCCGCCTCGTGCTTCTTCTGGAGAGCCACGTGTCGACCTGCGTCCGCAAGCGCGGCCTGGTGACGTGCGTCGCTGCGCTGCACGAGGGCGTAGACGGCGAGGGCTGCGACGATGAACAGCGCGCCAAGGGCGCCGGCAACGAAGAACACCATCCGTCGGTGGCGCCGGTCGGACGCGACGCGCTGCTCCGCGAGACGCCGATCTGCATCGTGCCGCGTCCGCCAGGCGAGCACAGCGTCCGCGAGCACGTCGTGGAAGATCTCGTAGCGACCCGCGCCGCCGTTTTCTCCCGCGCGCACGATTCGGTCGTCGGACAGGCGCCGCAGCACCGCCGCCGCCTCGGCCTCCCCGATCGCCGCGTAGCCTGCGAGGTCGCCGATGCCGTGCGCAATCTTCGTTCCCGACGGCGTGACGAGCTGGTTGTACATCGCCGCGGCGGCATCCTGTTCACGTGGGGTCAGCGCGGCCATCGCGTGATCGAGGTGGCCCTCGACGATCCGGGTTGCACCGCCGAGGCGATTCAGCGTCTCCAGGCGGAGCCGGTGCGAGTCTTCGGCAGTCTCGATCTCCCAGAGCCGCTCGAGCACGAGTTGCAGGTACGGCGCCTCGATGCGCCCGGCAGCGTCCGGCCCGCTGACCGACCCACGCCCGAGGCGGCCGAGATCGACGCGTCCCGCGGCAACCTCGTCGAGGACCGCCGCGACGAGCGCCGGCTCGACGTCGACCCGCTCATCCGGTGAGACGAGCCCGTTGTAGGCGTTGACCGGCCCGAGGATCGCGGTCTCGCCGGCCGCGCGATCAAGTCGGTCGAGCCGGAGCGAGTTTGCGAAGAGACCGGGAATGCGCCTCTTGAACACGTCGAGCTTCGCCAGCGCGTCCTCGCGGATCCCGATCAACACGTTGGCGCGGAGCCCGGACTGCCGCACTGCGTCGGCGAGCCCGGCGGCGAACCCCTCGTCGTGCTCGTGGTACAGGAAGTACTCCTCGAACTGGTCGAGCATCAAGTAGACGTCGCCTTCGATTGCGTCCGAAGCGCGCTCCAGCGACTCGCGCAGCGTCTCCTCGCGAAGAGAGAACCCGACGGCCTTGCCGATCGCCGATCGCACCGATTCGGTTGGATCTCCGCCCCACGACGAGACGACGACGACCGCTGCATCGGGGGCTTCGCGCAGAGCATGCGCCACTCCCGCGCGCAGCAACGACGTCTTGCCGACACCGCTCGGCCCGTAGAGGACGGTGAGTCGGGACGCCATCAGGTTTGCGACGACGATCTCGCGCTCCCGCTCGCGCCCGAAGAAGAGAAGCGCATCGACCTCCGAATCGCCGAACGGCGTCAGTCCACGAAACGGGCTCGGCGGCGCGGCGGTCGCTGTGTTCACGACGCGACTCCGACGTGCTCGAGGCCGGCATGCTGCGCGAGCGCACCGACATAGTCTGCGAGTGGCAGCTCGAAGACATCGACGTCCCGGCGCCGCCAGAACTCACGCTCGAACGGCATCGGTTGCGGCTGAATCGCCCACGAGCGATAGCTCAGAGGCTGATCGCCCCAGAGCCTGTTGAGGATCACGCGCAGATTCCAGTCGGCCATGGTGTAGCCGAGGAAGAGGAAGTGGCTCCGCCGCAGCTTCGCGGCCACCGACACCGGAACGACGCTCGCCACGTCCGTCTGCGCGAGGTAGTCGATGTAGTCGTCCTCCGTGACGACGAAGCTTTCCCACTCGCGCTCGCCGCTCCGGTCGACCTGGCCGTGCAGCTTCAGGATGATCGTGCGGCGCTCGAGCGAGAGGTCGATGTACGTGTTCGGGACGTCGATGAGCTCGACGCTGCCGTCCGGCGCGATGTGACAGAAGCGTCCGCGGTTTCGACCGGCGGCGAGATAGGCGACGACGTCGAATTCCTCGCCGGCTTCGACGAACGCCTGCTCCAGTGCCACGTCGAAACTGGTCGTCACGATCAACTGGTGCGGCGCGCCGCGTTCGCGCAGCACAGGAGCGAGCGATGCGAAGAACCGATGGACCGGCGTCGGCGGCGAGTCGTCGTCGAGCAGGGCGTGCAGCTCGTCGTACAGCGGGCCCGAGCCTTTCATCACGGCGACGTACTGCGCAACGCGCGTCAACGGGCTGCTGCCGTTCTCGGACGGATAGCCGAACCGGTGCGCCAATCCCGTGGCGAGCTCTGCGACGTCGGCGCCGAGCACCGGCACGAGCCTGCCGCCGAACAACGCGTTCAGGACGGCGGTGAAGTGATCCTCCGGCGCGTAGAGCTGCTGCAGCGTCGGGCCGGGGTCGATTCCGAGCTCGTCGACGAGTACCCGCCGCGCGTCCTGATACGCCGACAGCGCCTCGGCCTGCCGTCCGGAGCGATAGAGCGCGAGCATCAGCTGCGCGCGGAGGCGCTCGCGAAGCGGATGGTCGGCAACGAGCGACTCGAGCTCGCCGACAAGCTCCGCATCCTGCCCCGATTCGAGGTCGGCGTCGACTCGATCCTCGATCGCCGCGTGTCGGAGCTCCGCGAGCCGGCCGATCTCGTTCGTCGCCCACGCCTCGAACGCGAAGTCGGCGAGCGCCGTCCCGCGCCAAAGAGCGAGGGCTTCTCGAAGCCGGGCGCTTCGCTCTTCCACCGGCGCGGCGCGGGCGCCCTCGACGAGGGAACGGAACCGGTCCAGATCGAGCTCGCCTGCTCCGACCTGGAGACGGTACCCGGGCGCCTTGGTCTCCAGTGTTTCGGGCCCAAGGAGCTTCCGCAGCTGCGAGATGAAGTTCTGCAGCGACGTGACGGCCGTTCGGGGCGGGTTCTCGCCCCAGAGGGCATTGACGAGCCGGTCGGTCGACACCACATGGCCCGCGTCCACGAGGAGAAGCGCGAGGAGCGCGCGCTGCTTCTGACCGCCGAGCGGGACCGTCCGGTCGTCGATGGAGACCTCGAGCGGGCCGAGAATACGAAACTCAGGCATGTATCGGTTGTAACACTCTTTTGCTGAGAAGAACAGCGAAATTCGCGGCCGCCGTCGGCCGACCTGCGCATCTTCGAAAGACGTGCTAACCGGCCACTAACCGCAGTTCGCGCCCGCCGTTAGCCGGCCGTTGGCCGGCGGTGAGGGAGCCATTGAGGCTCGGACCGACCGTGGCCGCATGGCTACCACTTCACATAGCGGCCTCCGCCGCAACATCGTTCGTTTGTCCGTTGGCGCCGTCGCGATCGCTCTCGGCGGATACGCATACGGCGCCGCCTCGCACGAGGCATCCGCACCCAAGGCGGCGCGCGCCGTCGCCCTGACCGCGGCCCACGACGCCCGGCCGTACTCCTACGGCTGGCCGGTCAAGCCGTTCGACAAGCAGCACCCGGTGCGGGGCAGCTTCGGCGACCCGCGGTCGGTCTTCCACGGCCCGCCGACGATGCTCGGCCTGATCTCGAGCTCATGCGCGTGCTCGTACCACCAGGGCATCGACATCTCCGCGACCGACGGCACCGCCGTTTATCCCGTTCGCTCGGGCGCCGTCACCATCGTCACAGCGCAGTGGATCCAGGTCGACTCCGGAAACGGCGCCGCCTTCCAGTACTGGCACATCAATCCGTCGGTGCAGCGCGGCGATCACGTTTCGCAGGACGAGACGGTGCTCGGACACATCGTCAAGGGCGCGGAGCACGTCCACCTGACGCAGCTGCAGGACGCGAAGCCGGTCAATCCGCTTGCGCCCGGAAACATCGGCCCGTACACGGACACGACGGTTCCCGACGTCGGCGCGATCACGTTCCGCGCACGCGACACCGGTCCCGAGCTCATGCCCGAGTACCTGCACGGCCGCGTCGAGATCGTCGCGAAGGCATGGGACACGCCGGCGATCCCGGTGCCCGGGATCTGGCACGGCCTGCCTGTCACGCCGGCGCACCTGACGTTCCACATCGCTCGTCTCCCTCAGCGCCGCGTCGTCGTCCCGGAGACCGACGCGGTCGACGTCCGGCGCTCGCTCCCCTTCACGCCGGACATGTGGCACACCTACGCGCGCGGGACGCATATGAACTTCGTTCAGATGGGCTCCCGCCGTTACTGGTTCCAGCCCGGCAGCTACCTGTTCAAGCTGACACCAAGTGGGTTCGACACGCGCCGACTGAAGGACGGTGCGTACGAGCTCACCGTGACCGCCTGGGACACGGCCGGAAATCACAGCTCGGCGACGCAGGTGTTCAGCGTCCACAACCGCGCCGGCTGGCTGAAGGGCTAGTCGGTCGGCCCGCGCTCTTCACCTGCTTCCACGGCCTGCCGATGAGGGGACTAACCTGCTCCATGTCGAACTCGTCCCACTAGCCGTGCGTCCCCCCCGCCTCCTCCTCCTAGCCTTGCTTGCCGCTGCGCTGATTGCACCGGCTTCGGCCGCCGCCTACCCGTGGCCTGTCCGGCCGTTCTTCAAGCAGCACCCGATCCGCGCGAACTTCGGCGACCCGCGCACCGTGTTCCAGCTCGCACTCTTCCAGAACGGGATCGAGGGGCCGGGGACGTTCCAGTTCCACAACGGCGTCGACATCGCGGCGCCGGACGGCACGGACGTCTACCCGGTCGTGTCCGGAACAGCCGTGCTGCTGGACGCGGAGAGCGTCGCGGTGAAGACCGACCAGAACCGCATCTTCCAGTACTTCCACATCATCCCGCTCGTCCACGACGGGCAGCACGTGATCGCCCAGAAGACGGTGCTCGGATACATCCGTCGCGGCGCGGGACACGTGCACCTGACGGAGATTCGCGGCTTCCACGTGTGGAATCCGCTCGCGCGCGGCGGGCTCGCCCCGTACCGTGACACCATCAAGCCGACTGTGGCGGAGATCGACTTCCGCCGC
>VAYM01000149.1 GCA_005884945.1 Actinomycetota bacterium | reverse complement strand
CGCTGCGAGCGCTCCGGGCGATCGACCCACACCGTCACCGCCGCCGCGACTGCGAAGAGCGCCAACGCGGCCTCGAGCACGAGGTACCCGCGCCCGAACGCGGAGTCGCGCGCGAGCGGGATGATCGTCCCGAGCGCGAAGACCGACCGCAGCGCGAATTGCGACGTCGCGAGCAATACGTAGATCGGCGTGGCAACGAGCGCGACCGCGAACGAGATCCACATCGCCCACGTGATCGCACGCAACGACGATCCACGCACCGCGCGCACGACCGGACGTGCCGTGATCACGCGGAGCACATAGAGCCCGATCGCGCTCAGCAACGACAGGAAGACGATCCAGCGTGGAATCAGGAGCTGCGCCGTCGCTGCGGACTCGCTGATCGACGGGATCACGAACTGCGGCTGCGGCCCCGTGTTCGGTCCGACCGCAAACGTGAACGCTCCGCGAACCGGATGGCCGTCCACGGAGATCACGCGCCAGTAGACGAGGTACCAGCCGCGCTGGATCTTCCGCAGCGGAACGAAGAGCGTGTCGGGATTGGACGCGGACCGCTGCGGCGGCCCGGCGGTCACCTGGTGACCACCGGCGTCGGTCACGGAGACGATCGCGAATCGCGGCTCGACCGCCTCGCTGTACGTGAGGAGGACGCGAGCAGGCGGACCGTTGGCGATGACGCTCGCGGTCGGCGAGGTCCGCAGGAGTGCGGCATGGGCCCACGCGGCGGCCGGCACGACGAGCGCGACGACCGCCACGAGGACGACACACCGAGCAGCCCGCCCGATGTTCAAGCGAGCGTCCTCGTTCCGCCCCTGCTCAGGAGCGCGACGACGGCGAGGACGAGCGCGACGACGCCGACGGCGATCGCGACGATCCCGAGCGTCGAGCTCGAGCCGCCGCCTCCGAGGGAGCTCTCCGCCTCGATCGTCGGCGCGGGAGTGTCCGAGCTCTCGGGCCCTGTCCAGTCGACGACCTCGCCGCTCGAGTAGGTCTGCCGCACGTTGAAGCTGTACGTCTTGGCGCCGGTCGTGCTGGCGTTTAAGCCGAACACGGAGTCTTCCTCGGTCGGCACCTTCCCGCCCGTCCACCTGACCTTGGTCACCACCGCGGAGTCGCCGGAGCCGGTCGACTGCACGCTTCGCTTCCAGCCCGGGCTCGGCTGGAACGAGTCGATGTTGAAGCCGCTCGGCGGTGTGAGCTCGATCGACGTCGTCGTCGCGTTCTCCTTCTCCGTCGGCACGGACAGCGTGAAGAACTGGAGCGTCTTCGACTTGACGACGTCGGGACTGACGACGGCGTGCGCCGACGCAACTGCAGGTAATGCGAGCGCCGCAGCCGCGGCGGCGGCGACCGCACGGGGGATTCGCATGCGTTCGTTCCTTTCGTCGGGAGGCGGCGCGCGCCGCCTCGGATCAGCGGGTGACCGCGACCGACGGCGGTCCGCGCGTCCGCAGCCGCTCCGACGCGGGGCGCGCAACGGCGAGCGCGGGACGAGCGGGAACGAGGACCGGTGGAGAGAAGTACGGGACGCGCCGGCGGGCGAGCGCGCGCAACGTGCGACGCATCCACCGTACGAGGTGAGAGGCCGCAGCGACGACGGCCGCGGCGACGAGCGACGCGGCGGCGAGTAGCGGCAATGCGTCGCGGTGCACCGGGCCGATGAGGCAATGCAAACCGTGGAAGCCGAGCCCGGCGCGCCAGTGCAGGTACGACTCGAGGGCGTCGAAGACGAGCGAGCTCGCGACGAAGAGCGCACCGGCGTCCACGAGGACACGCGCGGGACGAATCGGCTCTGGTGCCGGCCCGCCGACGAGGAGGTGGCGTTCGCGCACGGCGAGCGCGGCGAGCCAGACGACGGCTGCGGCAAGCACGAGGGCGCCGGCGACTGCGGCCACGGCGACGACGGCCAGGCGCGGCCCGCCGACAGCCTGCTCCAGTCGCATCCCCACGAGCGTCGGGCGCGGCGCGAGCTGGTACGCGAGCGTCCGCGCGGCGAGCACGACGAGCACGCAGGCGGCGATCCAGACGAACGCGCGGCCTCTCATCGGACGTTGAGCGTAAACGGTGCCGTCAGCACCTTTCCGCCGACCTTGAATTGCAGGAACAAGCGCCACGTCCCGGATTGGGGCAGCAAGACGCCGACGTTCAGCTTTCCCGGCGACGACGAGTGCCCGCTGATCCGCGTGTTGCCGAAGATGCCGGCGCAGGCGGGCGTGTTCGCGCCGCACACGTGCGTGTGGAAGTACGACAGCGATCCTTTCCGGAAGAAGATCGCGTGCGCGAGCGCACCGAACCACACCCGGAAGGTCGCGGGCCGCCCGCTCGCGTCGGTAACGGTCACAGGCAGGAACGCGGACTGCACAGCGCGCAGCTTGGGCTTTCCATGCATCGTGATCCTGTACCCGCCGACGTCCACGGTCGGTTTGAACGGCGGCAGCGACTGCGGCTTGTACGCGCCCGCGACGTTCACGTTCTCGAACAGCTGGAAGTTCGGCTGCTGCGAGATCCCCGCGGGATAGACGTCGACGAGGACGTGGTACGGACCGGGCGCGGGAAAGACGACGCGGTCCGAGACGTGGCCGTCGGCAGGAACCGGCGGATGGTGGTGGATGATGAAACCCAGGTCGTCGCGCACGATGATCAGGTGGATCCCCGTATGCGGTCCGGGCCCGCGCCGGTACCGCGTCAGCGGCTCGCCCGACGGCTGGTCGATCGTGAACGCGAGCGTCGTCGATTTTCCCGGGTGAACTGGATGGGCGGGCTCGAAGCCGGCGACGTGGAAGTTGCGCGCCGCCTGGATCGTCGGCGTCGACACGTGCGACGAGGACGAGCACGCGGCTACGAGCAGCGGCAGCGCGAGCAGTGCCGCGCGCGCGAGCGTCACCCGCGCGTTCCGAACAGGAAGAAGCGGTGCGGCCGCACGTAGCCGCCGACCTCGAGCACGATCTGCGCGTGGCGCGCGAGCGGAATCGCGCGCACGTTCCCGCGCCACGGAACTCCTGCGACGTATGCACGGACACGACCGGGGAAGCCCGCGAGGCGCGACCGCGAAAGCGGCTGGCCCCACACGCGGAAGAGGTCCCCGACGGTTGCCTTCACGCCGCGCGCCACCTCGACGACGCCGGTCGGCGCGGTCGTCCGGACCGCGTACGAGCAGCGCGAGCCGGTGACGTACGCGCCGTCACGGGTGAGCGGCGGAGCCATCCCGACGCCGGCCGGAATGAGCAGCACGCGCCTGTCCGCGAACAGCTCGACGTGCGCGAGAACGCGCCGAGCGCCGGCCGTCCCACAGCGGAACCCGCCGACGGGAGCGCCGCGGGCGACGCGCGCCGGCGCCGCCGGGAGCCGGTACAGGGGACCCACGCCGATCGGCGTTGGACTCGGCGCGCCGCCGCCCAGCGCGCCGAGCAGCGCGACGACGACCGCTCCACCAAGCACGAACAGAGGATAGACACGACGTTCCTCGAGGCTGCGCCTCGAACCACTCCGCTACGCTCGCCCTCGTGAGCCGGCGCAGGAAAGCCTCCGCGCTCGCGGGATCGTTCGTCGCAGCGCTCGCGCTGCCCGAGGTTGCGGCTGCGAACGTCGACAAGGTCACCGCCTCGCAGGTGTCAGGCGACTGGCATGCGCCTCCGGCAGTGCTCGCCGCGGCCGCCTTGGCAGCGTTGCTCTTCGCGCAGGCGTTCGTCCGCCTACGCCGTCGGGGACGTACGGATCATGCACCGTGGAGTCGCGCGGGGCTGTTCGGCGCCGGGCTCGCGCTCGGCGTCCTGCCGCTGGTGTCGCCGCTCGACGCGGCGGGCGACCAGTACCTGCTGTCGGCGCACATGCTGCAGCACGTGCTGGTCGGCGACGCCGCGGCTCTGCTCATCGTTCTCGCCGTCCGCGGACCGCTCGCCTTCTTCCTGCTGCCGCCGTCGATTCTCAGACCGCTTGCGGGATGGCAGCCGTTGCGCGCGTTTCTGCGGACGCTGCTGCGTCCACGCGTCACGTTCGCCGTGTGGCTGGCCGTCATGCTCGGCTGGCACGTGCCGGCGGCGTACGACTACACGCTGACGCATCCGGTCGTGCACGACCTCGAGCACGCGATGTTCGTACTCGTCGGAACGCTCGTGTGGATCCAGCTGATCGACCCGGCGCATCACGCGGGGCTCACGCGCGGAGGGCGGATCGCCTTCGCCTTCGGAATGCTCGTCTTCGGGCATCCGATCAGCGACACGTTGATCTTCTCGCCCACGCCCGTCTACCACCCGTATGCCGCGCAACCTCACCGGCTCCTCGGGATCGGCGTGATGTCGGATCAACGGCTGGCCGGCCTCGTCATGGTCGTCGAGCAGCTGCTCACGCTCGGCACGTTCATCGCCGTGATGCTGTGGCCGCTGCTTCGAAGCCGCGCCGCTCGACCGGTCGGGCTGCAGAGGCCGGCCTGACCCTGCGGTTCGCGGCCGTCCTGAGCGTCGCCGCGCTCGCCGCCTTCGCGCTCGTAGGCAGTGCGCGGGCGGACGGAGATCCCGCGAGCGACGTGCTCTACACGCAGAGGGTCTTCCTGCCGTTCGAGTCGCCCGTCCCGAAGCCGGTCTCGAGCCGGCTCGACGCGGTCGTGCAGAGCGCGCGCTCCTCCCGGTATCCGATCAAGGTGGCGGTCATCGGCACGCCCGCGGATCTCGGCACCGCGTACGCGCTCTGGAAGAAGCCGCAGGAGTACGCGCGCTTCCTCGGACAGGAGCTGGTGTTCCTCTACAAAGGGACGCTCCTGATCGTGATGCCGAGCGGTTTCGGCGTCTATCACTACCGGCACTCGGTCGCGCCCGAGCTCCGCGCGCTCGTGAAACTCTCCGTGGAGCGGAACGGCATCGACGGGCTCGTCGACTCCGCCGTCACCGCCGTCGCGCGTCTCGCCGCCGCGAACGGACATCCGGTGCCTGTCCCACCGCCGGCGAAGGCCTCCGACAGCGGCTCCGGCTCCGGCTCGCAGCTCCTCGAGCGCTCCATCATCGGCGCGGCCGGCGCGGCGTTCGTCATCCTCATCGTCGTCGTGCCGGTCGTGCACCGACGGCGCGCGCGAACCGCGAGGTAACGTCGCCGCGTGCATCCGGCGCCCTGGTCTTTCAGCTGGGAGCCGCTCTTCCTCGCGCTCTCGGTCGTGGCGGCTGTCGCGTACGCGCGTGCGGCACGCGCCGCGCGACCTTCACCGGCGCGCCCCGTCGCGTTCGCGCTCGGCCTCGCGCTCGTCGTCGCCGCGCTCTGCTCACCGCTGGAGACGATCGCGCGCCACTACCTCCTGCTCTTCCACCTGCTCGGCAACGTGATGATCGCCGACTGGGCGCCGCCGCTCCTGGTTCTCGGGCTCGCACCGGCGATGCGCGCGTCGATCGCTCGTCGCGGCGGGCGCGCGCTGGCACGCATCACCCAGCCGTGGGTGTCGCTGCCGGCATGGCTCGGCGTGTGGTACGTCGTTCACCTCCCTGCGTTCTACGACTACGCGCTCCGACACACATGGGCGCTCAACGTGGAGCACGCGCTGCTGATCGCGGCCGGCCTCCTGTTCTGGTGGACGGTCTTCGGCGGTGTGCTGTCGACCGCCGGCGCGCTCGCCTATCTCGGCGTCGCGTTCGTCGCGTCGGCGTTCCTCGGCCTCGCGTTCATCTTCTCGTCGAGCGCGTTCTACGATTTCTACAAGCACGCGCCGCGGCTGTGGGGCCTGTCGCCCGCGAAGGACCAGAACCTCGGGGGGATCCTGATGAACGCGGAACAGACGGTGGTGTTTCTCGCCGCGCTCTCGTATTTCCTCGTGCGGCTCCTCGACGAGGAGGACCTGCAGCACGGCCGCAAAGCAGAAGCGGGGCGCTAGGCGCCCCGCTTCGCTGTCCTCGGATCTAACTGCGCTTACGGAACGATCGGATCGACCGCTTCCTGCCCTGCGGGCAGCGCCAGGCTCGACGCCTGCAGCGCGGCAGCCGCAGCAGCGTCCATTGCAGGTGCAACGCCGCCGCTCTCGCCTTCCACACCGTCCTCGCTGGACGTGTCGGCCCAGGAAGCGTCTGCCCAGGAGGCGTCCGCCCAGGAGGCGTCCGCCCAGGAGGCGTCGCTCCAGGACGCGTCGCCCCAGGATGCGGCCGCCCAGGAGGCGTCACCCCAGGAGGCGTCGCCCCACGAGGCATCCGTCCAGGATGCGTTCGAGCTGACGGTGCTGAGCCAGCTTGTCGCGTTGAACATCAGGCCACCGACCGGATCGCCGGCCTCGAACGGGACGAGGCCGGAGTTCGGGTTCGGCGGGCTGCTGACACCGAGCGCGCGCGCCTGGTTCAGCTCGCCGACGCCGCTCCCGTTCGTACCGAGCGGGGCGGCGGTGAGCATGAGCGCACCCTTGATCTGGTCCGGCGTCCACGACGGATGTCGCGCGAACAGCTGTGCCGCTGCCCCGGCGACGACCGGCGAGGAGAACGAGGTGCCGGAGAGCTGCATGTACCCAGGTGCGACCACATGGTCGGGCCGCTGGGACGTCAGCGTTGCAGTCGACGGAACAGCAGCGACGATGTACCGGCCCGGGGCACTGATCTCGGGCTTCGCAAAGCCGTCCTCCGTGTAGCCCCATGCCGACCACGGCGCGATGCTGTCGTCGGAGCGGCCGAAGCTCGAGCCGAGATCCAGCGCGCCGACGGTCATCACGAACGGGTCGTTGCCGGGTGCATTGAGCACGCCGCTCGGGCCCGACGCACTGCCGTAGTTGCCGGCAGCCGCGACGACGAACACGCCGCCGAACCACAGCTTCTCGACCGCCTTGTCGAGCGGGTCGTTGTAGAAGTGGTTTTGCGCGCCGGAGTGCAGCGAGAAGTTCGCCACTTTGATGTTCAGGTTGTACTTGTTCTGCAGGATGTACTGGCACGCAGCGATGACGTCGCTCGTCAGCGCCTTCCCCGTGTCGTCCATGACGTCGATGGGGAGGATGCGCGCATTCGGAGCGGCACCGGCATATCCCGGAGCCGAGCCTGCCGCGACGGCAGCGACGAACGTTCCGTGGCCACGACCGTCACCGGGCGAGTTCGGCGTCAGCGACGCGAGGTTCACCTGCGGAAGGACGCGGGCCCCGTTGTCGAAGTCCGCACGGTTCGCCTGGATCCCCGAGTCGACGATCGCAATCGTCGGTGCCTGGGGAGCAGGTGCGAGGGGATAGCCCCAACCGAGCGCGACGCCGGACGAGTACGGCCACAGCTGCGTCGAGTAGTTGATGGTCCCGCTCAGCTTCACCGGAGCGTCCGCAGTGACCGTCAAGCCGGTCTGCTTGCTCAGCGAAGCGAGCTTGCCGGCGGTGATGTCGACTGCAACCGCACCGATCAGGTTGAGCTGCTTGCGCACCGTCGCGCCGAGGCCCCTGACCTTGTTCGTCGCGTCGGCCGCACCGCCCGAGCTCTGGATGATGACGTGAAGCTTCTGATTCGGATTGTTCTTCGCACCGGCCAGCAGGCCCGGGGCGATGAACGTCGGATTGCCGCCCGAGCCCTTGCCATTCGTGCTGGCAGTTGCTCCGAGCGGAACTGCGATCGTCAGTGCGGCCACGATTCCGAGTACAAGGCCGCGTCCACCGCGGCCCCACAGCGCGTTCGCCCGCCGACCGCTCCGACCCCACATCGCATTGGAGCGAACGTCGCCGCTGCGGGATGTGGATCCCCACAGCGCGTTCCCGCGCGTCTCGCTCCGAGGACTGTTCGAGTCTTTCACGGTTTGTCTCTCTCCCTTTCTGCCGCGCATCCCGGCGCGGGCCGCAGTACCTATGCGGAAGCTAGTGAGGGGTCGGAGGGCGTACCTCACCCGTAAGGGTCAGGACCGTAAGATCACTCCAACGGGGGAGAAACGGGAAAACCGCGCGATCGCGCGTTCTAGGAGCGCTCGGACTCGTCGCGCTCGACGGCGAGTGCCGGCTCGCCCTCGGCCGTGTCCTCGCCGACGTCAGGCGGCTCCTCGTGCGCGAGCGACGCCTCGTCGAATCCCTGTTCCCATGGGTCGAGGTGGGCCTCATGAGACTGGCCGTCGGGCGGCAGGATGCGGACGTGGCGCGGCTCGTCGGAGACGTTCGAGTCGGGAGCTTCATCACGGTCGCCGCGGCGCCACCAGCGCCTGCGCGGCTCGGGTGACGCCGGCTCGGGGGCGGGCTCCTCGACGGCTGCTTCGTGCTCGACCGCGGCAGGTTCCGCCTCGGCCTCTTCTTCGACAGCCGGCTCTTCGGCAGCGGACGGCGCGCCGATGATGGTCATCGCATCCGACGGCTCCTGCGCCTCCTCGAATGCCGTCCAACCGAGCGAGTCGGGCTCGTCTGCGCGCTCGGCCGTTGCGGGCTCTGCATCCACGACCGGATGCACGCGGAGCGGCTCGCCCTTGACGAACTCGAAGTCGCGCGATGCGGCCCATTCGATCAAGGCGACGACGAGAAATGCTCCGGTCATCACGAGCACGATCACCCACCAGGGCAACTTCGCGACACCGAGCGCCACGGAGACGACGATCAGGAACGCGACCTCCCCCGCGATGCGCCACACGGACGGCGAGACGCGGTCGCGCGGCGAGGGCGCCACGTAGCCATACGCCGGCGTTGTCGGCCAGGACTGCTGCGTCCAACCGCTCGAGCGCAGGACGCGGAGGTCGGCCCGCAGCGCGGCCGCCTGGCGATGGAACGAGTCGACCGCCTCGAGCGTCCGCAGTGCGGCGTCCAACTGCGCGGCGTGGCGGTAGAACGAGTCGAACGCCGCGCGCACGCTCTCCTGCTCATAGCCCTGCTCGGCGATCGGCAAGTCCTCGACGCGCGGCAGAGGCTCGCGCGACGGTTCCTGTGGAGTCGGCCAGGCCTGGTCGCTCATGGCCTCAGGTTATCGCGGCCGTGCGCGACGCAAGTCGTTGCGTTCACGATTCCGAGGACGTGTGGAAAACGGCCGCACAGGCAGAGCCCGCGCGGCCTCTCTGCGGCGCCGCCGAGTCGGCGCCTTCGCAGTTAACCCGCCGCTTCGGCTCGACGGAGCCCGCCCAAAGCCCAGAGCGCGAACCCGAGCACGAGCCCGGCGCCCACACCGTAGGCCAGAAGCGTGTGGGTCGGCTCGCCGGAGATGAGACCTCGCTCTGCCTCCAGGACCGGTGTCAACGGATTGACCCGCGCGACCGCGTGGATCCACCCGCGCAGGAGACCGAGTGGAACGTAGACAGGAGCGAAGAACAGCACGAGGAAGACGGGCATCTGCATCACGGGACCCGCCTGCTGCGAGCGGATGCGCATCGCGACGCCCGTGGCCCAGAGCGTGCCGGCGAAGTTGACGAGCAGCGACAGCGTGTACAGGCCGAAGAGATCGACGCCGCTTCCGCCGACCTGCATCCCGACCGCGAACGCGACGACCGTGATGATCGACGCGGTGATGAGCCAGCGTGCAGCCGACGCGAGCGCGTAGCCGAGCACGAGACCGGTGCGGTTCGGCGCCGCGAGCAGCAGGCGACGCGTGAACCCCGTCTCGAAGTCGCGCGCGACGCCGAATCCGGAGAAGACGCCGCTGAACGCCGCGGACTGAAGGAGGACGAACACGAACTGGAACGAGGTGTAGCTCCCGTTGAACGTGAAACCGGGCACCTGACGCACCTTCGCCAGGCCGCCCGCGAAGGCTGCGAAGTTCAGCAACGGAAACGCGAGCGACGGGATAAAGATCACCGGATTGGTGATCGCGTTGTGCAACTGGCGCCAGGCGACGCCGCGCGAAACGTCGAGGAGCTGACGTCCTCTCACGTCCGCGCCAGCCGTTCCGACAGCGACACCGCGGCGAGCGTGAATCCGGCGACGACGACCCCCAGCCCGATGCCGAACGCAAGCAAGAGCGCCTCCGCGTTCCAGCCGCTGATGACCAGGCTGCGCACGCCTTCGATCAGATACGACACGGGATTGATCGTCGCGAACCATCGAAACCACGTCGTCGACATCAGGTTCCGCGGGATGTTCATCGACGAGATGAACAGGAAGACGAAGAACACGGGAAAGATGCCGTTCACCGCTTCGGTCGACCCGGTGCGCAGCGCCGCGAACGCACCGAACGCGGCGAAGCCGAGCGCGATCACCGCCGCGAGCGCGATGAGCACGAAGCCGCCCGCGAATCCCGACTTGAGGCGGACGCCGAAGATGAGGCCGATCGCGAGGTAGAAGAGCGCCTGCACCACCGCCAGCGACATCACGCCGCCGAGCTCGCCTGCGAGCAGTGCGATCCCGCGCATCGGCGTGAGCGCGAGGCGGTTGAGAAAACCGGTCTGGATGTCCTTGGCGAGGTCGATCCCCGCGTTACCGGTCGCGAAGAGCCCGCCCTGGATGAACGGCACCGCGAGCGCGAATGCGAGGAACGAGTCGGTCGGAAATCCCGGCAGGCGCGTCTCGGCGCGTAGTCCGCCCGCGTTCACCGCGAGCAGCAGCACGGGAAACAGCAAAGGGAACACGACGGCTGCGGGTTGTCGAAGCGTGCGGACCACCGATCGCCGCCCGAGCGACGCGACCTGCAGCGCAAGCGCCGTCACGCGGGCGCGGGCTCCGGCTCGAGGTTTCCGGCCGCTTCGCCGGCGCCCTCGAGGTGGCGGCCGGTCTTCGCGAGGAAGACGTCGTCGAGCGTGGGCTCGTGGATCTGGAGGTGCGCGATCCGCAGTCCCTCCTGGTCGAGCGCGCGAACAATCTCCGTGAGGTGGCCGTCCGAGGACGCGAGTTGCACGGCGACCGTCCCGGGCGAGAACCCCGGGGTCTGCTTTCCGAACCGTTCGAGCACCGCCGCCACCGCGCCCTTTTCCTCCGCGTTCGCCGGCAGCGCCTCCACCGTCGAGCGCGCGATCTGCGCCTTCAGCCGCTCCGGCGTTCCCTCCGCGACGATGTGGCCGCGGTCGATGATCCCCACGCGGTCGGCGAGCACGTCGGCCTCTTCGAGGTACTGCGTCGTCAGGAAGACCGTGACGCCGTCCTCCCTCGCGAGGCGGCCGACCTCCCTCCAGAGCGCAGTGCGGCTCTGGACGTCGAGCCCCGTCGTCGGCTCGTCGAGGAAGAGGATGCGCGGCCCGTGCACGAGTGCCAGCGCGAGATCGAGGCGCCGCTTCATGCCGCCCGAGTACCCCTTCACCTTGCGGTCGGCAGCCTCGCTGAGCCCGACGCGCTCCAGCAGCTGGTCGCTTCGCCGCTTTCGCTCCTCGCCGCGGATGCCGTGCATCGCCGTCTGCAGGCGCAGGTGCTCGCGTCCGGTGAGCAGCGGGTCGAGCGCGGCTTCCTGCAGCGCGGCGCCGATCGCCTTGCGCACCTGCGGCCCCTGCTTGACGACGTCGAAGCCGCCGACGCGCGCTGTCCCCGACGTCGGCGGGAGCAGCGTCGTCAGCATCAGCACGGTCGTCGACTTCCCGGCGCCGTTCGGCCCGAGGAATCCGTAGATCTCGCCGCCCTCGACGCGTAGGTCGATGCCGTCCACCGCGCGCGGGCCCTTCTTGAACTCGCGAACGAGCGCCTGCGCCTCGATGCTGTTGTCGACCGCCGCCACCGCCCTCAGGCTACCGGGGCGGCGAGAGCTAGCCGAGTTCGCGCTGAAGCACGGACGCGACGGCGGTGAGCGCAACGCGCGTCTCGTCGAGCCGAGGCTCGCGCGTCGTCACCCGCTGCAGTGCGAGACCCGGCAACAGGAATGCACGCGCCGCACGATGCGACGACGCCTGCACCAGCTGCCACAGCTCCATCGTCACCGCGAGCGAGAGCACAGTGACGACGAGCGGCGTCATCGCCGCGGTCGGCAGCGGCCAGAAGCGCTGCCCGAGCGTCGCAACCGGAAGCAGCAACGCTGCGAAGTTCGTTCCGCAGCGAGTCGAGAAACGTGACGGTCGCGCGCTGCCGTGCCACGCGTCACGAAGTCGCCGATGTTCCGCGGCGGCGATCGCACGGTGCTCGGCGCCGTGCAGGAACAAGGTGCGTCCGCGCAGGAGCCAGAGGACCAGCGAGCCGGTCACGGCGAGACCGACGAAGAGACCGACGCGGTCGGGCGCGAAGACGAGACCGAGCGGCGCAAGCACAGCGAGCGCGAGGAACCAGCGCTCCCGCTTCCGTGCGACGCCTGTGCCGCGGAAGAGCGGCGATAGCGACGCGCTCAGTCGCAGGAGTCCGCGCACGAGCGGGACGCGCCGAAGTGCTGCCGGCGACGCGGGCATCCGACCCTCCCGCAAGGTCCCGTCGACGCCGGCGAAGGCCCAGTAGCGCTCGCTGACGATGACGACGCCGTCGGCGCGGGCCATCCCGCCAAGTCGGGGCAGGGAAGCCGCACGGTCGGCGCGGTCCAGCACGGCGAGGACAGGGGGCCGCTCCACCCATCCATAGTCGCCGCCCGGACGGCCGCCCGGCAAGTGCCGGGCGGCCCATTCTCACGTGTCCCTAGTCCTACTCCCCTGCGGACTACCAGTACCCGCGCGAGAAGAAGCCGAGCAGCGCGAGCACGAGGATGACGATCAGGATGATCCAGAGGATGCTCACGTTCGCCTCCGTGGTTGGTTGCCAGCGGAGACGAACGTCTCCGCCTCGATGCAACGGCAAACCCCGCCCGCGGAGGTACGGCCCGGCGGTGTCCCTAGAACACGCCCTGGATCGGCCAGTAGAACGCCGCCGCCACCGCAGCCGCAGCCGGCAGCGTCAGCACCCACGCGACCACGATGTTCCCCGCGACTCCCCATCGCACCGCCGAGAGCCGCTTCGTCGCCCCCGCGCCCATCACCGCGCCGGAGACGACGTGCGTCGTCGACAGCGGATACCCGTACTTCGTGGCGAGGTAGATCGTCGTGCCCGCCGCGGCCTGTGCGGCGAATCCGCTCTCGGGCTCCATGCGGAAGACGCGCTGGCCGAGCGTGCGGACGATCCGCCAGCCGCCCACGTACGTGCCCAGGCCGATCGCGATTCCGGCGGCGACCTTCACCCAGGTCGGGATCGTCAGATCCGCGACGTCGCCGTGGCGGTGGAGGACGAGCGCGAGTGCGATCACACCCATCGTCTTCTGCGCGTCGTTGGCGCCGTGGGTGAACGCGACCCACGTCCCCGTCCCCAGTTGGCCGAGACGGAAGCTCCGGCTCGCGATGCCCGGATGGAGCCAGACGAACGCCCAGTAGATGACGAGCAGCACCACGAACGCGGCGCCGAAGGCGATCACCGGGGCGGCCAGTGCCGGAATCACGACCTTGTGGGCGATCCCGTGCCAGAGGACGCCCTTCTCGCCGGACTGCACGAGCGCGGCACCGACGAGGCCGCCGATCAACGCGTGCGACGAGCTCGAGGGTAAGCCGAGCCACCACGTGAGGAGGTTCCACACGATCGCGCCGAGCAAGGCGGCGAGCACCGTCTGCTGAGTCGCCAGGTTCGCGTCGATCAGTCCCTTGGCGACGTTCTTCGCGACCGCCGTCGTCACGAACGCGCCGGCGAGATTCGCGACGGACGCGATCAGCACCGCGACCCGGGGCGTGACGGCACGGGTGCCCACGGACGTCGCGATCGCGTTCGCCGTGTCGTGGAATCCGTTCGTGAAGTCGAACCCGAGCGCGATCACGACGACGACGACCAGCAGGACGTCGTTCATCACGATGTCGCTTGCGATGTCGTCGTCAGGTCGCGCGGGCTTCGCCTCCGCGACCGTCTGAACTGACCGGTCGACACGCGTGACGTCATCGCAGCGGCGTGAACCTCAGCGGTTCTTCACCAGGATCGCTTCGAGCACGTCAGCGGCGTTCTCGCATGCGTCGACCGCCTCCTCGAGCTGCTCGTGGATGTCCTTCCACCGGATCACGAGGAGCGGATCGTCGGCGGTGGCGAACAACTCGGCGACCGCATCGCGGTTCAAGCGGTCGCCTTCATCCTCGAGGTCGCGGAGCTCGTGCAGCTGCCGACTCGAATCCTTGAAGCCCTCGATTCGGTCGACCGCCTCCCGCAATTTCTCCGCACTCCGCAGGATCACATGCGCCTGCTCGATCGCCTGCGGACGGATTTCCTCGACTCCGTAGCCGGAGATGTTCCCGGCGGCTTCGTCGATGTGATCGCAGATGTCGTCGAGCGCTCCGGCCAAGCGGTACATGTCGTCTCGATCAAATGGAGTCACGAACGTTCGATTCAGAAGATCGACGAGCTCACGCGTCAGACGGTCGCCTTCGTGCTCGAGGTCTTTGATGTCTCGCAGGAGGTCCTCGTCCGCCGGGAATCGCTCGACAAGTCGGACCAGGAGACGGGCGATCTCGACGACATTCTTGGCCGACCGGCCGTAGAGGGCGAAGAACTCTCGCT
>VAYM01000001.1 GCA_005884945.1 Actinomycetota bacterium | reverse complement strand
GAATGTCGCACGCGCACGCAAACGAGAGACCAGCGCCCGCCGCGGCGCCGTTCACCGCAGCGATCACCGGCTTCTCGAGCGCACGGATCGCGAGCACGTTCGGGTGGTAGCTCGCACGCAGGCGCTCGCCGATGTCGCCGGGCGCCTCGCGGAACTCGGTCAGATCCTGTCCGACGCAGAACCCGCGGCCGGCGCCGATGATGACGACGGCGCGAACCTCTGCCCCGCGCGCCTCTTTCAGTGCGGCCGCGAGCGCCTTGTGCATCGGCGCGTTGAACGCGTTGAGGACGTCTGGACGGTTGAGCGTGATCGTCAGGACCGCGCCGTCGCGCCTCGTCTCCACCTCGGCCATAGGTGGACTCTTGCAGGCGGCGCGCTTGCGGTGCCGCCCTCGGGACGCGCGGGCCTTGCCGCGGATCCGTCTGACCGACCGCCGACGACGATCGGGTCGCTAGCAGACGACGGAACCTTTTTGGCCGCTGCTAGCTTGGCCGGAATGCCGCTGATCGACATCGACGCGATCCTCGGGCCCGGGCAACCGGGCTCCGTTCCCGGTGGAGAGCTCGACGACGCCGAAGCTCTCGATGCGTACTCGCGCACGGTGATCGGCGTCGCGGAAGGGCTCACACCGTCCGTCGGCAGCCTCCGTGTCGCGCGCCGCGTGCGCGGCGGGCGGATGCTCGACGGCGGTGGCAGTTCGGTCGTGATCACGCCCGACGGGTTCATGCTCACGTCCGCGCACGTCATCGCGCGCACGGCCGGCACAGGCCGAGCATCGTTCGCCGACGGCCGCGAGCTCGACTTCGAGGTCGTCGGAACGGACGCGCTGTCCGACCTCGCCGTCCTCCGCGCGCAAGCCGGCGACCTCGTTCCGGCCACGCTCGGCGACGCGGAGCGCCTGCGCGTCGGCCAGCTCGTCGTCGCGATCGGGAACCCGCACGGCTTCGGCGGGTCGGTGACCGCGGGTGTCGTCTCCGCGCTCGGGCGGTCGTTGCCGACGCGGTCCGGAGCGAACCAGCGGCTCGTCGACAACGTGATCCAGACGGACGCCGCACTCAATCCAGGCAACTCCGGCGGCGCGCTCGCGGACGGTCGCGGCCGCGTCGTCGGGATCAACACCGCCGTCGCTGGCGTCGGCCTCGGCCTCGCGGTTCCGATCAACGCAGCGACGCGCCGGATCATCGCTGCGCTGATGACTGAGGGGCGATTTCGCCGCGCGTACCTCGGCCTAGCGGGCGGTCCGCGTCCATTGCCCCCGCGGCTCGCGCGGGAGCTCGGTCAGGACAGCGGTGTCGAGATCGTGCAGGTCGTCGAGGACAGCCCCGCGGCGCGCGCGGGCCTTCGCGCCGAAGACCTGATCGTCTCGATGGACGAGGCGCCGATCGAGAGCGTCGACAAGCTTCACGGGCTCATGGTCAGCGACGCGATCGGGCGCACGCTCCGCGTCGGCCTGATCCGCGAGGGACGTCAGCTCGAGATCGAGCTCGTCCCCACCGAGCTCGAGGGCTGACATACGCTCTGCGCGTGGACGTCGCCCGGCGTACTCCGGCCGCGTCGCTCGCGCCCTACATCACGGGCGCGATCGAGGGCTGGGAGCAGACTGGCGGATCGGCGTCGACGCTGCGAGAGGTCCCGATCCCCGGGGTTCCGATGATCCTCAACCTCGGCGCGAAGTGGAACATCGAGACCGCCGGCCGCACGGTCGCGCTCGACTCCTTCACCGGCGGCCTGTCCACGGGTCCGTCGCTCGTGCACGGTGCGTCGTCGTGGGCGTGCATCGAGCTTCGACTGAAGCCGCTCGGCGCCCGGAGGCTGTTCGGACGCCCGATGCACGAGCTCGCGAACCAGGTCATCCCGCTCGAGGACGTGCTACCGCAGACACGCGAGCTCGTCGACCGGCTTCGCGAGGCGCGCTCGTGGTCGGCGCGCTTCGAGCTCCTCGACGACTTTCTCCTCCGGCGGCTCGCTCGCTCGGTCGATCCGTCGCCGGAGATCGAGTGGTCCTGGGCGCGACTGCACGGTTCGCACGGCCGCGCGCCGATTCACGAGCTCGCCGACGAGCTCGGCTGGAGCCATCGCCGCCTGATCGCGCGCTTCCGTGACCAGATCGGGCTCGCCCCGAAGACGTTCGCCCGCGTCATCCGCTTCGATCGCGCGGTGAAACAACTCCGTGCGCCCACGACTCGGAACCTCGCGGAGATCGCGTTCGACTGCGGGTACTTCGACCAGGCACACCTGAACCGGGAGTTCCACGAGTTCGCAGGCACGACCCCCGGCGCGTTCGCAGCCGCCCGGCTCGACTCGGGCGGCATCGCCGCGTAGGCGCCGCGTCAATTCCGTCCAAGACGGGAGCGGCGGAGGCCCGTACGCTGGCGGCACCTCGAACGAAAGGAGCAATCCGTGGAACATCCGACCGTCTTCCCGATCCTGAGCTACGACGACGCGCAGGCGGCGATCGACTTCCTCGTCAGCGCGTTCGGCGCCGAGCGGCACGCCGCCTACGCGGGCGAGGACGGGACGATTCAGCACGCCGAGGTCCGGCTGGGAAACGGCATGGTCATGCTCGGCTCGTCGCGCGCGGACTCCCCGGCGACGCGCGGCAGCATCTACGTCGTCGTCGAGGATTCCGACGAGCACTGCGCGCGCGCACGTGCCGCGGGGGCCGACATCGTGATGGAGCTCCGCGACACGGAGTACGGCTCGCGCGACTACGGCGCACGCGATCCCGAGGGGAACACCTGGTACTTCGGGACGTACCAGCCGTTCGCCGTCTCAACGCACCAGGAGGCCGCGAAGGCGTCCTAGATCGACATCGCAGGCTCGGGACGATGCTCCTCGTGTGAGAACAGCTCGACGACGACCTGCGCGACGAGGGCGGCCGCGACGATCCACAGCACGAGGATCGGCGACAGGACGTTGGTCAGCGCAACGAGCACGAGCGCGAGCGCTGCCGTCGCAAAGCGAAGAAGGACGTCGACGTCGAACACCGTCGGCGGGGTGACGAGCTGGATGACTCCAAGGGCAAACATGTAGAGGCCGGCACCCGCCGCGGCGACCCAGCCTGAGTGCGCATACGCGTTGCCCGGTGCGGCGGAGATGATCGCCACGCGCACGCCGACTCCCAACGCCGCGATTCCCGCCGCGACGAAGTAGTGCGCGTACACGAATGTCATTCCACGCGCGACGCTGCTGCTTGCAACCGACGTGTCGAAGAACTCGAAGTAGATCCACCAGATCGCCGCGGCCGCGACGAACCCCGCGAACGCCGTCGTGCCGGAGAGCACGCTCCAGTTGACGTCCACCGTTCCGATCACCACGGCGAGCACCGCTTCGCCGAGGACGATGATCGTCAGCAGGCCGAAGCGCTCCGGAATGTGCGCCGGGTGGATCGGCGCATGCCGGATCAAGCGCCACGCGCGCGGCGGAGCGGCGAGCTCGAACGCGAGCGCGACGGCCCAGAGCACGTATTTGCCCGGAGACGGCACGGCAAGCGACACGAGCCAGAAGACGATCGCGATCCCGAACATCGCGATGAACCAGCCGGCGAGCGCCCGCGCCTCGCGCACGTGACGCCACGCGCGGACGTAGAGCAGGACGATGACGACCCGGATCGCCGCGTATGCGAGCGCAAAGCCGTTTCCGCGACCTTCGAACGCGCTCGGGACGGTCGTCGCGAGCGCCGCGACGCAGAACATGCCGAGCAGCGCGAGCGCGCGGTAGACCAGGTCGTCGGTGTCGAACCGCGTCGCGTAGAAGGCGAATCCCGCCCACGCCCACCAGACCGGAACGAAGAGGCCGAGGTAGCGCAGGAACCCGCCGAGATCGACGTGGTGCGCGAAGGTCGTGCCGAGCTCCGCGATCGCGACGACGAAGACGAGGTCGACGAAGAGCTCGAGCCAGGTCGCGTGCCGTTCCTCGTACCGTTCGGCCGTGGCCGTTCGCAACCGCGGCGGGTCGAGGAACCGCGCGACCCCGGCCACTAGCGGCCCTTGAAGTCCGGTCTGCGCTTCTCCGTGAAGGCCGTGAGCCCCTCGCGCGCGTCCGCCGAGGCGAACGCGAGGTAGAGCGCGCGGCGCTCGTACTCCAGCCCGAGCTGCAGCGTCGACTCGTACGCGCGGTCGACGGCTTCCTTCGCGAGCCGGGTCGCCACCGGTCCCTTGGTCGCGATGTCGCGCGCGACGCGCTTCGCCTCCTCCAGCCACGCCTCCTTCGCGACGACGCGCGCGACGAGGCCCGACGCACGCGCCTCCTCCGCGCGCAGCATCCGCCCGCTGAGGATGACGTCCATCGCGAGCGACTTGCCGACGGCGCGCGTCAGCCGCTGCGTCCCGCCGGCGCCCGGGATGATCCCGAGCGACGTCTCCGGCTGACCGAAGCGCGCGGTCTCGGACGCGACGATCAGGTCGCACGACATCGCGAGCTCGCAGCCCCCGCCGAGGCAGTAGCCGGACACGGCGGCGACAAGCGGTGTCCAGAGGTTGCGGATCGCATCCCAGCGCTCGATCCTGCGCGCGTAGTAGAGGTCGATCGCGGACGACTGCGCGAGCTCGCCGATGTCCGCGCCGGCGGCGAACGCGCGCTCGTTCCCGCCGAGGACGATGCAGCGGATCTCGTCGTCGGCGTCGAGCTCCTGCAGCGTCGA
>VAYM01000148.1 GCA_005884945.1 Actinomycetota bacterium | reverse complement strand
CGTCCCACTCGTGCACCGGCCACATGAGCTTCGGCCCGCGGAGCGAATCGTCGGCGTCGGCGACGATCCCCCGGATGCCGTCGCGGACACGGCCCGCGTTCCACTCCGTCTCGGTGAGCGGCTCGAACGCTTCCGGGCGGAAGAGCACGGAGGAACCTTAAAACGAGTTTCACGCTCTTTCCACGAGCCCGCGCAAACGCCGTCAGACCCCCGAAGTAGCATGGGTCGGTTGGGTCTGACGCTCATCACCGGCCCGGCCAACGCCGGGAAGGTGGCGCTTCTCCTTCGGCGCTATCTGGACGCGCTCCCGCGCGAGCCGTTCCTCATCGTGCCCAACCGTCCGGACGTCGACCGCGCCGAGCGCGATCTGATCGAGCTGCAGCCGGCACTCCTCGGCGGCACCGTCGGCACCTTCGACGACCTGTTCCAGCAGATCGCGAGGGAAGGCGGCGCACCGCGGCGGGTCGCCTCGGACACCCAGCGTGCGCTGCTCGTCCGCCGGGCGGTCAGCGTCGCCCGCGCGGGGATGAACGGGTTCGGGCGCTCGGCCCGATACGCCGGCTTCGCCGACGCCCTTCTGACCTGCATCGCCGAGCTCGAGTCGGGTCTGCTCGATCCCACCGACGTCGACGGCGACCTCGCGTCGCTGTACGCCGCGTACCGGGCGGAGCTCGACCGGCTCGAGCTCTGGGATCGCGACCTGATGCGCCGCGCGGCGGCGGAGCGGCTCGCGTCCGACCTCGACGCATGGAACGGCCAGCCGGTGTTCGCCTACGGCTTCGAAGACCTGACCGGAGCGGAATGGGCGCTGGTCCAGGCGCTCGCGGGTCGCGCCGACGTGACCGTCTCGATCCCGTACGAACCGGGACGTGCGGCGTTCGCGTCGCTCAGCCGGACGATCGACGACCTCTCGGGTCTCGCCGACGGACGCATCGAACAGCTCCCGCCGCGCTTCGGAGACGTCGCCGAGCCCGCAATCGCACACCTCGAGCGTGCGCTCTTCAACGACGTACAGTCCGACGCGCCTCCGATCGACGGCGCGATTCGCTTCTTCGAAGGCGCCGGCGCGCGCGGTGCGCTCGAGCTCGTCGCGGAGGAGTTGCTGGAGCTGATCCGCGGCGGAACGGCGGCGGAGCAGATCGCCGTCGTCTGTCCGTCGATCGAGCGCTGGCAGGCGCCGCTCGAGACGGCGTTCGCGACGCTCGGAATCCCGTACGCGATCGAGAGTCGGCTGCGGCTCGACCGCACGCCGTTCGGACAGGCGCTCGTCTCGCTGATTCGCTTTGCCTGGCTCGGCGGCGGACGGCGCGACCTCTACGCGTTCCTTCGCTCGCCGTACTCCGGCTTCAACCGGACCAACGTCGACTTCCTCGAAGGCCGGCTGCGCGGGCGCGCCGTCGAAGCGGCCGAACGCGTCGAGGAGGAGACGATCCGCCTCCGCGACGGGCAGGCGATCGCCCCGCTCGAGGCCGTCCGCAATGCACGGACGAGTCTCGACGCGGTGCAGGGCCTCGCCGCGTCGATGCTTCGAGCCGCGTACGGGCTCGAGTCCCCGCCGGTCGGCGAGACGTCGCGCCAGGACCTGCGGGCGCACGACGCGGTCATGCGTCTGCTCGGAGAGCTGCGCGGGTGGACGGAGCTCGGCGAGCCGCTCTCGCCGGAGGACGTCGTCGCCGCACTGGAGCGCACCGAGGTTCGTCGCGCGTCGGCGCCCGAGCCGGGGCGCGTCGCCGTCCTCGACCTGATGCGCGCACGCACGCGTCGCGTCGAGGTCGTCTTCGTGCTCGGTCTCGAGGAAGGGAGCCTTCCGCGCCGCGTTCACGAGTCGCCGTTCCTCGGCGACGACGTCCGCCGCGACCTCGACGCGCACCGAAACGCGCGTCTTGCTCCGCGCGACCACGTCGCGCGCGACCGCTACCTCTTCTACACCGTCTCCGCTCGCGCGACGCACCGTCTGTACCTCGTCCGCGAAGCGGCAACCGACGACGGCAACCCGCGCGAGCCGAGCCCGTTCTGGGACGAAGTCCGGCGTGTGTTCCCGGACGAGGACGTCCGTCGCTGGACTCGACGCCGGTCGCTCTCGCAGCTGACGTGGCCGCTCGAGGACGCGCCCACGACGCGCGAGCGTCTGCGCGCGGCCGCGACGCTTGCGGCGGACGACGCGGAGCTTGCACGCAGCGTGGCGGCGGCGAACGAGTGGGACCGGCAAATCCAGCGCGCGCTCGGCGCGTTCACGCGCCAAACGCGACTCACGCATCCCCAGGTGCTCGAGGAGCTCCGCCGCCGGGCAACGTACGGCGTCACCGAGCTCGAGCGCTTCGCCGACTGCTCGTCGATGTGGTTCGTCGAGCGGCTGCTCGACCCGCGCGCAATCGACGCCGAGCTCGATGCGCGCCTCCGCGGCGGAGTCGCACACCAGGCGCTCTTCCGTTTCTACTCGGGCCTGCCGAAGGAGCTGGGAGTCGAGCGCATCGACGCCGACCGGGTAAACGATGCGATGCCGTTTCTCCGACGCTGTCTCGAGGACGCGCTCCGCGGCGTGCGCATGGAGCTGACTGCGTTGCAGCGCCGCGAGCTCGAGCACGGGCTCTGGCGCGACCTCGAGGCATTCGTGCGGGCGGACGCCGAATCGGAGGTTCCACTCGTTCCGCGCCGCTTCGAGGTCTCGCGCTTCGAGGTCGGCTTCGGGACGGAGCGCGCGGCGCCCGAGCTGCAGCGCGGCATCGTGCAGGACTACAAGTCGGGGAAGCACGCGCACTCGGCGCGTGAGATCGAGAGCGAGCTGCGCCTGCAGATCCCGCTCTACATGCTCGTGCTGCGCGACCTCGTCGGGATCGAGCCGCTCGGCGGCCTCTACCGCCCGCTCTCGGGCGAGCGAAAGGCGCGCGGCCTGCTGCGCGCGGAGGCGAAGGACGACGGCGTTCCCGGTTTCGTCAAGAACGACTACCTCGACGAGGACGCGTTCTGGGAGCAGGTCGAGCGCGCGCGGGGCGTGGCCGTGGACCTCGTGGATCGCATTCGCGGCGGCGACGTCACGCACGATCCGCGCGGCGGCTCGTGTCCGACGTGGTGCGACCTGTGGTCGATGTGCCGGGTGCGGCGCGCATGAATCCCGAGCAGCACGCGGCGGTCGACGCACGCGGCGTCGTCTTCGTCTCCGCCGGCGCCGGGACGGGGAAGACGAAGGTCCTCGTCGAGCGGTTCGCCCGCGCGGTGTGCGACGAGGGTCTCGACGTCGAGTCGGTGCTCGTGGTCACGTACACGGAGAAGGCCGCCGGCGAGCTGCGCAGACGCATTCGCGCGCGGCTCACGGCGGCTGAGCGCCACGATCTCGCGCGCGCCCTCGACGGCGCGTGGATCTCCACGATCCACGGCTTCTGCCACCGGTTGTTGCGCTCGCATGCGTTCGCCGCCGGTGTGGATCCGCGTTTCCGCGTGCTCGACGAGAGCCAGGGCCGTGTCCTGCGCACGGAGGCGTTCGACGCCGCCCTCGACGCGTTCTGTGGCGGCGACGACCCTGAGCGTCTGCGGCTGCTCGCGGTCTACGGCGCGGCGAACCTCCGCCGGATGCTGATCGGCGTCTACGAGACGCTGCGCGCGGCGGGACGTGAGCTCGTCCTCGAGCTCGGCGACCGTCCGAGCCTCGACTCGTGTCGCGCCGACTGGGCGGAGGCGGCGCGCTGTCTCGCGGGAGACGCGGGAGCGAGCGAGACGACGCGCGAGGCGGCGCGGCAGGCGCTCACGATCGCCGAGACGGAGACCGCGGCCGACCGGCTGTTCGAGCTCAGCGGTCTCAAGCTCCGCGGCGAGCGCGCGGCGACGTATGAAGAAGCACGGCTCGGGGTCGAGCAGGCTGCGCTCGACGAGCTCGCGGCGCGCGACCGCGATCTGCTCCAGGAGCTTCTCGCGGGGTTCGCCGCGGCCTACCAGGACGCGAAGGACCAGGAGTCGGCGCTCGATTTCGAGGACCTGCAGCTGCGCGCACGCGATCTGTTGCGGGACGATGAGGCGATCCGCGCGCGGGAGCAACTGCGGTTCCGGTCGATCATGGTCGACGAGTTCCAGGACACGAACCGGCTGCAGTGCGAGCTGATCGACTTTCTCGCCGGCGGCCCGGGGGAGAAGGAGGTCTTCTTCGTCGGCGACGAGTTCCAGTCGATCTACGGTTTCCGGCACGCGGACGTGCACGTGTTCCGGGAGCGGCGCGCGGCCTCGCCGAACGTCCTGCCGTTGACGCTGAACTACCGCTCGCGCCCGGAGGTGCTCGCGGTCGTGAACCACCTGTTCGGCGCCGACTTCGGCGACGAGTTCCAGCCGCTCACGGCGTCGGGCGAGTTCCCCGACCCGGTCTTCGGCGCGCCGGTCGAGCTACTCGTCACGGACAAGGCCTCGTACGCGGACGACGACCGGATCCACTGGCGGCGCGCGGAGGCGAAGGCAATCGCGAGGCGAATCCGTGAGCTGCTCGACGCCGGCGCAGCGACCGCGGGGGAGATCGTCCTCCTCTTCGCCGCCGGCACCGACGCGGAGTGGTACGAGCAGGAGTTGCGGGAGCTCGGCGTCCCGACCTACCGGGCGACCGGCAAGGGCTACTTCGGACAACAACAGGTCGTCGATCTCCTCAACTACCTGCGGCTGTTGCACAACCGCTACGACGACGAAGCGCTCGTCAGCGTGCTCGCTTCGCCGTTCGTCGGCGTGTCGAACGATGCGCTCGTCCTTCTGCGCCGCGCGGCGCCCAAGCGGCCGCTCTTCGTCGGGCTCGAGCGCGGGACCCCGGAGACGCTGCCACAGCGCGACGCGCACCTGTTGCGAGCTTTCCGCCAGCGGTACGACCGGCTAGCCGCGCTGTCTGCACGCCTGTCGCTCGAACAGCTGTGCATCCGCAAGCTCGCGCGCCTCGCGCGCTCGTACGAGGAGCTGCGCGGCCCAGACGTGGAGGGCTTCGTGCGGTTCGTCCGCGACCAGGAGGCGGTCGGCGCGCGGGAGCTCGAGGCGGTTGCCGAGGAGGAGGGCGCGGACGCGGTGCGCCTGCTGACGATCCACGCGGCGAAAGGGCTCGAGTTCAAGGTCGTCGTCGTCGCCGATGCGGGCCGCGACAAGGCGCCGCCGCCGACCGACGAGATCCTCGCGCTCTCGGACGGTCGCTTCGGATTCCGAGTAGCGGACCCGATCACGAGCGAGCGCCGCGGCGCATTCGCATACGAGGCCGTCCGCGAGGCGCGAAAGCAAGAGGAGCGTGCGGAGCGGTTGCGCCTCTACTACGTCGCGATGACGCGTGCGAAGGACCGCCTGATCGTCTCGGGAGCGATCGATCCGACGCGGACGGCGGACGAGACGACGCCGATCGGATGGGTGCTCGGCCAGCTCGATGCACGCGAGGAGCTCGAGCGCGCCGGAACGGAGCCCGTCGAGCTCGAGCGGGAAGGGGCGCGGGTGGTCGTGCGCGTCGATCGCCGGCGGCCCGACCCGGAGGCAGCGGCCGTTGCGGTCGAGGAGGGCGAGGAACAGCTGCTCCTCTTCGATGCGAACAGCCGCGGCGGGCTTCCGCAGATCGTTCCGCCGCTGGCGCCGCTCGTTCCGGTGCCGCAGCCACCGCTCCATCGCGTGCGCCGGCTGTCGTTCACGGCGCTCGGCCAGTTCGAGAGCTGCTCCTACCGCTACTACGCGGAGAGGATCGCCGGGATGAAGGCGACGGACGAGCGCCTTGCTGCGCCGGGAACGACCGGGCTCGCTGCGACGGAGGTCGGCACCGCGGTGCACCGGCTGCTCGAGCTCGTCAACCTGCAGGAGCCGCTGCCGCCGGCTGACCTCCAGAGTCACGTCCGCGCCTGGTATCCGGGCGTCACGGACGAAGAGCTCGAGCGGATCACGCGGTTCGTCTCCGCCTACTGCGAGTCGGAGCTCGCGCGGCGGGTGGCGCGTCTCGACGGGGCGCTGCCCGAGCGTCCGTTCACGTTCGTGCACGACGGCGTCCTGCTCCACGGGCGAATCGACGTGCTCCAACTCGACGGCCCTCGCGCGATCGTCGTCGACTACAAGACGAACTCGCTCGAAGAGGGAACGCCCGAGCAGATCGTCGAGGCCGACTACCGGCTGCAACGGCTCGTGTACGCGCTCGCGTGCTTCCGCGCCGGTGCCGAGGAGGTGGAGGTCGTCTACCACTTCCTCGAACGGCCCGACGCCGTCGTCTCGACAGTGTTCCGGAGCGCGCAGGTCGCCGAGCTTGAAACTGGTCTGTCCGCGGCGATCGAGCGCATCAACGAGGGCGACTTCCGCCCGTCACCGGACGAGTACACCTGTGCGGGTTGCCCGGCGCTCGACGTGGTGTGCGCCGGGCCGCGGCTCCGCGAGCACGGCTACGCAGAGCCGGCGCTCGCTACCGTCTAGCGCCGATGCCGAAGAGCTACGTGCACGAGGCGCGCAAGCGCGTCGGTCCGAAGCGCGCGCGCATCCGCCCGATCATCGGGCGGCTGCAGGCGGCGCATCCCGATGCCAAGATCGCGCTGCGCTCGACGAATCCCCTGCAGCTCCTCGTCGCGGTGATGCTCTCCGCGCAGACGACCGACGTGAACGTGAACCGCGTAACGACGGCGTTGTTCGAGAAGTACCGCCGACCGGAGGACTATCTCGCCGTTCCGCCCGAGGAGCTCGAGCGCGACATCTACGCGACCGGCTTCTTCCGGCAGAAGGCGAAGTCCTTGCGCGGCACCATGAAGATGCTGATCGAGGAGTACGACGGTGAGGTTCCACGGACGATCGACGAGTTGGTCCGCCTGCCCGGCGTTGCGCGCAAGACCGCGAACGTCGTCGCGGCCGAGCTCGGGAATCCGCAGGGCATCGTCGTCGACACGCACGTGCGCCGCCTCTCGCAGCGGCTCGGCCTCACGAAGCAGGAGGATCCGGTGAAGATCGAGCGCGACCTCATGCGGCTCGTCCCCCGTGAGGAGTGGGGCCTGTTCCCCCACCTGCTGATCTGGCACGGTCGACGCGTCTGTCTCGCGCGGTTGCCCCGCTGTGCCGAATGCGTCATCAACGATCTCTGCCCCTCGAGCCGTGTCTGAGCGGCGGCGGCTCGCCGTGACGAACGGCGAGCTCGCCGAGCTAGCAGGCAGAATCCGGGCGGAGCTGAACTCGTGAGCGAGCTTCAACATCCGGAGTCGCGAAGCTTCGAGCAGGTCGCGCAGCTCTACGAGCGCGTGCGACCCGAATATCCGCCCGACGCGGTCGCGTGGATCGTCGAGGAACTCGACCTCCGCCCTGGGCGCACGGTGCTCGATCTCGCGGCGGGAACCGGGAAGCTGACGCGGCAACTCGTGCCGACCGGAGCAGAGATCATCGCCGTCGAGCCGGGCGAGGCGATGCTCGCCGAGCTCCGCCGAGCTGTTCCGAACGTGACGGCGCTGCACGGCGCCGCGGAGCTGATCCCGCTCGATGACGGCAGCGTCGATGCCATCACCGTGGGCCAGGGGTTCCACTGGTTCCGCTTCGACGAGGCGGTGGCGGAGATGCACCGGGTCCTCCGGTCCGGCGGCGGCGTGGCGCTCATGTGGAACGGTCGCGACCAGGACGACGAGCTCCAGCAGGAAGTCACTGCGCTGATGGATCCATTCGTTCCGGCGGGACGCGCGAAGAGCCAGGACTCGTCCGGTTTTCTCGACGAGAGCCCACTCTTCGGCGCCATGGAAGAGCGGACCTTTCGTTTCGCCCAGCGACTCGACGTCGACGCCCTCATCGGGCGAATCATGTCGATCAGCTTCGTCGCGGCGGCGTCGCGGGAACGGCGAGCGGAGTTGGAGCGGCAGCTTCGCGAGGTTGCGGCGGCGCGTGGCGGGACGTTCGACTTCCCCTACGTGACGTCCGTCTACGTCAGCCGCGCGGTGTGAGTGCCACGAGCAGCCCGCCGTCCTCGTCGTAGGCGGGAAAGAAGTCGGCGGTGATCCGTTTCTGTTGGCCGGCACGCGTGCGAAGCTCGAGTCGCTCCCCGAGGCGCCGAACGCCCCACTCGATCGACAGCTTCGCCGGGTTCATGTCTGCCGCGAAGCCGCTCAGCCCGAGCCGCTCGACGACCTCCGCGCCGATCAGCTCCTGTTCCGGATACCCGGTGAGCTCGAAGACCCCGCGGCCACTGGCGATGATGCGGGCGTCGCGGTCGCAGACGACGAAGCCGGAGTTCGGGGCGGGGTAGTAGTCGTCCATCAGCTCGAAGAGGAACCCGAACCCGCAGCTGTGGCAGGCGACGGGGATGTCGTCGAGCTCCTCGAGGCCGTCGTGGTCGACGGAGCGCTGCTTGCAGTTGGGGCAGATGAAGAACGGCACGGCGTCAATCGTAGGGACGAGCGGCGCCGCTCCGTCGCTCGACCGCCTTGTGGGTCGATCGGTACAGAATCGGCGCGGTCCCGTCACCCACGTGTGCGCGGTTGGCCGGTATCGTCGCCGGAGAGGGTGGCGGGTTCAGCCCCACCCTCAGAGAGGGTGGGGGTGCGCGGACATGGCTCTTACAGCCACTTCCTCCAGCGGAAGAACGCCAGCTGGATCAGGGTCGTCGCGATGATCAGGCCCCACGAATACGCGTAGCCAAACTGCCACCCGAGCTCCGGGAAGTGGTGGCGGAAGTTCTGGCCGTACAGCCCGACGATGAATGTCGGCAGCAGCAACACCGAGGCGATGACGGTCAGCTTCTTCATGACCTCGTTCTGATCGTTCGCGATCTTCGCCTGCAGGTAGTCGCGCACGCTTCCGATCAGGTCGCGGGAGAGCTCGAGCCCGTCGAACGCACGCAGCAGCTTGTCGTACGCGCTGTTGAACGCGACCTCGACCTCGTGCGGGAACACCTCTTGTCCCGTCTGGACTTCGACCACGTTGTCGATGACCCGTCGGACCGCGTCTCGGGTCGGCGCGAGCGTCCGCCGGATATGCAGCAGGTCATGGCGCAGCTCGCTCAACCGGTCGCGCGTGACAGGCGCCGGTGAGGTTTCGACGCCGTCCTCGAGCTCGTCGATCTCCCCGTCGAGCGCGTCGACGAGATCGAGGTAGCGCTCGGCGATGTCGTCGACGAGCCGGTAGAGCATCATCCCCGCGTTGTCGTCCGGGCGGCAAGACTCACGCGCAGGACGCGGATCGTACGGATGCTCACCCGGCGGCGTCTTGCTGACGCTGAGCAAGACGTCGTGGGTGACGACGACATCCACCTCTTGATAGAAGAGCCGGTCCTCGTCAGGAATCGCAACAGCGACGAGGAAGACCCCGAAGATGTAGTCGCCGTGCGCCTGCAGCGTCGGCCGCGGCTCGTCGTTGTGCTTCGCGGGCGCGAGAAGCAGCTCCAGCGCCGACTCCTGGACGGACCTCGGCAGCTTCTCGCGCAGCTCGTCCACGGACGGATCGATCAGGTCGATCCATTCGGCCACCCGCCGAGAGTAGACGGCGCGTCGGCTGGACTATGCTCGCGGCGCCGCTTCGGCCGCCATCAGGTGGCCTTCCCGCGCCGCAAGAAACCGCTCCGCGTCGAGCGCCCCCATGCACCCGGATCCAGCTGCGGTGACCGCCTGCCGGTAGATGTGGTCGACGACGTCGCCGACCGCGAAGACGCCCGGGAAGTTCGTCTCGGTGCTCCCCGGCTTCGTCACGAGATAGCCCGCCTCGTCGTGATCGAGCTGGTCGAGGAAGAGACGCGTGTTCGGGTCGTGTCCGATCGCCGCGAAGACTCCGTCGGCCTCGATCTCCCACGTCTCGCCCGTGCTCACGTTGCGGAGGCGGAGGCCGGTGACACGCGTGTCGCCGAGCACCTCGTCGACGACTGCGTTCGTGATCCACTCGATCTTGTCGTTCCCACGTGCGCGGTCGAGCATGATCTGCGACGCGCGGAACTCGTCGCGCCGGTGGACGACCGTCACCTTCGACGCGAAGCGGGAGAGGAATGTGGCTTCCTCCATTGCCGAGTCCCCACCGCCGACGACCACCACGTGCTTGTTCGGGAAGAACGCCGCGTCGCAGGTCGCGCAGTACGACATCCCACGTCCCTGCAGCTTCTGCTCCGAGTCGAGCCCGAGCTGGCGCGCGCTCGCGCCGGTGGCGACGATCACGGTCTCACCCAGGTACTCGTGGTCCTCCACCGAGACGCGGAAGGGCTGCTCGGAAAAATCGACCTTCGTCACGTCGTCGGTGACGAAGTCCGCGCCGAAGCGCTCGGCCTGGCGCCGGAAGTCCTGCATCATCTCCGGGCCCATGATCCCCTCTGGGTAGCCCGGGTAGTTCTCGACGTCGCTCGTGATCATCAGCTGGCCGCCCCAGTTGAAGCCCTCGATCACGAGGGGGCGGAGGTTCGCGCGCGCAGCGTAGAGCGCAGCCGTGTACCCGGCAGGCCCGCCGCCGATGATGATCACTTCGCGGACGCCGTTCTCAGTCATGGTCATTTTCAGCCTTCCTTTACACCTGTATTAAACGATGTGCCCCGGCTGAAGCTTCCTCATGCAACCAGGGCCCCGCAGAGGTACAGGTGCCCGTCGCGCGCCTCGGCTTCGGGAAAGAGGCGATGGGGCTCACGCCGGCGCGGCGAGAGGAGATGGACCACCGGCTCGCCCCGAGCGAGGAGCAGATCGGCGATCAGGCGCCGGTGGCAGCGCGTCCACAAGGACTCGGCGCACATGAAACAGGGCGTCGGTTCCCCGAGTGCCGAGGCGAGCGCCCGCTGCCAGGGCTCGGTCGCCATCCTCGCCGCGTAGCTGCGAAACGCTGCCACCCGGACGCAGCAGAACCGCTCCTCGCCCGGCTCGCCGCTTCGGCGCCCACCGAGCTCTTCGGAATGGCGATAGGCGATCCCTGCGGCTTCGACCGAGGAGCTCAGTGGGTCTCGATTGAACTGCGGATTGCGGCGGGAGGACGGGAACCTTCGGATGTCGACGAGCGTTCGGACACCGGCCCCTTGAAGCGTCTCGATCAACTCCTCGATCGGTCGCACTCCATGCCCGACCGTGAAGACCACGCGCCGAGCGTACGCATAGAATCGCGGCGTCGTGGTAACGAACCGGCGGGTAATGGCTGGAACGGTGACGTGGCCGAGACTCCGCGAGCTTGCCGGTTTCCGAACCGAGAACGGCTGTGCGATCAGCCTCTACCTGAATCTCGATCCGTCCGAGGTGCCGACGCCGAGCGACGCGCAATCGCGGATGAACGCGCTGCTCAACGCGGCCGAGAAGACCGACCGAACCGAGCTCACGCACGCGGCGCGCCAGGGGCTGAACGCCGACTTCCAGCGCATCGCCCGCTGGTTCGACGACGACTTCGAGCGCGACGGCGCGCGGGGCCTCGCGGTCTTCGCCGCGGCGCTCGACAACTTCTGGGACGTGCTCTCGCTGCCCGAGCCCGTGCGCGACGGCGTGCGTGTCGGACGCGACTTCTACCTCGCGCCTCTCGTTCCGCTCCTTGCGCGCATGGACGGGACAATCGTCGCGGTCGTCGGGCGGGAGCAGGGCCAGCTCTACCGTCTGCGCTTCGGCCGGCTCGAGCCGATCGTCGACCAGTTCGACGAGCAGCCGGGACGACACGATCAGGGCGGCTGGTCGCAGGCGCGCTATCAGCGCCACATCGAGAAGCTCGTGCAGGAGCACCTCAAAGGCGTTGCCGAGGAGCTCGATCGCAGCCGGCGCCGCCTGCACTCGCCGAAGATCGTCCTCGTCTGTTCGGAGGAGACGCGCAGCGAGTTCGCGGACGAGTTGTCGAAGGAGGTGCGCGACGCGCTCGTCGGCTGGACCCAGGCGGAGGCACACGCGACGCCGGCCGAGATCCTCGAGGCTGTGACGCCGGTCCTCGAGGAGTCGCAGTCGAAGGACGAGGCGGACGCGATCGCGCGGTGGCGTGAAGAGGTCGGGCGCCACGGCCGAGCTACGTCCGGCTGGGCACAGACGCTCGAAGCGGCGTCCGACGGCCGCGTCGACCTGCTCCTGTTTCAGGAAGGGACCGATCGGCCCGCGTATCGCTGTCCGGCGTGCGGGCGCGCCGCGCTCGAAGACGGCAGCTGCCCGCTCGACGGAACGCGCCTGGAGCGCGTCGAGGCCGGCCTCGACCTCGCGGTGCATCAGACGCTTGCGCACGGCGGAGCGATCTGGGCGATCCGGCACCACGAGGATCTCGCGCCGGTCGAAGGGGTCGGCGCGTTGTTGCGCTACTAGGCCGCGTCTGCGGCGACGCCCGGCAGCTCGAGGACCGTCTGCGCCTCGAGCTCTTCCTGCTCCTCGACGGCACGCTCGAGCTTCGTCTCGAACCGATCGAGTCGCTTGCCGGCGTCGTGGTACTTCGACTGTGCGTGGCCGAGATGCGTGCCGATCTTGTCGAAGTCGTCGGTGAACCGTTCGAAGTCGCGCTGCAGGTCCGCGACGTACGCCATCACCTCGTGCGCATGCTCCTCGATCTGCATTCCGCGCAGGCCGAGCGCGATCACCTGCAGGTACGCCGTGAACGTGGTCGGTGACACCGGGAACACGCGCCGCTCATTCGCGTACGCGAGAAGCGCGCCGGTCTTCCCGCACGCGAGCTCGTAGTAGACGGCCTCGACCGGGATGTACATGAAGGCGAAGTCGTACGTCCCCTCGTCGGGGCGGATGTACTTCGCAGCGATCGCGTCGATGTGTTGCTTGACGTCGCGAGCGAATTGCCGCTCGGCGAGCGCACGCTCGTCATCGGTCTCGGCCTCGACGATCCGGTTGTAGTTGTCGAGCGGGAACTTCGAGTCGATCGGAATCATCCGGTCCACCGTCACGAGTGCATCGACGCGCTCGCCCGAGTCGAACGTGTACTGCATCTGGTAGGCGGTCGGCGGGAGGCGATCGCGGAGGAGGTTCTCGAGCAGGAGCTCACCGAACCCGCCGCGCGCCTTCGGGGGCCGAAGCGCCTGTTCGAGGCGCGCGAGATCCTGCGCTCTCTGAAGCATCTGCGTCGTCGCCTCGTCGACCTTGCCGAGTCGCTCGTGGATCTTGATCGACGTCTGCGAGGCGCTCTCGAGGCGGCGGTCGACCTTCGTGTCCAGCTCGGCCAGCCGGCGGTCCATCGTCTCGACGACGCTGTCGAGCCGCCGGTCGACCTCTGCGTTCCGTTCCGAAAGCTGCGTCGCCGTCTGCGCCTGGAATGCAGCCAGGAACCGAGGCAGCCACACGCGCGCCGCGGCCGCCAGAGCGAGCAGAACGAGGGCGATGAGAATCGGTCCGACCATCGAGCCGACGAACGGTAGAGGCGTCGTCGGACGGCGCCGCCGCAAAAGGGTCAGACCGGAAGGTCTGACCCTTGGTCCAACCGCCTTAGTCGCTCTCCTCGGCCCGCGCCTCCGCGGCCTGGTTGCGCTGTTCCTGCGCCAGTTCCTCGTGCTTCGCAGCGCGGTCTTCCGCGGCGCCGGCGCGCTCCTGTGCGGCTCCCTCGCGTCGTAGCGACGAGTCGCCCATCACGTCCCCGGCAGCCTTCTTGCCGCGGCCGAGCAGCTTGTCGAGCAAACCCATGTGGCCTCCAGGATCGGGATCCCGACGGTCGTGCCCCGAACGAAGGCACGAAAAACGCCAGAGCCGACGAACCCTGAGGTTCATCGGCTCCAGCGCGGAGGAGCATATGAGCGCGCGCGGCGGCGAGTCAAGCAAGGTCGCCGTAGAAAAGTTCGCACGTTGCGAACTTCGCAGTCCGGCAACATGCTTCGGTACCATCGCCCGGGCCTTGGCCAAGAAAGTTCGCACGCCCGCCCCGCCGAAGCGGCCGGTCCAGGCGCCTCAGCGGCGCGACACGAGACGAGCACGGCCGCCCGCGGACGATCGTCGGCGCCTTTGGGGGATCATCGCCGTTCTGGCAGTGATCGCAGTCGCCGGGATCGGGGCCGCCCTGTACTTCGGGCTGCGCGGCGGCAGCGGCAGCAGCACGCCGGCGGCCGTCGGACCCAACCCGTTCAACAGCCTCCCCGGCATCCGGAAGACCAAGCAGCCGTGGCCGCCCGAGGTGGCGCACCTGCAGGACCGGCTCGCGCCGCTCAATCTCACATCGAACCCGACCGAGCAGCTCGCCTACCACATCCACCAGCACCTCGACATCTTCGTCAACGGGAAGCACGTCACGGTCCCGCAGTGCATCGGGATCTACGGCTGCTACCAGAACTTCGCGTTCATCACCGAGCTCCACACGCACCGGACCGACGGCATCGTCCACGTCGAGGCGCCGTCGAACAAGCACTACACGCTGGGGACGTTCTTCGCCGAGTGGGGCGTCTTCCTCAGCAAGAAGTGCGTCGGCGCCTACTGCCAGGGCTACAAGTGGTACGTCAACGGGAAACCGCAGACGGAACCGCCCTACGCGCTCAAGCTCGAACCGCACCAGGAGATCGCGATCGCGATCGGAAAGCCGCCCGCGCACATCCCCTCGACGTTCAACTGGACGGGGTTATAGGCCGTTTAGGCTTGCCACGCCGGGGTGGCGAAATTGGTGATACGCGGCCGACTTAAAATCGGCTGTCCCCGATGTGGGGCGTGCGGGTTCGAATCCCGCCCCCGGCACTGCCCGACGAAGTCCGCTCGGCTTCGCCTCGCATGACGACTTCGTCGGGGGCCTTCTCACGGCCTGCCGGTCCGGCCGCACGGGGCGAAGCCCGGCGCGGCGGCGATTGCGAACCTAGACTCAGCGTTAGTGGCAAGCATCGAGGAGTTGTCGGCCGAGCAGGCCCTGGAATGGGACACGCCGCTCTTCCGGCAGGCGCTCACGCAGTTCGAGCAGGCGATCCCGTACGCGGACGTGAACGAGTCGATCGTCGCGCGGCTCGGATCGCCCGAGCGCGCGGTGATGGTCGCCGTTCCGATCCGGCGCGACGCCGGCCTCGTCGATGTCTTTCCCGCGTACCGCGTGCAGCACTCGAGCGTCCTCGGACCGACAAAGGGCGGGATCCGGTACGACCCGCACGTCACGCTCGGCGAGTGTGCGGCGCTCGCGGTCTGGATGACGTGGAAGTGCGCGCTGCTCCGTCTTCCGTACGGCGGCGCAAAGGGCGGAATCCGCTGCAACCCGCGTGAGCTCTCTCTCGCCGAGCTGCAGCGGCTGACGCGCCGGTACACGTCCGAGCTGCGTGGCGTGATCGGTCCGCAGGAGGACATCCCGGCGCCCGACATGGCGACGAACGAGCAGACGATGGCGTGGATCATGGACACGTACTCGATGCAGGTCGGATACGCGGTGCCGGAGATCGTCACCGGAAAGCCGGTCGCGCTCGGGGGATCGCTGTTTCGGAGCGAGGCGACGGGGGCCGGCGTCGTCATGGTCGTCGAGCGTGCGTGCGAGCGGCTCGGCTGGCGCCTCGACGAGCAGCGCTGCGTCGTGCAGGGCTTCGGCAACGTCGGCGGCGTCGCGGCGCAGGAGCTCGTCGAGAAGGGGGCGAGCGTCCTGGCCGTTTCCGACATCTCCGGGGCCGTGTACTCGGAGCGCGGGCTCGACCTCGCGTCGGTCCGCGAATGGATCGCCGACCACGGCACCCTCGAGGGCTACCCGGAGGCGGAGCACGTCACGAATGCGGAGTTGCTCGAGGTGCCGTGCGACATTCTCGTGCTCGCCGCGCTCGAGGGACAGCTGACGGGGGAGAACGCGCCGCGGATCAGCGCGAGGCTGATCGCCGAAGGGGCGAACGGCCCGACGACGATCGAGGCAGACGCGATCCTCGGCGAGCGCGGCATCCCGATCCTTCCCGACGTGCTCACGAACGCGGGCGGCGTCACCGTCTCCTATTTCGAGTGGGTGCAGGACCTCGGCCGTCTCTTCTGGACGCGGAACGAGATTCGTGCGCGACTCGCCGACAAGCTCAACGACGCGTTCGATCGGGTCTGGCACCTGGCGGCGAAGAAAGAGATCTCGCTGCGCCAGGCCGCGCTCATTGCAGGGATCAACGAGGTCGCGGCAGCGCTGAAAGCGCGCGGGATCTATCCGTGACATGACGCAGCTCGTCCGCGACGCGATGGTTCCCGAGCCCGGCACGCTCGACGTGAGCGCGAGCGCGCAGCAAGCGGGGCAGCGGTTGTCCGAACCGGCCGTGCGCGCGGTGCTCGTTTGCGACGACGGCAAGCTCGCCGGCGTGATCACCCGGAAGACGCTCGTGAAGGAGGTCGTCGCCACGGGCCGCGATCCCCGGACGACGCAGGTCGGCGAGATCGCGGAGCCGCCGCTCTACACGATCGACGCGGCGTTGTCGCTCGACGACGCGTACCGCGAGCTCGAGGAGCACGATCTCGAGCGCGTGCCGGTGATCGAGGACGGCCGGCTCGTCGGCGTGCTCTCGCGGAGCGTGCTGCAACGTCGCCTCGCGGAGGATGAGCCGCCGCTCGAGGAGCCGGCTTGAGTGGACGGCGGCCGAAGGCTCGGGCGGCGTACATCGAGATCACGGATCAGCAGCAGGTGTAAGCGCCCGGCGGCGCTGCGCCTTCCTCCGACTCGGGGAGGTCGAGCGCCGCCAGCGCGGCGCCGTCGAGGATGTCGCGCTCGCTCACCTCGATCGCGTCGAGGCCGAGGAAGTCCACGATCTCGCGCACGATCGCGACGCCCGCGACGATCACCGGCGCACGTTCCGGATCGAGCGGACGGATCCCGCGCCGCTCCTCGACAGGGATCGAGGCGAGCCGCTCGAGTTGACGTTCGAGCGCGTCGAGCGTCAGCACGTGCCCGTGCACCTGCTCGCGGTCGTAGTCGTCGAGCTCGAGATCGAGTGCGGCGACGCTCGTGATCGTCCCGGCGACGCCGATCGCCGTCGACGCCGCCGCCCGCACTCCATCGGGGACGCGTTCCGCGAGCAGCGCGCGCACAGCGTTCGCGCACGCGTCGAGCTCGGAACCGGTCGGCGGATCGGAGTGGAGAAAGCGCTCGGTGAGGCGAACGGAGCCCATGTCGAGGCTGTCGTGCCAGCGGACCCCGTCCTCGTCCGCGGCGACGAGCTCCGTCGATCCGCCGCCGAGGTCGACGATGACGGTGCGGTCGGCGACTCGCCGGTCGCTCGTGACGCCGCGAAACGTGAGCAGTGCCTCGTCGTGGCCCGTGAGCAGACGTGTCGCGAACCCGTAGCTCCACTCGATCTCGCCGAGGAAGGACTCGCCGTTGTCGGCGTCGCGGATCGCGCTCGTTGCGATCGCAAGCGTGCGCTCCGCACCGAGGGTCTCGATCGTCCTGCGAAAGTCGGTGAGGACGTTCCGTACCCGCGCGATCGGGAGCGGAAGGAGCTTCCCGCGTGCGTCGACTCCCTCGCCCAGACGCGTCACGCGTGTTTCGCGTACGACGTCCTGGATGTCTCCGTCTTCGACGTCGGCGACGAGGAGGCGGGTGGAGTTCGTGCCGAGATCGACGGCGGCGACGCGTGTCACCGAGGCGATGCTACCCCCGCGCGCCCGGCTAGGATTGCGCGCCGTGGCCGCCGCGCGAAGGATCCTCCGCCGCCTGGACCCAGTACTGCAGATCGGCCTCGTGATCGGTCTCGCGGAGGTGTACCGCGTGCTGAGGCGTCTCATTCCGACCGACTGGCCGCTCGCGATCGTGAATGCGCACCATGTCGAGCACCTCGAGCGCGTGCTGCACATCGGCTGGGAGGCGGGCGTTCAGCGCGCGTTCCTGCACATGCCGGAGGTCGTCAAGGGGATGAACTGGTTCTACCTCTCGTCCCATTTCCTGGTCACAGGCGTGTTCTTCGTGTGGCTCTACTGGCGCAGCCGCGAGGGGTTCGCGATCTTCCGCGACGGGTTCCTGCTCGGGACGGCGATCGCGCTCGTCATCCACTGGCGCTATCCGACGGCGCCGCCGCGGCTCGCCAACATGGGGATCAAGGACACGGTCGAGATGTACTCGCACGTGAACATCGGCGAGCCGCACCACGAGCGGTTCTCGAATCCGGTCGCCGCCGTGCCGAGCCTGCACGCGGGCTGGGCGATCGCGCTCGGCGCCGGGTTGACGCTCTACGCGCGGACCTGGCTCGGCCGGATCGTCGGAGTGCTCTATCCGTGCGCTGTTCTGCTGACGATCGTGGTCACCGGCAACCACTTCATCTTCGACGCGGTCGCAGGTGCGCTCGTGATGGCGATCGGGTTCGCGGCGACCGCGCCGGTGCGGCTCAGGCTCGCCGAGCCGGCGTACGCGACAGCGTCCACGCGCGGCGAGTAGCTGCCCGGTGTAACGCCGGCCGTCCTTCGCGGGACGGTTCGCGTACACCAAGCGAAAGGAGCAGCAGTGAACAGTGGAAACGGCGCCGTCTACGTGCAGACGAACGACGGCGAGCACAACGAGATCGTCGCTTATCGGCGCAGCGCGGACGGGCATCTCGAGCCGGCTGGGCGCGTGGCGACAGGCGGTCGCGGCTCCGGGAAAGCGCACTTGCCGTCGCAGGGCTCGCTCGTGCTTCGCAACGGATGGATCCTCGTCGCGAACGCCGGCAGCGACGACGTCTCGATCATCGGCAGCGAAGACGGCGCACTGACCCTCGTCGACCGCGTCGCGTCCGGCGGTTCCACGCCGACGAGCATCGCTCTGCACGGTTCCCGTGCGTACGTGCTCAATGCCGGCGGCGAGCCGAACGTCACCGGCTTCGAGATCGGCGAGGACGGTCGGTTGATCCGGCTTTCCGACGCGACGCACTCGCTCGGCGAAGGCAGCGATCCGGCACAGGTCGCGTTCAGCCCGGACAGACGCACGTTGGTCGTCACCGACCGTGCGAGCGACAGCATCCACACGTTCGCGCTGGACGCAGAAGGGCGCGTGCGCGACCACGTCACACATAGCTCGCGCGGTGCGACGCCGTACGGCTTCGACTTCCGCCCCGACGGGACACTCGTCGTCACGGAGGCCGCCGGTGCGCAGGTCGGGAAGGCGTCTGCGTCGTCCTACGCGCTCGAGGACCGCGCACAACTGCGACCGCTGGCCGGGCCGGTCGGCAACACTCGGAGCGAGGTCTGCTGGGCGGTCGTCAGCTCGGACGGACGCTTCGCGTTCGTGA
>VAYM01000147.1 GCA_005884945.1 Actinomycetota bacterium | reverse complement strand
GCAGTTCCCGTCTCTCTTCCCGCGAGGCATTCCGATCGGCCAGGTCGTCAGCGTCGGGCAGACCGACACCGCGCCGTACAAGTCGATCCAGATCCAGCCGTACGTGAACTTCGGCTCGCTCGACTCCGTGATCGCCCTGGTGACGAAGAAGCGGATCCCAGTCGCGCCGTGATCGCGGACGCCGGCAAGGCTGCCGCGATCCTCTTCGTCGCCGTGATCGTGCAGGTGTCGATCCTGTCCGACGTCGCCATCCTCCACGGCCGCCCGCAGCTACTCCTCGTGACGGTGATCTGCGTCTCGTTGCTCCGAGGTGCCGTCTTCGGCGCCTTCGCGGGGTTCGCCGCGGGCTTCCTCGCAGACACCGGGACGTTCGGGATGCTCGGCTTCACGTCGTTGCTCCTCACCCTCGCCGGCTACTGGACGGGCCGGTACGGCGAGACGACCGGACGCGACCGCGCGCACGCGCCGATCCTCTCCGTTGCGGTCGTCAGCCTGCTGTATCAGTTCAGCGCGCTCCTCCTTCACTTCATGCTCGGAGAGCACGCGCCGGCGCGCGAGGTGCTGGTGAACGGTCTCTTCCCGACGGTGGTGCTGAACATCCTGCTGACGCTCGCTGTGTATCCGCTCGTGCGTCGTGTCCTGCCGCCGTACGCGTGGACGGAGCGTGCGCGGGAGGTGCAGCTGCTTGGCTAAGCGCGCGAAGCAGGTCCTGTCGCGCCGCTTCCTTCCGCAGGATCCGCGGGCCGCGATTCCGTACAGGTTGACGCCCGCGCTCGCGCTGCGCATCGGCGTCCTCGGGATGCTCGCGCTCATCGTCTTCGCGGTGCTGTTCCTCCGCCTGTGGGCGCTGCAGGTCCTGTCCGGTGCGCAGTATCTGCGCGCGGCGCAGAACAACCAGCTCCGCACGGTCAGAGTGCCGGCGCCGCGGGGGCCGATCCTCGACCGGAACGGACACATCCTCGTCTCGAACCGCGCCGGGACGGAGGTGCAAATCTGGCCGTCGGATCTGCCGAAGAACCGTGCGGCGCGCGTGCGCGAGCTTCGGGCGGTCGCGCGCGTCGCGGGCGTGCCGCTCTCGCAGCTCGCGACGGCGATTCGCAAGCACCGAGGGGATCTCCTGACGCCGGTGACCGTGAAGACAGGCGTGAGCGAGATCCGCGTCGACTACCTCAGCGAGCGGAAAGAAGACTTCCCGGGCGTACGCGTCGCGAGCACGTTCCTCCGCTCCTATCCCTACGGGTCGCTCGCCGCCCACGTGCTCGGCTACGTGACGGAGATCTCGTCGGCGCAGGTGAATGCGCTGGGGAAGCTCGGCTACAAGGCCGGCGACGAGATCGGCCAGTCGGGCATCGAAGCGACCTACGACCGATATCTGCGCGGGAGCCCGGAGGTCGACAAGATCGTCGTCGACTCGCTCGGGCGTCAGCGAACGCCGCCGACGCCGCTCTCGCTCGGACATGCCGGCGACGCGGTCCGCCTCACGGTCGACCTTCGCCTGCAGCAGGCCGCCGAGCAGGCGCTGCAGATCGGCATGCAGGACGCGCGCGCATCGAATTGCTACGGCTGCTGGAACGCGAACGGCGGCGCGGTCGTGGCGCTCGATCCGCGCGACGGCGCGATCCGCGCGCTCGCCTCGTGGCCGACGTACCGGCCGAGCGTCTACGCGGGGAGGATCCGAAAGACCGCGCTCGATGCCGCCGGCCTTACTGCAGCGACCGCGAAGGCGTCGAACTATCCTGCGCTCGACCGCGCGATCGACGCCGCCTATCCGCCGGGGTCGACCTGGAAGCCGGTGACGGCGCTCGCGGCGATGGAGGAGGGAGTCCTGACGCCGTACTCCACCCTCCAGTGCACGCCGTCGTTCACGGTCGCGGGCCACACGTTCAACAACTGGGATCCGAACGCGAGCTCGTGGATGGACCTGCGCACCGCGCTCGCGGCATCGTGTGACACGTACTTCTACCGCGTCGGCTATCGGTTCTACGGCCTTCCCGGCGGGCCGCGGCTGCAGGCGTGGGCGAGCCGCTTCGGCTTCGGCGCGCACACGGGCATCGACGTCGGACCGGAGCAGACGGGACTGCTGCCGACGCCCGACTGGCGCAAGCAGGCGTACACGAGGAAGACGGATCCGTGCTGCTGGCAAGTCGATCAGTTGTGGAAGCCCGGCGACTCGATCCAGCTCGCAATCGGCCAGAAGGACCTGCTCGTCACGCCGATGCAGATGGCGCGCTTCTACGCGCTGATCGCGAACGGCGGCAAGCTCGTCACGCCGCACCTGCTGCAGGACGTCGAGCAGGCGCCCTCGAACGGCCGGCGCGGTCGCGTGCTGCCGACGGCCCCGTTCCCGGCTCCGGCGCCGACGAACGTCGACGCGGGTGCGCTCGAGGCGGTGCGTCAAGGCCTGCTGGAGGCGACGCATTTGTCGTTCGGCACGAGTGTCGGCGTCTTCGGGAGCTTCCCGGTCGCCATCGCCGGCAAGACCGGGACGGCCGAGAAGATCATCGATCCCGGCGACGGGTATCCGCGGACGTTCAACCAGTCGTGGTGGTGCGGCTACGGGCCGTTCGACAGCCCGACGCTCGTCGTCTGCGTGCTGATCGAGAACGGCGGCCACGGCGGCACGGCGGCGGCGCCTGCGGCACTGCACGTGTTCCAGTCGTTCTTCCACGTCAAATCGTCTACGACCGGCCCCGTGCACTCCGACTGATGGCCGTCGACTACGTCGCCAGGAGCGCAGCGCGAACTCGCCGGCGAGAGGCGTCCGACGTCACCGCGCTCGTCCGCCGCCTCGACTGGATCCTGCTCGGCAGCGTCGGCGTCCTCGTCGGTTACGGGCTGTGGGCGATCGCGGGGATCACCCGGCATGACGTCCCCGGCAATGCGCACTACTACGTCGTTCGTCAAGGCGCGTACGTCGCGGTCGGCGTCGTCGGTCTGCTGATCGCGCTGCTGATCGATCCGGCGTGGTACGCACGCCGCTGGCGCCTCGTCTTCGGCGGCGCCGTGTTCGCGATCGCGATCGTCTTCGCGCAGGGCGCCGTCCGCGGCTCGAAGCGCTGGCTCGACCTCGGCTTCTTCCGCTTCCAGCCGTCCGAGTTCGGAAAGGTGCTCTTCGTCGTCGCGCTCGCAGGCTTCCTCGCGGAACGTTCACGGAAGCTCGACGAGACGCGCACGGTGCTGCAGGCGGTGGGTCTCGCGTGCATTCCGATCTTCCTCGTCTTCGTGCAGCCGGACGTCGGCACGGCAATGGTGTACGCCGCGGCGTTCGCGGCGATCCTGTTCGTCGCCGGCGTACGGTGGCTGCACCTCGGCGTCCTCGTCGCCGTCGCGGTCTTCGTCGTGACGACCGTGTTGTGGATCGCGCCCGCAGGCGGCGTCCACATCCTCAAGCCGTACCAGGTCGACCGCCTCACCGGCTTCTTCCATCCGAACAGCGATCCCGCCGACGCGACGTACAACATCGTCCAGTCGAAGAACGCGATCGGCGCCGGTCAGCTCAACGGACGCGGCGTCGACGGCGCGACGCAGACGACGCTGCACTTCCTCCCCGAGCATCACACCGACTTCGTCTTCGCGTCCCTGTCGGAGGAGCGCGGCTTCGTCGGCGCTTCGATCCTGCTCGGTCTCTACCTGCTCGTCGTCTGGCGCGGGCTGCGCGTCATCGCGCTCGCACGGGACCCGTTCTCGGCGATCGTCGCCGGCGGGATCGTGTTCGCGCTGCTGTTCCAGATCTTCGTCAACGTCGGCATGACGATGGGCATCGCGCCGATCACCGGCATTCCGGCGCCGTTCCTCAGCGTCGGCGGCTCGTCCATGATCGCCAATCTCGCCGGCGTCGGCATTCTCTTGGGCATCCACGTTCGAGCTCGCGGCAGCCGACGCTGAAACGCGATCCCGTGAACCCAGCTGGCCACTAGGCGGCCTTCGTGGACGGCTTCAGCTTCGCGCGCCGCGTCTTGATCGCGCGCAGCCGCTGCGTCAGGCGCGCCCAGGCCCACGGCTCGACCTCCTTGTAGCGGAGGACCGACTGACCCCGGGTCGCCTCCAGGTACTCGAACCAGGCGTCCGCCTCCTCGATCAGGAGCAGCTCATGGGCTTCGCGCTGTTCGGCCACCAGCACCTCCGGTCGTCGATGGCCGAAGGGTAGGACCGCCGCCGGACGGCAAACGAGGCCGAAAGGGGCCGCTGGTACCCTTAGGCCCAGATGTACCTCCCTGACAACAACCTGCCGCGCACGCTGCGCGCCGCCTCGGCGGACGCAGCAGCAGCGCGCGCGCACGAAGGAGATTTTCTTTGCGCTGGTTTCGCATTCGCCGAAAGTTCGAGGAGCAGGCGCCCGTGCAGGCTGCCGCTCCGCCACCCGAGGCCCCTGAGCCCGTAACACCCGAGCCCGCGGACGACGCGGGCGAACAATCCACGAAGCCCAAGCGTCGCCGCGGCAGCCGCGGCGGTAAGGGCCGCGCCCGCAAGACGGCAACGGCAACTACAGCGGCCGCGCCGAAGGGGGAACGAAAGGCGGACCGCAAGCCCGCGCAACGCGAGCGCCCGCAGCAACGCCGCCGGCGCGAGCCGCCGAAGCCGCGGCCGCTTCCCTCCGCGAAGCGCGAGCTCCTGATCTCCGTCGACGTCGGCGAGCAGCGTGTCGCCGTCCTCGAGGACGATCGCGTCGCCGAGGTCTACCTCGAGCGCCCGGAGCGCCGCTCGATCGCCGGGAACATCTACCTCGGCACCGTCGACAACGTGCTGCCCGGAATGGAGGCGGCGTTCATCGAGATCGGCCTCGAGAAGAACGGGTTCCTCTACGTCGACGAGATCGTGACCCCCGAGCTCGAGGGCAAGCGTCACGGCCGGAAGATCCAGGACCTCATTAGCCGCGGCCAGACGATCATGGTGCAGGCCGTCAAGGACCCGATGAAGACAAAGGGCGCGCGGCTCACGACGGAGATCTCGCTCCCCGGCCGCTTCCTCGTACTCGTCCCGAACGGCGAAGGGCAGGGCGTCTCCCGGCGGCTGGACGACGACGAGCGCCAGCGCCTCAAGGACATCCTCAAGAAGATCGCCCCGAAGGACGCGGGCGTGATCGTCCGCACGGCCGCCGAGGGCGCGTCCGCCGAGGACATCGAGCGTGACCTCGTCTTCCTCCAGAAGCTGTGGAAGTCGATCCAGCAACGCGCGAAGGAGGCGAAGCCGCCGGAGCTCGTCTACCAGGAGGCCGAGCTGCCGCTGCGCGTGATCCGCGACCTCTTCACCGAGAGCTTCGAGCGCGCGCTCGTCGACAACGACCGCGCCTTCAAGCGGATCACCGGCTACCTCACGATCAGCCGTCGCGTCGATCTTCCGTCCGGCGGCTATCTGATCTTCGACTACGCCGAGGCGTTCACCGTCATCGACGTCAACACCGGCCGCTTCGTCGGCGGCCGCGGGAAGAACTCCGGCGGCCGGCTCGAGGACACGATCACGAAGAACAACCTCGAGGCGGTGAAGGAGGTCGTCCGCCAGCTGCGGCTGCGCGACATCGGCGGGATCATCGTCATCGACTTCATCGACATGGCGAACCCGAAGAACCGCGCGACGGTCGAAGGAGCGCTGCGTAGCGAGCTCGAGCGCGACCGCACGAAGACGTACGTCGTCGAGATCTCGCCGCTCGGTCTCGTCGAGATGACGCGGCAGAACGTCACCGACGGGCCGCGCGAGGTGATGACGAAGAAGTGTCCGACGTGCGGTGGGGACGGGATCGTCGTCTCCGAGGGGACGGCCGCACTCGACGTGGAGCGCCGGCTGCGCGCACTCGCTGCGGGGTCGCGTGCGCAGGCATACCGTGTCGAGGTTGCGTCGAGGGTCGCGTCGCTGCTCGTCGGGCCCGGCGCCGAACGGTTGCGAGAGCTCGAGGCGCAGACGCGGCGTCGCCTCTTCCTCGTCGGGAAGGACGACGTGCATCTCGATCACTTCCTCGTCCTCGCCGAGGGCAAGCGCGACGAGCTTGCAGTCGAGGGACCGGTCGAGGAGGGCGCGGAGATCGAGCTGAAGCTCGGCGAGGTCGGTCTCCACGATCCGCAGGCCGGCGTGGGCAAGCTCGACGGCCTAGACGTGTGCGTCGCCAACGCCTCGAAGCTCGTCGGCAAGAAGGTCAAGGCCCGGATCGAGCGCGTTCTCGACGATGCCGCCTACGCGACGCTCGTCCGGCCCGAGGTCCAGCACGCCGAGCCGATCACGGCCGAGCGCGAGGCCGAGAAGCCGACCCGTCAGCCGGCGGCGAAGAAGGTTGCTGCCGAAAAGCCGAAGGCCGAGCCGAAATCGGCGAAGGAGACCGCGGGGAAGGAGACCGCGGCGGAGGAGGCAACCGACGCCGAGGAGGGACCGAAGCCGAAGAAGAAGACCCGCCGCGGGTCGCGTGGCGGCCGCGGGCGCAAGAAAAAGACCACGGCGGCACCGGTCGCCGCCGCGAGGAACGGCGCCGGCGAGCCCCAGCAGATCGAGCAGCCGGTCGCGAAGATCCACGTTCCAGATCGCGAGCTCGGAGAGGAAGCCGCCGAAGAGCCGATCGCCGAGCCGAGCGCCGACGGCGTGGAAGCGGCGCCCAAGCCGAAGAAGAAGACGCGTCGCGGCACCCGCGGCGGGCGAAGCCGAAAGCGGAAGACGGCCGCGACGAACGCCGCGTCGCCCGCCGACGGCGACGGCGCAGAGCCGGCACGAGAACCAGACGCCGCCAACGAAGAGGACTGGACGTACGTCCCAATGTCCGAGTGGGCGGACGACGTTCTCTCCGAGTAGCCGCGACAGCAGCGTTCACCGCTGCGCTGCTGCTCGTTCCGGCAGCGCATGCGGACACGCGCTTCGACGCCGCTGCGCTCGACGCGAAACTCCACGCCGAGCCCGGCGTCCTCAGCGTCCTGGTCCAGCGCAACGGTCGCTTCGTCTTCGAGCGCTACTACCGCGGCTCACGTCGCTCGGCGCGCCTCGACGTGTTCTCGGTGACGAAAAGCGTCACGTCGACGCTGGTCGGGATCGCACTCGCAGAGCACAAGCTCCGCAGCCTCGACCAGCGCCTCGGCGAATTCTTTCCGCTCGAGGTGCAGCACGCGCGCGACAAACGCGTGCGCAAGATCACGCTGCGACAGCTGCTCGAGATGAGAAGCGGATACCGCGACGTCGCCGTTGCGCAGTCGGACGACTGGATCCACACGCAGATCGACCGCGCGCTTGCCGAGGATCCTGGTCGCGGGTGGGCGTACGACAACGGTTCGTTCCATCTGCTTTCCGCGGTCCTGACGAAGGCGACGGGACTGACGGCGAACGCGTGGGCCCAGCGCGTATTGCTCGGACCGCTCGGCATCCCGCCGACCGTATGGGCAACGGACGGCCAGGGCCACAGCCTCGGGAACACGGGCCTGCGGCTCAGCTCGCGTGACCTCGTCCGCCTCGGCGACCTGTACCTCGACGGCGGCCGCTGGAACGGCCGACAGCTCGTTCCCGCGGCGTACGTCCGCGCGGCGACGCACCGCTACACGAACCTCGGTGGAGGCTCCGGGTACGGGTACGGCTGGTGGGTGCTCGGCGGCCGACCTGCCGGCTTCGCCGCACTCGGCTACGGCGGCCAGGCGATCGCCGTGTATCCGAAGCAGCAGCTCGTCGTCGTCATGACCGGAAGCGGTGCCAGGCTGCAACGAGTCCTCGACCGGCTCGTGCTTCCGGCGTTGCACGTTCGCTGAGGACGGTGCCGCCTGAATCTCCGCTAGACTGGCCCAGCTCGCGGGCCGACGCCCGCGTTTTCCCTGCTATGGCCACGAAGACCCAGAGCTACGCGATCATCGCCGTCGGCGGCAAGCAGTACGTCGTCCGCGAGGGCGAACGGCTCGTCGTGGACCGGGTCGGCGCGGAGGAGGGGAAGACGTTCCAGCCGGGAGTCCTCTTCGTGGGCGGGGACGGCAAGGGCCAGCTCGCGCCGAGCACCTCCGTGACGGCGCGCGTGATCGGCCACGTGCGCGGCGAGAAGGTGCGGATCGGCAAGCGGCGGCCGAAGAGCGGCTATCGGCGGCAGACGGGGTTCCGCGCTGCGCTGAGTCAGATCGAGATCGAGTCGATCGGTGCCGCGACAAAGCGAGCAGCAGCGGCGCCGAAGGCGGAGACGAAGCCCGCCGAACCGACCTCGCAACAGGCTGTTGAAAAGGAGAGCGCGTCCCAGCCGCCAAGGGGCTACGCAGACTTCACCGTCGCCGAGATCGGCGAGAAAGCGAAGCGGTGGAAACGGGAACAGCTGGAAGCGGCGCTCCAATACGAACGCGCGAACGCGAACCGCAAGGGCGCGATCGCCGCGCTCGAGTCCGCGATCGAAGCGAAGCAGGAGAAGAACTAGATGGCACACAAGAAAGGGCTCGGCTCGTCGCGCAACGGGCGCGACTCCAATCCGAAGATGCTCGGCGTGAAGATCTTCTCCGGCCAGGACGTGAAGGCCGGGATGATCATCGTCCGCCAGCGCGGAACGAAGTTCCGTCCCGGTCCGGGAGCCGGCATCGGCCGCGACGACACGATCTTCGCGACGCGACCCGGCACGGTCGCGTTCCGCCAGAGCGGCGAGAAGCGCTTCGTCGAAGTCAACGCCGCCGAGTAGCGACCGATGTTCCATGACCGCGCCCGCATCCGCGTTCAGGCGGGTCGCGGCGGCGACGGCAGCCTGCACTTCCGGCGCGAGAAGCACGTGCCGAAAGGGGGGCCCGACGGCGGTGACGGGGGTCCCGGCGGCGACGTCGTGCTCGTCGCCGACCCTGATCTCCGCGACCTCTCGTCGTTCCGCGCGCGCAAGTCGTTCAAGGCCGGCAGCGGTGAGCCTGGGCGCGGCGCGCTCAAGCACGGCGCCGCGGGCGAGACGGCCGAGATCCGCGTTCCCGTCGGCACGCAGGTCTTCGACGAGGACAAGCAGCTGATCGCCGATCTGGCGGCGCCACGCGCGCGCGTCGTCGTCGCCCGTGGTGGACAGGCCGGTCGTGGCAACAAGCGCTTCGCCTCGCCCACGCGTCAGGTGCCGCGGTTTGCGGAGACCGGCCTGGCGGGCGAACAGGCGTTCCTGGAGCTGCGGCTGAAGCTGCTCGCCGACGCGGCGCTCGTCGGGCTGCCGAACGCAGGCAAGTCGTCGCTGCTCGCGCGGATCTCGAACGCGCGCCCGAAGGTCGCCGACTATCCGTTCACGACGCTCGCGCCCGTGCTCGGGACGGTCGACGCGCCCGAAAGCAGACAGCTCACCGTCGCGGACGTCCCCGGCTTGATCGAAGGTGCGAGCGAGGGCGTCGGGCTCGGCCACGAGTTCCTCGCACACCTGGAACGCGCCCGTCTCCTCCTGCACGTGATCGACGCGTCCGAGGGCGATGCCGACGAGCGCTGGCGCGTGATCAACAGCGAGCTCGGCGCGTACGGCGCGGGTCTCGACGAGCGCGCGCAGATCGTCGTGCTCAACAAGATCGACCTGCGTCCCGATCCGCCCTTCGACGTCGACGACGACCGCATCGCGCGTGTCTTCCGCGTCTCGTGCGCGACGGGCGCCGGCATCGAGGAGCTCAAGCGCGGTCTGTTCGAGTTGTGTCCACCAACAGAAGCTGCGATATCCGCCGGCGACGATGGGCTGGTCGAGTTTCTCGTCTACAGGCCGCGTCCGACCGGGCGCCGGTTCCGCGTGCTGCGGACGGATCGCGGTTTCCGGATCGCCGGCGAAGCGCCAGACGAGGAAACGCTCGCCGCTGCGCTGAAAGCGGCAGGCGCCCGCGAAGGCGACGAAGTGGAGGTCGGCGGCGAGACGATGGAATTCTCGTGACCGGGTTGCTCGGCGGCACGTTCAATCCCCCGCACAACGGTCACGTCGCGCTCGCGCAGGCGGCGAAGGAGCGGTTCGGCTTCGACGAGTTCGTGGTGCTCGTCGCGGTGCGCCCGGGGCACAAGCGTGTGGAGCTGGACCCGGAAACGCGCATCGAGCTCGTCCGCGCCGCGTTTCCCGACGACGTGGTGAAGCGCGACGAGGATGAGCGGACGGTAGACACGTTGCGTCACAGGCACTGGGACGATCCGGTGTTCGTGATCGGCGCGGACGAGTTCTGCGACTTCCTCACCTGGAAGGATCCCGAGGGCGTGCTCGAGCGCGCACGTCTCGCAGTGGCCACGAGGCCCGGATACCCACGCGACAGGCTCGACAGCGTGCTCGCCCAACTCTCGCGGCCGGAGCGCGTGCTGTTCTTCGAGATCGAGCCGTTGCCGATCTCGTCGCGCGATGTCCGCGAGCGCGTCGCGCGGGGTGAGGAGGTGAGCGGTTTCGTGCCGCCCGCAGTGGCGAGACTGATCTCGGAGCGAGGCCTCTACCGCGGCTACACTGGCGGCGAAGAAAGGACTTGATCCCCCGCTGACACCACTCGAACAAGCCCGCCGCATCGCCGGCATCGCCCAGGACAAGCTGGCGCAGGACGTGGTGATCCTCGACATGCGGCCCGCGTGCTCGTACACGGATTTCTTCGTCCTCTGCACCGGCCAGAGCCCACGGCAGACGGCAGCGATCTACGACGAGGTGCACCAGCAGTTGAAGCACGACGCGCGGTTGCTCCCGGCGACGGTCGACGGTCAGCGCGAGTCGAGCTGGATCGTCGCGGACTACCTCGACGTCGTGCTCCACGTCTTCACGCCGGATGCGCGTGCGTACTACCGCCTCGAGGATCTGTGGGGCGACGTGCCATCCGTGGCGCTCGAAGAAGCCGCCACGGCGTAAAAGCGACTGCGGGCGCGGCTACACTGTCGCGACCCCGAGGGGCCATAGCTCAGTTGGGAGAGCGTCTGGCTGGCAGCCAGAAGGTCACGGGTTCGAGTCCCGTTGGCTCCATCACTCTGAAGTTCGCCTGAGTGCCGCCGCGTACGTCCCCAGCAGCCGCGTGAACGTCGCGTGCTGACTCAACGCGGCGAGCCCTTCCACCATCTCCGGTGCATCTGCCGCAGCATCGACGTCCGCGTAGAAGACGTACTCCCATGGACGTCCAGGCCGCGGGCGCGACTCGAGCTTCGTCAGGTTCAGGTGCCGCTCGGCGAATGCTCCGAGACATCGATAGAGCGACCCAGAAACGTGGCCGACGCCGAACACGAACGACGACTTGTCCGGCGTTCCGAGCGGCGACGGGTCGCGCGACAACGCACCGAAGCGCGTGTAGTTGTCCGGATACGTCTGGATGCGATCGGCGAGAACCTCGAGCCCGTAGAGCTCGGCAGCGCGGCGCGAGGCGATCGCCGCCACACGCTCGAGCCTGCCTTCCGCGATTCGCTTCGCAGCTCCCGCGGTGTTGTACTCGGCGCGGACGTCCACGTCGAGCGCGCTGAGGAACTCCTCGCACTGCGCGATCGCCTGCGGATGCGACATGACCTCGCGCACCTCGTCGATCGCCGTACCCGGAAGCGCCAGCAGGCAGTGGTCGACGCGCACGACCGTCTCGCCAACGAGGTGCAGTCCGTGCCGGAGGAACAGGTCGTACGTCTCGTTGATGCTCCCGGCCTGCGAGTTGTCCATCGGCACGAGCCCCCAGCCGGCGCGGCCGACCTCGACCGACTCGAAGACGGTGCGAATCGAAGGAAACGGACGATGGTCGGCGTCCGGAAAGAGCGCGCGGGCACCTTCCTCGGAGAACGCGCCGGCCTCGCCCTGGTACGCGACGACCATGACCGGAGCTTACGGCTCGACCCAGCCCGTCAGCGCGGACCCGTGGCGTCCCACCGGGTACGACACTTGTTGTTTTTTTGTCTCGCCCGGCGCCTACCGGGGCGCGCCGGCGCGCGACCATGAGAACCGCGTCACGTCGCCGCTCTTCGATGCAAGCGCACCGGGCCGCGACCCGCGTCTGACGAACAGGAGCGGGACGGTCGCTTTCGCCGCCATCGCTGACCGAACAGGGCCGAGCCCCTCGGTTCGCCAGCGCTCGGACAACCCGACGACGAGAACGCCGGCGTCATGGGTCGCCTCGACGACGCCGCCGTTCGCCGTGTCGACGATCACCGGCTCGACCTCGATCTCGGCAAGCTGCTGGACGACGAGCCCAACCTGCGCGAGGGTCCGGCTCGGGTCGCTCGGCCCGTTCGTCGATGCCGCGCCGATCAGGCGCAGCGGCGCGTGCAGTGCGCTCGCGATCCATGCGCCGAGTTCCAACGCTGCCCAGTCGTGCTCGGCTCCGCCGAACGGCACGTAGATCGGGTGCTTCGCGTCGAGGTCGGGTACACCTGTCCGGTCGACAAGCACCGCGACGTCGCACGGCGCGTGGTGGAGGACATGACCGATCGGCCCGCGCGGAATGGCTTCGCCGATGATCGGCCGGCTGCCGTCGAGCATGATCAGGTCGATCTCCTCCTCCGACGCAAGGCGGACGTAGTCGTTTCCGGGCGAAGATGAGGCGAAGGCAACGGCTCTCACGGCGACGCCTTTGTCGAGCAGTTCCTTCCGGCGCCGGTTCAACTGCGCGTTTGCCTCACTAACCTCGCGTTGATCGTAGAGCGCGCCCGTCACGAAGCGCGTCGGGATCACCGCCTCGGCGAGGACGAGCTCACGGGGCGGTATCGACTGCGCGAGCGGAAGTGCGAGCGCAAGGAGCGCGTCGAGATTCTTAGGGTCCTGCGGGCCGACGAGAATCGAGCGCTCGGGGACCGGCATCTGGAGCTCCTTCTCCGTCGTTCGGAGCGCCTCTCTCAACTCTTCCTCCGGTGGAGCGGAGAGTTCCCGGACGACGAGCATCGTGAACAGCGTCGTTGAGATGACACCGAGGTCGAGACCGATGTTGAGGACGATCAGCTCCGTCAGGCCTCTCGTGTTCATCAGCGCGCCGATCGCCGACGAGTCGCGCCAGCTGAAGCCGCCGTACTTCGCAGAGAACATCGCGCCGAACCACTTCCCGGCGATCGCCACCCCAATCAGCGCGAGCGTGAGCAGCCACAACACGGGGCGGTTCAGCGATCCGATGTCTGTCTTCAGACCTGTGACGACGAAGAAGAGGGGCAGCAGGACGAGCACGACAAAGTCCTCGAACCGGCGTCGGACGTCTCCGGTGAGATCCGCATACCGCGGCATGATCAGGCCCATCAGGAACGCACCGAAGATCGCTGCGATACCGATCCGCTGCGAGACGAAAGCCGAAAGCAAGACGCCGACGAAGATGATCCCGAGCCAGAGCGTCGGAACGCGTCCGACCTCGTCGTACGAGCGCGAGACACGGGCCAGCAACGGCCGCCCGATCAGGATCATGCCTGCCGTGAACGCTCCGGCGAGGCCGACCACGACGAGCGCGTGGAGTCCCGAGCCGGTGCCGGCGACCGCGGTCGCGAGCGCGAGCAGGCCCCATGCCGTGACGTCGTCGATCGCGGCGCTCGCCATCGACAACGCGCCGACGGGCCGCTTCAGCATGCGGTGCTCCGTCAGGATCCGGGCGAGCACCGGGAAGGCGGTGATCGACATCGCCACCGCCATGAAGAGCGCGAAGGGGAGATACCGAACGTCGGGCGAGAGGATCTTGTAGATCGGGAGCGCGATGAGGAAGCCGAGCGCCATCGGCAACGCGACGCTCGTGTTCGAGATGAACGCCGCCTGACCGATCCGCTCGCGCAGGATACGCGGGTCGAGCTCCATGCCGACGAGGAAGAGGTAGAAAGCAAGCCCGATCTGCGCGGCAGCGCTCAGCAGCGGAATGATGTCGGGCGGGAACAGGAAGTCCTTGGCCGCCGGCCAGACGGCACCCAGGAGCGTCGGGCCGAGCAGGATCCCTGCGAGCACCTCGCCCATGACGCGAGGCTGGCTCGCCCATCGAATCCCGGTTCCGACGAGACGGGCTGCGAGAATGACGGCGGCAATCGCGAGCATCAGGCGGCCGAAGGTCTCCTCGCTCGACCGTTTCGGCGGTTTCTTTGCGGAGGTCCCCGGCGCCGGCAACGCCTCGGAGAAGGAGGCGTTGACCCGGCTCGCGCCGATCGCGCCGGCGAGCTTGGCCGTGGCACCTTTGCCCTGCACTGCGAGGTCGGAGGCGACTGCCGCGCCGCCGCCCTTGCACGTGATGTCGCCGGTGAGGTGTCCGTGACGGAATCGGAGCTTGCCGCTCGGGCCAGAGCCGAGGTCGACGAACTGGCCCGACTGGCCCAGCTTGAAGTTCGAGCCGAGACACGCCGACGACGACTTGTAGAAGCCCGCGATGCCGGGCGCTGCGTGCTCGTCGTGGCCCAAGACGATCGAGACGCTCGTCGCCGCAGCGAGGATCGCCGCGACCGCGGCGTACCCGACGACCAGGCGCATTCCGCCGAGAGTCTTCGACTCTTCCTCCAGTACAGCCGCCCGAGTTGCAGCCATGACCGACCTCCGCGTACGATGAATAGGCGACAGAGAATGTACGACACTTCTATCGTGAATGTCTAGTCCTGCAACAGACAAGACTGCTAGCCCACCGGGCTGGACGTTCGTGACGAACCACGCGGCCGTCCTCCTCTCGATCGCGCGTGACCCGGAGATTCGGCTCCGCGACGTGGCAGAGCGCGTCGGAATCACGGAGCGTGCGGCTCAGCGAATCGTCCGTGACCTCGTGGAGGAGGGCTACGTCGAGCGTCGGCGCGTCGGGCGGCGCAACGTCTATTCAGTCGTGCCGAACCGTCAGATGCGCCATCGAGTCGTTCGCCATCACCAGGTAGGCGCCCTCCTCCGGGTCCTCGCTCCGTACGCGGTCTGACGCGAGCTCAGGAACGGGTAGTCGATCGCGATCTCCGCCGATCCCGGCGTGCCGGCGTCGAAGTTGACGTATGAGTCGTTGACGATTGCCTGCGCGATCGAGACGACGTGGTCGGCGTGGCTCTCGAGCGTCAAGACGATGCGGCCCGGCTCCAACCTCGCGCCGGTCACCTTGACTTCGTCGCCGCCGGACCGGCCCGGCAGCCCGTGCATCGCCACGAACCCTGCGCCGAGCGACGAGGCCACGACGACGAGTGCGAGCGCGACCTTCATTCGACGACGTGGAACATCCCCATCCACCCGAGCGACGCGAACTCGGTCTTGTGTGCGTGGAACATGTACTGCCCCGTGTAGGGGAAGCGCAGCTCGAGGATGTCGCGCTGCCCTTGCCCCTGGATCACGGTGTCCGTGTACTCGGTCGGCGTCAACGACGTCCCGGTGGGAAAGCGATGGAAGAAGTTCCCGTGGATGTGGAACGAGTTGATCGGGTCGAGCTCCACGATGTTCAGGAGATAGATCCGGACGAGCTCCTCGCGGTTCACCTGGACCGGGCGGTAGAGATAGTGGAACGCAACCGTGTTGACGGCGTAGACCTCGTTGTCGTCGTTGAAGTTCGGGTCGAACGCGTTCTGCATCATCAGCAGCTCGTCCGCAGGCGGCCGTCCGTCCTTCGGGTCGACGATGAACGCGCCGTACAGGCCCTTCGAGATGTGCTCTGCGAGCGGCGCGGAATGGCAGTGGTACAGATGCAGCCCGAACGGCTCCGCGGTGAACGAGTACGTGAACTCCTCGCCGACCCCGATCTCGCCTCGACCGATCCCGGGAACGCCGTCGACGAGGTCGCGGTGGATGCCGTGGAAGTGGATCGTGTGCGGATGCGAGCCGGCGTTCACGAAGTGGACGTCCAGCTCGTCGCCCTCCCGGCAGCGAATCGTCGGACCCGGAACGCGTCCGTTGTACGTCCATGCTCTGAACTTCACGCCAGGCACGATCTCGATCTCCTTGTCGTAGGCCACGAGCTCGTAGCGGCGCAGCGTGCGACCGCCGGCGAGCCGACGCGCCTTTCCCCAGTCGAAGTCGCGAATCAGCAGGCTCGGATCGAAGCCGTTGACCGCCGGGTCGACCGTCGTTCGTCCTTCCGCGAAGCCGGTGTGCATCGACCGGGACATCGACGGGTCGTCCGGCATCGGCGCGGCCGACGCGCGGTCGATCAGCTTCGCCGCGGCTCCCGATCCCAGGATCGACGCTGCCCCGGCGAGTGCTGCCCGTCGAGTGAACGACGGCTGCCCGGCCGTCTTCGCCTTCACCGTCATGCGACGATCTCACCGCGACCTAAGACACTGCTAAGAGCAGGATGAGAGTCGCGTAAAGCGTTCGTAAAGCATCAACCGTCGGCGTGCTTCATCGCCGACTCACGCCGCTGCGCGTCGGCGAGCGACATGCTCCCGGAACACACCTCGGCGTTCAGCTCGTTCTCGATCGTGTCGACCTTCGCCGCGCGTGGATACGGCTCGGGCCACAGGTTGCGCGGATCGCGCGGAGCGCCGCCGAGCTCGAGGCTGATGAGGTGATCCTCCTGGTAGTCGCGCGGCGATCTCGTCAACCCATACACGCGCATCTGCCTCAGCTTCAGTGCGTTCGTGTACTCGACGGGCGGGCGGATCGTCTTGGTCCAGCCGCGCACGCAGATCGTCTCGTGGATGTTCGCCTGCGTAACGTCCGGATTCAACGCACCGGGGGTGAGCGACGAGCTCGGGCGGATGGCCGCGCGCGAAGACGGACGGTGGACGAGCAGCGCGGCGATCGCAAGCACCATCGCCGCGGCGACGAGGAGGTCGCGCATGCACGCGACGGTAGGGGGCGCGTGCCGACGTCGCCAGTTGTCTCTCCTGGACTAGGCTGCGCCCTCGAGCGCCTCGATCTCGCGTCGCTCGGCGAGCCGCTGCAGCGCTTGCGCCTCGATCTGTCGTACGCGCTCCCTCGTCAAGCCCATGATTCGGCCGATCTCTTCGAGCGACTTCGGATCGGGGTCGCCGTCCATTCCGTAACGAAGCTTCACCACTTCTTTTTCACGATCGGGCAGCGCTTCGACCGCATGGCGCACGGCAGTCTCCGCGAGGCTGACATGGACCTCTTCCACGGGCTCCGACCCCTCGACGGCAAAGAGGTCGCCGTACGTCGTGTCTCCCTCTTCACCGACGGGGCGGTCGAGGCTCGTCACAGCGCGCGCCGCCGCTCGCACCTCGGCCACGTGCTTCGGCGACAGCTTCGAATGCTTGACGATCTCGTCGTCCGTCGGGGGCCGTCCGAGCCGGACCGCGAGCTCGCGCTCGGCGCGTGCGATCTTCTGCTCGCGCTCGACGATGTGGACTGGGATCCGAATCGTGCGTGACTTGTTCGCGACGCCGCGCTGCACGGCCTGGCGGATCCACCACGTCGCGTACGTGGAGAACTTGTACCCGCGCCGCCAGTCGAACTTCTCGACCGCGCGGATGAGCCCGATGATCCCTTCCTGGATCAAGTCGAGCAGCGAGATCCCGTGTCCCTGGTACTTCTTCGCAATCGACACGACCAGGCGGAGGTTCGAGTTGATCATCAGGTCCTTGGCCGCCTTGTCGCCTCGCTCGATGCGCTTGGCGAGCTCGACCTCCTCCTGCGCGGTCAGGAGCTTGTAGCGCCCGGCCTCGTTGAGGAAGAGCTGCAAGGCGTCGGTCGTCGCGACGGCGAGGTCGCCGTTGACGTACGTGCTTTCGGTCGCGTCCGGCCGGGCGCAATCGTCGGTCAGCGCGATGTGGCGCTCTTCGAGCTGCTCGAAGAAGCCTTCGACCTGCTCGTCGTCGAGGTTGGTCTCCTGCAGGAACTCGTTGACCGCCGAGAGGTTCAGGCAGCCGAGCTCCTCGCCTTGTTCGAGGAGGATTTGAAGACGCTGATCGGCAACCATCGCTACGCGGGTATCCCCGTCTGCCGCTCGAGGATAACCCGGAAGAGTTGCAGTTGTGACACAGAGGCGTTTCCCACGCGTCTGAATCCGCTGCGTACCGTCGGGAGCAGTCGACCCAGGAGGCTTCTGATGGAACGCGTCAGGAAGCGCTGGCGGTTGTTCGCGGGCGGGCTCTCGGGCCTCGTCGCGGGCACTGCCGGCGGCATCGTCGCGATCGCGCTGCTCGCGGGCGGGGCAAGCGGTGGAGCGCGCGCCGACGGGGATCTGCATATGACGGCGGCGCACGTGCCGCCGCTGCTCACGCTGCCGGGCGAGCACGTCACGCTCCGCTACGCGATCGTCTGCCCGCCGCCGGCAGGCGGCGATGCGTGCGACGGCGCAGGCGACGTCTACGTCCGATCCGGCCGGGGAGGGGCGTTCGAGCGCCTGCCGCTCTCCCGCGGGCCGGACTCGGGGGCCGGCCGGTACTTCGTCGACCTGCCCGATCGGATCGCGTCAGCTCCCGACGGCTTCTCCTATTACGCGGCGCTTCGGGACGCGGCGAACGGCGGTGCGCTCGTCGTGCCGTCCGGTGGAGCGGACGCGGCGCAGAGGAGTTACCGGCTCCGGAATCCGGTCATGGTCGACCTCGGTACCGATGCTTTCGGCAACACGGAGACGCCGTCAGCACGTGTCGTCGACGCGCGCTGGGGGAGCGGCGCCGGCGAGGCCGGCGTGAGCGGCGGCCCGACGTCGCTCCGGATCGGGCCGTCCTCCTTCGATGTTGCGTCGGACGGCACGGTGACGCTCCTCGATGGTGTGAACCACAGAGTCGAGCGGTGGCGTGCGGGCCACGCCGTTGCGACCGCGCCGGTCGACGTCCCGACGGCGACGAACGATCTCGCGGTCGGCGCCGACGGGACGATCTACGTCCTCGACGGGGCGAGCAGCGCGGGCTCGGCGCCGCTGCTCCAGACGTTCACGCCGGGCGGTGTGCAGATCCGGGCGCGGCACATCGCGGACCGCACGTGGTCGCAGCTTCGTCTGGGCCCGCGCGGTCCGGTCGTGCACCAGGAGCCGTCCGAGGAGTGGATGCCGGCTCAGGACGGCGCGACACCACTCGACCGAGCCGCGCAGGCACGCGCCGGGACCCCGGGACGGCCGCTGGCGGATGGCTCGACGCTCGTCGTCCTCCGCGTCGGAACGGGCGAGGTGCGTCTCGCGCGCATCGTCGACGACGCGGTTCGCGCGAGCTGGCGCATCGTCAGCGGCACGCCGCTCGGCGAGGTCCAGCTCGCCGAACGGTGGGGCAACCGGATCGTCCTCGTCGTGAAGGCGTACTCGGAGTCTCGCGACGAGTTCGAAGTCCTCGTCCTCGACGGCAACGGGCTCGTCCGGACGTTCGCCGTCGCGTCGGACCAGTGGGCGGACGCCGCGCCGCTCGCCTACTTCCGGTTGGCCGGCGGATCGCTGTACAAGCTCGGCACCGGCCCCGCGGGTGCGTTCGTCGACCGCTACGACCTGGAGGGTGCACGATGAAGCCGCTCGCAACGTTTTCCGTCACATTTGCGCTCGCGCTCGTGCTCACCGGCGTCACCGCGGCGCGCACGCGCACGTTTCAGTCCGCGAACTGCAATGCGGCGGCGCCGCAGCCGACCGCGAGCATGACGCGAGACGGTCAGATGAACTACGCGATCATCGCCGCCTGGGACGGGTACCAATGGGGCGGCGGCTGCTGGAACAACGACGACCACGACGCCGCGCCGAACGACCCGCCGCAGCAGTACACGGGCGGCGAGGGCGGGGACTGCTCGGGCTTCACGTTCAAGACGTGGCGCGAGTCGCAGGACGCGTCCAACGGCGGACGCTACTACTGGGCGCCGCTCCGGAACGTCCACGGGCCGTACACCGCGGAAGCGTTCAAGAACGGGAGCGGCGCGCCGAACGGCACGGTGTACAAGCCGAACGCGATCGCGATGGACGGTTTCGCGAGCACGTACCACATCGGCCTCGTGTTCTTCCGCGGCTCCGGCGGATGGGACCAGATCATCGAGGCGAAGTGCGAGGCCTGCGGGACGAACCTGTTCGACGAGACCTATCGCAGCCAATCCGCGTTCAGCGGCGTCCGGCGGATCGGTTGGACCGGCTGAGCGTCACGACCATCGCGTGCGTGAGCCTCCTTGCCGCCGCCGCGTGCGGCAGCGGCGGTGGCGAGAAGGTGTCGGCGCAATTCGTCGACAGCGTCCGCGTACGCCGCGTCCAGCTTCCGGCCGGCGGGGCGGTCGGGCGCTGTCTCGCGCTGACGTCGTTCCGGCATGGCGTCGTCACCGTCGTGGAGCGACGCGGACGTGCGACACGCAGCTTGACGATCGCGCAGAGAGCGAGCCCTGACGTCTTCGCCTGCGACGCAACCGGCGTGCCGCTCGAGCGGCGTGAGTGGTGCGGCGTGAGCGCGGGCCGGCTGAGGAACCGGCGAGTGACGGATCCACGGCTCGAGCTTCTGTGCCGCGACCGGCTCGGCCGTCACGTCGCAAGTGCGTTCGTCAATCCACTGCCTGGTGCTCGCTGGGTCGCCGTCGAGCAGCGCCGATCCACCGAGCTCTACCCCGCGGCTGCGGGGCTGCCGATCCGGATCGCGACGATCGCAGGCGTCGACTACGAGCACGCCCGCGCGACGTTCCGGATCGCGCAGCTCGACGCGCGCGGCCGCATCCTCTCTCAGGGCTGCCTCGTGGCCAATGTCGCCGGATGATTAGGGCCCAGAGCGGGCGGTACACTCCCGACACCGTGTGGGAGCTGATCTTCCTGATGGTCATCCTGAAGATCCCCATTGCGTACCTTTGCTGGGTCGTCTGGTGGGCGATCAAGGCGGAACCCAAGCCGGAAGAGGGAGAGCCCGTCCGCGTGCTCGTCCCGCACTCGCCGTTCCCGCCTCATCGGCCGCGACGGCATGGGCCGGTCGGCCCGGTGCGGCCTCACAGCGGCCCCTCGCGGCGGTACGCGCGCAGTAGCCGCGTCGCGGCCGCGTACGCGCGACGATAATCCGCCTCCGTGGAGGTTGACGCTCCGAAGACCGGTCCGTCGGGCGCCGCGCAGACGCTCGCGGGGTTCCTCGCCGCAGCAGGGATCTTCGTGAGTCTCGCCGGCGTCGCGTACCGGCCTTTGCGCCTCGTTCCGATCGCGATCCTCCTCTCGCTCATCTCGGTCGGCATCGGGGGACGAAGCGCACGCCTTGGGATAGCGGCAGTCTTCATCGGCGCGCTGTGCTTTGCGGTCGGGATGGCGGTCGCCGTGGTAACGAGCAACCCGCTCTGGTAGCAGGCCCTGCTACAACAGGCGTAGTGGACGTCGACGGCCTCAACGCCGGCTATGCAGGCGACCTGCTGGAGGACTACCTCGAGAACCCGGACGCGGTCCCGTCGGAGTGGCGGCACCTGTTTGAGAGCGGCGCCAGCGAGATCGTCGCCGCGAACCCGGGCCTCGTGCGCCTGCTCCAGACGCTCGAGGCGGACGGCAACGGCGGCCCTGCAGCCGCGCCCGCGCCGCCGATCCCGTCGCCCGCGGCCGAGCCGGTCTCCGACGAGCTCCTCGGCGGCGTCGCGGCCGCAATGGCTCTCGTCAAGGCGTACCGGATGCACGGGCATCTCGCGGCGCACCTGGATCCGCTCGGCTCGGAGCCCCCGGGCGACCCCGCACTCGAGCCCGAGCGGCTGATCCCGAAGCTGACACCGGAGCTCCAGGCGAGGATCCCCGCGTCGGTCCTCCGCATGTACGTGCCCGGTGAGACGCTCTCGGAAGCGCTGCCACGGTTGCAGGAGACATACACCGGAACGATCGCGTACGAGATCGAGCACATCTCCGAGCACGAGAAGCGCGTGTGGCTGCGCCAGGCGATCGAGTCGGGGAAGTACCGGCAGCCGCTGTCGGCCGAGGAGAAGAAGGCGCTGCTCGCCCAGCTGTCCCGGGCCGAAGCCTTCGAGCATTACCTTCGTCGCGCGTTCCTCGGGCAGAAACAGTTCTCGATCGAAGGGCTTGACGTGCTCGTGGCGATGCTCGACGAGACGCTCGAGCTCGCGGCGGAGTCGGGAGCGCACGAAGTCGTGATCGGGATGGCGCATCGCGGCCGGCTGAACGTGCTCGCGCACACGCTCGGGCTCGGCTACGACTCGATCCTCCGCGAGTTCGAGGGCGAGCGCACGATCGATGCCGTCGTCGCGACTCAGGAAGGCGGCACCGGTGACGTCAAGTACCACCTCGGCGCGCGGGGATCCCGCTCCACGCCGTCCGGGGATGTGACGGTCACGCTCGCCGCGAACCCAAGCCACCTCGAGGCCGTCGATCCGGTCGTCGAGGGCCGCGCGCGCGCCGAGCAGACTGACCGTTCGCCGCGGATGGGCCTGCACGACCCATCCGTCGCGCTGGCCGTCCTGATCCACGGCGATGCGTCGTTCCCCGGCCAGGGCGGCGTCGCCGAGACCCTCAACCTCGCGGCGCTGGACGGCTACTCCGTCGGCGGCACGCTCCACCTGATCGCAAACAACCAGGTCGGCTTCACGACGGATCCGATGGAGGGACGCTCGACGCGGTACTCGAGCGACCTGGCGAAGGGCTTCGACATCCCGATCATCCATGTGAACGCCGACGACCCGGAGGCCGCGATCTCCGCCGTTCGCCTCGCGCTCGCGTTCCGGCGCAGATTCGAGAGCGACGTCGTCGTCGACGTCGTCGGCTACCGCCGGCACGGGCACAACGAGCAGGACGAAGCGGCGTACACGCAGCCGTTGATGGCGTCGCAGATTGCGCAGCACGAGACAGCGCGGGAGCTCTTCGCGGAGCGGCTCGTCGCCGACGGCGTCGTCACCGAGGATGCGGCGGACGCCCTCGTTCAGCAGGTGACCTCGGAGCTCCGCGCCGCGCACGAGGCACTGAAGGCGACCTTCGGTGCGCGGCGTGACTGAACGAAGAGCTCCTCCGCGTACCGGAGGGCTTCGACGTCCACCCGAAGCTCGCCGGCCAGCTCGAGCGCCGGCGCACGACGCTCGAGGAAGGGGGCATCGACTGGGGCCAGGCGGAATCGCTCGCGTTCGCCTCTCTGCTCGTCGAGGGTATCCCCATCCGCCTCACGGGCCAGGACACGGAGCGCGGCACTTTCTCGCACCGCCACGCGGTCCTGCACGACGTGAACACGGGCGAGACGTACGCGCCGTTGCAGCACCTGACAGACGCGGCGTCCTCGATGGAGATCTACAACTCGCCGCTCTCGGAATACGCGTGCCTCGGGTTCGAGTACGGCTACTCGGTGGCCGCCCCCGAAGCGCTCGTGCTCTGGGAAGCGCAGTTCGGCGACTTCGTCAACGGCGCGCAGATCGTCATCGACCAGTTCATCGTGGCGGGGATGGCCAAATGGCGCGAGACGACGCGTCTGACGCTGTTGCTGCCGCACGGCTACGAGGGAAACGGCCCCGAGCATTCGAGCGCGCGGCTGGAGCGCTTCCTCCAGCTCGCTGCGCAGGAGAACATCCGCGTCGCGAATCCCTCCACCTCCGCGCAGTACTTCCACCTCGTCCGGCACCAGGCGCTCGATCCGGTCGGTCGGCCGCTCGTCGTGATGACGCCAAAGGGCCTGCTGCGTCTCAAGCAGGCCTCGTCGAGGCTCGCCGACCTCTCCGAGGGCCACTTTGCGCCGGTGCTCGACGATCCGAACGCGGCCCGCGACGAGGTGATCCGTCTGGTCGTGTGCTCCGGCAAGGTCTACTACGACGTCGTCGGCCACGAGCAGCGCGCCGGCGCTGGACACGTCGCCGTCGCGCGGCTCGAACAGCTGTACCCGTTCCCGGTCGAGGCGTACGCTCGGCTGGTCGGCTCGTATCCGGCTCTGCAGGAGGTCGTCTGGGTTCAGGAGGAGCCGCAGAACATGGGCGCCTGGCGGACGATTCGCCATCGGCTCGAGGCGCCCGGGAAGCCACTGCGCTTCGTGGGCCGACCTTGGCGGGCAAGCCCGAGCGAGGGGTACCCGACCGCGCACCTGGTCGAGCAGGACCGAATCGTCCGCGAAGCTTTCGGCCCGAGTCGCTAGCGATTCGGACGCCGGTTGCGGTAGTTCGCGCGGGCCTTCATGACCCGCGCAGCCACCGTCGGCCCGTGCTTCCGTGCGAGGTTGACCAGCTGTTTCCGCTGCTTCGGCGGTAGGCGGCGCCACAAGTCCCACGCGGTGAGCGCGACCCCGAGCGGGCCTGCGCGACGTCCGAGACTGCGGATCCGCGGCACCGGCCTATCCTCGCACAGCGCTTACTTGTCGTGTCCGTTGGCCTTTCCGTTCTCGTTCCCGGTTCCGTTTCCGTGACCTTCGGCCTCGTCGGACGCGTTCTCGTTGTCCCCTTTGTCGTGGCCGTTGGCGTGTCCGTGTCCGTGGCCGTCGTCATCGGACTCGCCGCCGCACGACTGGTCTGACGTTTGCGCCGGCGCGGGTGCTGCCGGCGGTGGCGCGGCGTCCGATGCGAGCTCGCGCTCTGCGGGCACTGCCGCCGGAGCGGGTGCCGGCGCGGGCGTGGTCGGCGTCGGCGTCGGCACCGGCCTCGGACTCGGCACCGGTTTCGGGGCAGGCTTCGGAGCGACCGGCGTGTGCGCAGACGCGAGCTGTGGCCGCAAGACGACGGTGGACGGACGCGAGGCGCTGTGTGTCACCGCGAGCCGCTTCGGCTGCGCGTGCACCGAGACGTTGCGGGGGGCCGGGGATCTAGGCACCGGCTTGGACAGCGCCGGTAAATGAAGCGTCCGGCCGTGCGACAACGGCGGGGCCGGCACCGCACGTGGCACGCCACCCGGTTCGCTCGTCAGAGACGGCAGGGTAAGGCCAGCGGTGATAGCTCCCGTCATCAGCGCCGCGGCTAGGACGCGTGCGCAGACCCTCATGTTTCTCCCCTCAGTAGCCGACAACCCTTTCGAGGGATGTATCGGCAGCGAGGGCGCGGAGCTGAAGGAGGTCTGATGCGCAGTTTCAAGGTCAAGCTGGTCGCCTACTTCGTGCTGCTCTCCCTCCTCCCGCTCACCGCCGCGTTCTGGGGTTTTTCAACGGTCGCCGCGAGAGCCGAGACCGGGCGCGTCGACGCCCGTCTCCAGGCCGGCCTGCGCGCCACGGTGGCCGCCTACCAGGAGGAGTTGGCCGCCGCGGACGCTTCGGCCGAGACCCTTGCCCGGCTCCCCGTCTTCGAGCGCGCGCTCGTGTCGGGGGATCGGCGCGCGATTGGGCTGATGCTCGCCCGCAGGCCGAATCTGACCGTGGTCGCCGGCGGATTTCGCGTCGGCAACCCCCTTCCGGGAGCCGCCCTGCGCCGCGTCTCGGTCGTCGGCCCTCATGGCGTACGCGGCTCGGTGATCGCTTGGGTGCCACTCGACGCGAACCTGGTCCGTCGCCTTCAGTCTCGGTCCGGTCTCGAGGCCGACGACCGCGTCATCCTGATCCGGGGCGGCGCCGTTGCGGCGGGGCTCCCGCGACGAGCGCCCATCCGCGTCTCGCCGGGCAGCCCGCGCACGACGAAGATCGGCAGGACGCGTTACCGCCTGCTCGTGGCTGGGACGCTCGACGAGCAGCGCACGACGACGCTCGGCGTTCTGAGTCCCCAGGCGAGGATCGACGCTGCGAACTGGGCGTCCGAACGGAAGCTCCTGCTCGGTCTGTTCGGCTCGCTCCTGCTCGTCGCCACTCTCGCGTACTTCGAAGGCCGCTCGATCGTCGGCACGATTCGGCGCCTGGTCGACGCGGCCCGCGCGATCGCTCGCGGTGACCTGGCGCAACGCGTCGAGGTGCCGGGTCGTGACGAGCTCGCGCTGCTCGGCAGCACGTTCAACGAGATGGCCGGCCAACTGCAGACGCGGCTGGACGAGCTGGAGGAAGAGCGCGCCAGACTGCGCAGCGCGATCGGGCGCTTCAGCGACGTTCTCGGCGCCACGCACGACGTCGACCAGCTCCGGCGGATGATCGTCGAGACCGCAGTCGAGGCGACGCACGCGACGGGCGGCGCGCTGATGGGCGAAGCCGGCGACCTCGTCCGCATCGGCTCCCAGGAGGGCTCAGAGCGGATCGAGGTGCCGTTGCATGCGGGCCGGATCAGCTTCGGGTCGCTGATGCTGTTCGGCGACGGCTTCGAAGAGGACGACCGGATGACGGCCGCGTCCTTGGCCGCGCAGGCCGTCGTCGCGCTCGAGAACGCGCGCCTGCATCGGATCGTCGAGCGCCAGGCGCGGGTCGACGGGCTGACGGGTCTCGCGAACAGGCGCCACTGTGAGGATCAGCTCGCAACCGAGCTCGCGCGCGTCGAGCGCTTCGGCGGGCCGCTCGCGCTCGTGCTCGCCGATCTCGACAACTTCAAGGACGTGAACGACCGCTTCGGCCACGGAACGGGCGACGTGGTCCTCCGCGAGTTTGCCCAGACGCTCGAGGCGGGGATCCGCGACGTCGACCTCGCGGGGCGCTGGGGCGGCGAGGAATTCGTCCTGATCCTTCCGGGGACGGATCTCTCAGGTGCGGCTCGCGTTGCGGAGCGGATCCGAGCAGGGCGGGCGGATCGCGTGGTCCTCACGGCCGAGGGAGAGCCAATTCGCGTCACGGCCAGCTTCGGCGTCGCCGTGTTCCCGGACGCGGCGACGGCCGAGGAGCTGCTCGCTGCGGCGGATGGGGCGCTCTACCAGGCGAAGCGGGGCGGCAAGAACCGTGTCGCGGCCGCGCACGAGACCGTCGCCCGTCCGTAACGTTTTCTACGCTTCCTGTGGATAAGCCGCTCCGAGGGGCTAAAATCCCGCGTCTGCCGCCCCATCCACTCCAGGAGGCCGTATGCCGGTTGAGACGGAATCGTTGTTCGCACAGGTGATCCAGGACCACCTCGCGCTGAAGGAGCGGAATTCGAGGCTCGACGAGTCGATGCCGCTTCGGAACTACAAGGCCGAGGACCCGTTCGACAACCATCCGCTCTTCAAGACCGAGGAGCAGGCGCGTCTCGAGGAGACGATGGACGGCGAACAGCCGGTGGTCGTCTCCGAGCCGACGGTGCTCGCCTGGCCGGGGGAGGAAACCGAAGAGCACACCGAGCCCGAGGTCGAAGGCAATCTCTGGACCAAGTCGAGGGACTTCGACTGGGGCGACTGATCGGGGCAGGGCGGACGGCGTAGATCTCGGTTAGGCTCGCCGCCATGAAGCGACTGCTCCTGGGGTTCGGTTTGGGAACGGCCATTGCATACGGCTGGCGGCGTGTGATGGGTGAGGAAGCGGAGCCTCAGCCGTCCTGGACCGGTACCGACAACGATCCGGAAGACCTGGGCTCGGTCGACGACGACCTGCTGGCGCGCACGCGGGAGTCCGCCGTGCAGGAGCAGGCCGAAGCCGAGGCCGAAACCGAATCGCGCTAGCGCTTTAGCGCATCCCCGACGACCGTGAGGTCCGCGACGAACGCGGCGAACGCAGCGTCGCGCTCCTCCGGCTCCCCTCGCAGGATCGACGACGGGTGCACCGTCGCGGTCACGAACTCGGCGAGCCCCGAGTCGAGCAGCTCGCCTCGGTGCTGCGTGACGCGGAACTGACGCCCGAGCAGACTCTGAGCCGCGGTCGCGCCGAGGAGGACGAGCACGCGAGGCTTGACGACGGCGAGCTCCGCCTCGAGCCACGGCCGGCACGCCGTCATCTCGGCCCAGTTCGGCTTCTGGTGGATCCGCCGCTTCCCGCGCGCCTGCCATTTGAAGTGCTTGACGGCATTCGTGACGTAGGTCGTCGACCGGTCGATCCCGGCGGCGTCGAGCGCCTCGTCGAAGACCCGCCCGGCCGGGCCGACGAACGGCCGCGCCGCTTTGTCCTCCTGATCGCCGGGCTGCTCCCCGACGAACATCGCCTCGGCCTCCGCGCCGCCCTCCCCGAACACCGTCTGCGTCCCGATCTCCCAGAGGTGACAGCCGCGGCACCCAGCTGCGGCCTCCCGCAACGCAGACAGGCTCAGCCGTGCAGGGACGAAGTCCGCCGCAGAGGCTGTTGTCGCCGCGCGGGCCACGGTCTGTCTATTCCCTCGACCGGGGGATTCGAGACCCGAACCCGACGTGGATGCTGTAAGCGGCCCGTCTCCGAAGGGGAGTCATCTGCGGCGCGAACCGGTGTCACCATGAGCGATCACGCTCTACCTCTGCGTCTCGTCGGCAAGGCTGCCGAGCCGCTCGCCGCGCCTGAGCAGGCGCGCGTCGAGTCGTACCGCCGGCTGGCGGACGTCTTCCACGACGTCCTCGCCGAGCAGAGCCTCGACGCACTGCTCGACCGCATCGCCGACGCCCTCGCGGATCTCGTCCCGCACGATTCGCTGACGATCTACGAGGCGGACGAGGCGCGGCGCATGCTCGTTCCCGTCTGGGCGCGAGACAAGTGGGCCGACAAGATCCTCGCCGACCGCTGCCCGTTCGGCGTCGGCCTCACCGGGTGGGGCGTCGAGCATCGCGAGCCGGTCCGCGTCAACCAGGCGCACCTCGATCCACGCGTGTCGACGGTTGCAGGGACGCCCGCGGACGAGCCGGAAGCGCTGATCACGATCCCGCTGATCGCGCGCGACTCGATCAAGGGCGCGCTCAACATCTACCGGCTCGGCGAGCACGCGAGCTTCAGCGACGACGAGTTCGAGCTCGCCCAACGCTTCGGCGACGCAGCGGCGCTCGCGCTGGACAACGCGCAGATCCGCGCTCGGCTCGAGCACCAGGCGCAGACCGACCCGCTCACCGGCCTCTACAACCACCGCACGTTCCACGAGCGGCTCAGGGCCGCCTTGACGAACGCGAGTCGCTCGCACGACTCGGTGTCCGTCCTCATGCTCGACATCGACGACTTCAAGCGCGTGAACGACGTCTACGGACACGGCTCCGGCGACGAGATTCTCCGCAGCCTCGCCGAGGCTCTGCGCTCGACGGTCCGGTCCACGGACATCGTCTGCCGGCTCGGCGGCGAGGAGTTCGCGATCGTGATGACCTCGCGGGACGCGAAGCACGCCGAACGGCTCGCCCGGCGGCTCGTCCAGCACGTCGCGAGCGCCGAGTTCGACCCCGCGGGCCGGATCACGATCTCCGTGGGCCTCGCGCGCGGGCCTGAGCATGCGATGAACCCGCGCGAGCTCATCGCGTGCGCCGAGGCGGCGATGATGACGGCGAAGGCGCGCGGCAAGAACCAGATCGTCCTCTACGACGAGAGCTCGCTCGAGCGTCCGGACGCGCCGGCCGAGACGACGATCCGCGACGTGCGCTCGATCGCGCACATGAAGATGCTGCAGAGCCTCGGCGGGAAGCTGAACCGCCTGAACGACGTGCGCGAGATCGGCAACGTGATCGCGACGGAGCTCCGTTCGCTGATCGACTACCACAACTGCCGCGTCTTCGTCGTCGAGGGGGAGGACGTCAGGCCGATCGCATTCGTGGGCGCCTTCGCCGGCGCGCAGACCTCGATGGAGGTGCTCGCCTGCAAGCTCGGCGAGGGAATCACCGGGCACGTCGCCGCGACGGGCGAGTCGCTCCTGATCGGCGATGCCGCGAACTTCCCGCTCTCGCGCCAGGTCGAGGGCACCGACCGGATCGACGAGTCGCAGATCTACGTCCCGCTGCGGTTCGGCACGCGCGTCATCGGCGTCACCGTGATCTCGAAGCTCGGGCTCGACCAGTTCGACGAGGACGACGTGCGTCTGCTGGAGGTGCTCGCCGGCCACGCCGCGGTCGCGCTCGAGAACGCGTCGCTGTACGAGTCGGCTCGTCGCGAAGCGGATCGGGCGACGGCGCTGCTCGAATTCAGCCGCGAGCTCGCGACGGCCGCGGGAATGGACGAAGTGGTCGACCGGATCGTCGAGCTCTCGGCACGCACCCTCGGTGCATCGTGCGCGTCCGTCTGGTTGCAGCGTGCGTCGGGGGACGATCTCGTTGCGCATGCGACCTACGGGTACTCCGAGCTCGAGCACGAGCGTCTGGCACGCGTGCGGTTCCGTCACGACGACGCTCAGTCGTTCCTCGGCGACAGGGAACCGTTCGTCGTCGTTCCGGAGGAGCACGTGGAAATGGACGCCGTCGCCGAGGTCGGTCTCGGCAACGCGTTCGCGATCGCACCGCTGGCACTCGACGGCGGACGCGCCGGCTGCATCGCGGTTGCGACACCGGACGACACCGGATTCTCGGAGCGTCAGCTGCACCTGCTCGCCGGCGTCGCCCACCAGGCGAAGCTGGCGTTGACGAACGCGGCGAGCTTCCAGTCGCTGGAGACGACGTTTCTCGAGACCGTCGAGGCACTTGCGAACGCGCTCGAGGCAAACGACGAGTACACGTCGTCGCACGCGCGCTGGATCACGGACTTTGCGCTGAAGGTCGGAAAGGGCCTGGGGCTCGACGGCCGGCAGCTGAAGCGGCTCGAGCTCGGTGCGCTCTTCCACGACATCGGGAAGATCGGCATTCCGGAGGCGGTGCTCTGCAAGCCCGGCCCGCTCACGGAGAGCGAACGCCGCCTGATCGAGAGGCATCCTGAGCTCGGCGAGCGAATCATTGCTCCGATCGACCGGTTGCAGGACGTTCGGCCGATCGTGCGTCACTGCCACGAGCGTTACGACGGCGCGGGCTACCCCGACCGGGTCGGTGGCGAGGAGATCCCGCTGGAGTCGCGCATCATCTTCGTCTGCGACGCGTACCACGCGATGATCACCGACAGGCCGTACAGAAAGCGCCTGCCGGCGGACGAGGCGCTCCGCCGGCTCGAGGAAGGCGCGGGGACGCAGTTCGATCCGCGTGTCGTCGCGGTCGCGAAGCGCGTGATCGCGGAACTAGGTCACGCGCTCGAGCACTAGGTCGACCGGCGCGCCGTAAACGCGTCAAGGCCCTCGCTGAAGCTGATGTACGGGTCGAGCGGAACGGCCGCGACCGCCGCGCGCTCGCGAAGTCGTTCGGCGTTTTCGAGCCCGCGCTCGCGCCGGCGCAGCTCCTCTTCGCGCGCGGCGAGCGCACCCTGCATTCGGAGCAGGTCGGCCTCGCGCGCGGCCAGTTGTGATTCGCGTGCACGCAGCGCCGTCTCGCGTTTCGCGAGGTCCGACTCGCGCTCGGTCTCCAGCTCCTGTGCGGCTGCGTGCTCCTCCTGGGCGCGTTCGCGTTCGTCCAGCTCGAGCGCGCGCGCCTCGAGGCGCGCTCGCTCGACCGCAAGCTCGGCCTCGAGCGCGCGAAGACTCGTGCCGAGCTGGATCAGCTCGTCGTTTCGCTGCTCGTCGCGGCGCTCCGCCTCCGTCTTCGCCGCGGTCGACTGGGCGACGAGAGAGTGCTCGCGCTCGCCGAGCTCCTGTGCACGCTTCGCCAGCTCGGCGTCCCGTTTGGCGAGCTTGATCCGCTGCTCGTCGAGCCGCGCACGCTCAGCGGCGACGTCACCGCGCAGCGCTTCGAGCTCCGCCCGCTCCCGCACGGTCGACTGCTGCGAGCCCGCGAGCGCTCGCGCCTCGGCGTCGAGTCGAGCCCGGTCCGCCTCGAGAGCCTGTTCGCGCTCCTCCAGATCGCTCGTTCGCCGAGCGAGGACGCCGTCGAGCTCGCGGAGCTCCGCCTCGCGCGCGGTGAGCGCTGCTGTCCTGGCCTCGACGTCCACCTCACGCCGCGCCAGCAGCTCTTCCGCATACGCCTGGTCGGCGTCGGCCTCAGGGACGGCGCGCTCGCGGCGGAGGCGAAGGCCGTGTCTCCGCTCGCTGCGAAGCTCCGCCTCGCGCCGTTCGATGTCGACTCGCGCGTGTTCGATCTCGAGCTCGCGCGCGGAGATCTCGATCGCACGCTCGCGCAGCTCGCGCTTCAGGTCGGCGAACTCGGCGAGCTCCTCGTCGCGAAGCCGCTCGCGCTGCTCGGCGAGGTGACGCGCGAGCCGAAGTACCTCGTCGCGTTCGAGGTCGGCGGCGCCTGTGAGGTCCCAGTCGTCGCGCTCCCAAGTGTCCTCGTTCGGCTCCATTTGCAGGGAATCTAGCGCTGCCGTCGTGCGGCGGCGAGCTCCGCCTCGAGCCGGCCTTCCCAATCCTCGGCCCATACGCGCGGAAGCCGCTCGCGGGCCCCTTCGATCGTGAGGACAGGCGCGTCGCGAAGGCGTGCGCCGCGGATGATGTCGGCCACGAAGATCGCCGCCTCCGCGGCGTCGTGCCTCGCCGTCGTCCGGGAGGAACTGGGGCGCGAGCACGCCCGGCGCACGTACGAGCTCGTGTGACTCCGGCAGCAGGCTCGCGGTGACGGCGGTCGAGGAGATCAGGCCGTTCTCGCGCCCGTGGTGGGCGGCGGTCACCGCAACGATCGGGGCCCAGAGCTGCTCGAGCACCCACCCGACGTCGGTGGGATTGGATGTGGTGATCGTCAGCGAGTCGCGGCCGCGAGCCGCACGCCGAGGCCGACGAGGACTGAGCCGGTGACGCGCTCGAGCGTCGCGCGCCATCGCGGTCGCAAGAACTGCGCTCGCGCCCGCGCGACCAGCCACGCCCAGGTGAGGAGCCACACGACGCCCATCGCGATGTGGATCGACACGAGGATCGCGGCCATCAGCACGACCGGGTCGCCCGGGCCGATGAACTGCGGCAGGAACGCGAGGTAGAAGATCGCCGGCTTCGGGTTGAGCACGTTGTTGAGCAGCCCTTGCACGTAGACACGCCGAGCCGGCGGCAGCGCGCGCACCTCTTCGGGCTCACGGTGGATCTTCCGCGCGCGCCGGAAGCTCGCGAGACCGAGCAGGACGAGATAGACGGCGCCGCACGCTTTGAGGACGGTGAACGCTGTGGCGGACCTGGCGAGGACCGCGGACACGCCGACCGCGGATGCGGTCGCATGGACGATGAGGCCGCTGCAAATGCCGAAGCTCGTGCGCGCCGCGGTGCCGAACCCGTCCGCCAACGCCCGGCGGGCCACGAGCGCCATGTCGGCGCCGGGCGTCAGCGTGATCACGAGCGCGGCGACGCTGAACGCAGCGATCTCGGACAGCATCTCCTGATGTTACGTGGCGAGCTCTTCGAGCAGCCTTGCGCCGTATTCCGGACCGGCAATGCGGCGATCTCCGCTTCGATCCGCCTAGCGTCGCCGGCGTATGTGTCGTCTTCGAGGACTGCAGCAGCGGCTTCGCGTACGTCCTCCGGCGTCAGCTACTAGTCGAACTGCCCGCAGGGGTGGTTGCGCGACCCCGTCGCAGGAAGCTCCATTTCGCACCGATCGGCTCGTCGGCTACCCGACACGTTCTATGGTCCGTCGGCGACGTACGCGGCGCCCGCGTGATGCGAGCCACGGAGACTGTCACGGGCTCAAACCGGCGGCAGGATTCGAACCTACTCGGCGCCTCGTCTCACATCTGGTCCCTGAGACCGGACAGGCGGGTTCCGCATCCTCGATCGTCGGCGTTAGCCCGAAGACCTGTAATCGAAGACGCCGCCGCCCCTCGTGCCTGCGTAGAGGACCTTCCGGGTCGAGGCGATTGCGGCGACGTCCCGTGGTCTTAGCCCTTGGTTGAAGGGGCTCCAGCTTCCGGCCCCATCCCCGCTTCTGAAGACGCCGCCAGAGGTAGCTGCGTAAAGCGTCGACGGCCGGGCTGGGTCGATTGCGAGCGCGTCTACCACTTCTTCGTCCCCGGTTGGGAGTCCGGCGTTCGCGGCTCGCCATTTGCCGCCCCCGTTCGTACTCTTGAAGACAGTGCCGCTGCCGGCGGCATAGAGCGTCGTCGGCGTTCGCGGGTCGATTGCGAGCGCATCTACTGATTTGCCGGCCAGGCCGGCGTTCACGGCTCGCCAGTTACGGCCTGCGTTCGTGCTCTTGAAGACGCCGTCGCCAGGTTCGCCGCTGCCTTCGAAGCCGTTACTGCCTGCGTAGACAGTCGCCGGGTTTCGCGGATCGACCGCGAGCACGCTTATACCCTTGAGACGCAGGCCCGTGGCTCGCCAGCGGTGGCCCCCGTTCGTGCTCTTGAAGACGGCGCCGGAGAAGCTGCCGGCGTAGATGGTCGCCGGCCTTCGTGGGTCGATCGCGAGCGCGGCTACGTCCTCATCCCTTTTCGGCAACCCCGTGTTCATCGCTCGCCAGTTGCGACCGGCGTTCGTGCTCTTGAAGACGCCGGGACCCGTGCCGGCGTACAGGATCGACGGCGTTCGCGGGTTGACTGCGAGCGCGTCTATGAACCAGTTCACCGGTAGGCCTGCATTGACGGTGCGCCAACTGCTACCCGAGTTCGCGCTCTTGAAGACGCCGCCACTACTGCTCGCGTAGACGGTCGCCGGCGTTCGAGCGTCGACCGCGAGCGCCCCTACCGTACTCGCCACGAGGCCTGTATTCGATGCCAGCCAGGTCCGGTCCCCGTCTGTGAGCTCGAAGACGCCCACGCCGGTGCCCGCGTAGAGGGTCGCCGGCGTTTGCGAGGCGATCGCGAGCGTCTGCACGCCTTTCACCTGGCCGGTCGCGGCCCAGTGAGCACCCCCGTCGGCACTCTCGAACACGCCGCGCTCGCTGCCTACGTACACCGTCGCCGGCCTCTGCGGGTCGATCTCGAGCGCTGCTACGTCGATGGATTCCAGACCATTGTTCAAGCCCCGCCAGCTGACACCGCGATCTGTGCTCTTGAACACGGTGATCGTAGAGTCACCCTCGTTGTTGGTGCCCGCATACAGAGTCGACGGGTTCTGCGGATCGATTGCCACAGCCGTCATCTCAGGGAAGGCGGGCAGGCCGGCGCTCGCGGGCACCCAGCTGCCGCCGCCGTCCGCGCTTCTGAAGATCCCCGTATCGGTTGCCGCATAGAGGATCGCCGGAGTTCGAGGGTCGATCGCGAGCGCCCGCACCCCGATCAGACCACCCGCGATCGCCGACCAGCTCTCACCTCCGTCCGTGCTCTTGAAGATGGTGCCGGCGGCCGCGTAGAGAGTGGCCGGGCTCTGCGGGTCAATCGCGAAGACCGTTACGTCGCTGAACGGCAAGTCCGATTCGGGCCGCACCAGACCCGCGTTCACCGGACGCCAGCTGCCGCCCCCGTCCGTGCTCTTGAAGGCGCCCACGCCGGTGCCCGCGTAGACGGTCGCCGGCGTCTGCGGGTCGACCGCGAGCGCCTCCACGCCATTGCTTGTCAAGTCGAGCACATGCCAACTGCGACCGGCGTCCACGCTCTTGAAAACAAGGCCCTCCCGGGTGCCCGTGTAGAGGGTCGCCGGCTGCGTCGGGTCGACAGCAAACGCTGTGATGTCACCGCCCTCGGGGCCGTGCGCCGGGCCCCAGACACCCACGCCACCCTGCGCCTGCCCGAGCAACCCCAACGCAAACGCCAAGCAGAAGGCTGCGGTCGGCGCCGCAATCAGCAGACGCCGTCTCGCGACAATCTCTACGGCGCTGGTGCGCCCCCTGCGTCCGTCTTGTCGGAACCGTTTTCGACCCAGCGACCCGGCCGTCGAGCTGCAATCGTCGTTCACTCCAAGACTCGCCGAGGTCGTCCTGCCCACGTCTCCTCCACCCCCTCTAAGTTCCAGTGGCAGCGTCGCCGCTGACCCTAACCGCGCTCTAACCGCGCTCTGGGCGACCCCGGAACAGTCGCGGCGGCGGCCGAAAACACGGCGCTGAGGAACGGAGATTGTGTCAAGGCTCCTTAACGCACGGCGCCTCGCGTAGCCGAGTGAGCTGAGCGCGCGTTGAAGCTCTTTGACCGCGTTGCCGTGGGGTCGCCGAGCTTGAGCATCGCGGTTGGAAGCGCGACTGATTGCGGTGGCTGGTGGGTGCTCGTTGGAGCGGTTTGCTTCGCCCGCGATAGGTCGTCCGCTGATCTGCTTGAGCTCGCCGCTGCCGGCCCGCTTGCAATTCCGCTTGCAGCGACCTAGACGCGTTATCAGTTGAGAAAACGAAATGGCTCAATCGCCAGCGCTTTTGAAGGTGGAGCGTACCGGGATCGAACCGGTGACCTCCGGCTTGCAAAGCCGGCGCTCTCCCAGCTGAGCTAACGCCCCGAGCGCGGGTCAGTCTAGCCGCGGCCTAGGCGGGCTCTTCGGCGGCCGACGGCGAATCCTCGTCCTCGTCGCCGGCGAAGAGCTCGAAGTCCGGCCAGTCCTCCCAGTCGACCTGGCCGACGATGTCTTCGGCGTTGTGCCCCGTCATCCGCCAACGATGTCGGCCCCGGACGGGGACTGGTGCATCCCTCGTCCGGGGCCGACTCCGTAGGCGCGGAGGGAGAATCTAGGCGGCGCGCTCGAGCCGTTCCTCGACCCGGGCTCTGGCGACGATCTGGTCGCGGTCGCCAAAGCGAAGAGCTGCCTTCAACGTGCGCTCCTCGTCCCAGAGCTGGTCGAGCCGGTCGCTCAAGCGCTTGAGCTCGGCGGCGACGCGAGGGTCGTACCCATGCGAAAGGGAGTTCCAGAGCTTGGTCCGGCGCTCGCTCGTCTGCTCGATCTCTTCGTGGATCTGGGTCACGGTCATGGTCGTGAAAACGCGGTCCGGCGCCAGGTCATTCCCGCGGTCCGAGGAAGAAGAGGACGAGCACCACGACCCCGACGACCGCCGCCGCGACCGCCACCGCATGGAGCGCGGTCTCCATCAGCCGTAGCCGAGCTCGTCCAGCCGATCCTCCTCGATCCCGAAGTAGTGGGCCAGCTCGTGCAGGACGGTGGTCCGGATCTCTTCCTCGAGCGCGCCGGCATCGTGGCCGAACTCTTCCTGCAGCGGGCGCCGATAAACCACGATCCTGGCCGGCAGGTACTCCGACTGCTCGAAGAGTCCGAAGAGGTCGGGATCCTCGCCGTTCTCGTCCTCGACGACGACCGCGACGTTCTCGAGCTTCGCCGCGAGCTCGGGCGGCAGCGAGTCGAGGGCGCGTCGAACGTCGGCGTCGAACGTGCTCACCTTCAATACGTCGGCTGGAGCGGCCGCCGCTTCGCCACGAGGAACACGGTCAAGAGGCCAAACGCGAAGCCGCCGATGTGAGCAAAGACCGCCACGCCGCCGGTCTGGTCGGGGTGAGTGAGCCCGATTCCTCCCTGCCACGCCTGCAAGGCGATCCAGATCCCGAGGAACCAACCGGCGGGGATCTCCCGCAGGAAGATCAGGCCGAAGAAGATCACGGTCAGCACCCGGGCGCGCGGCAGCAGCAGGATGTACGCGCCGAGCACGCCGGCGATCGCGCCGCTCGCGCCGATGTTCGGGATGCTCGCGTCGCGAACGGTTCCGAATTGCAAGGTGACGAACGTCTGTAGCGCCGTCGCGGCCAGTCCGGCAGCGAGGTACCACAGCAGAAAGCGAACCTTTCCGAGCGCGTCTTCGACGTTGTTCCCGAAGATCCAGAGGAAGAGCATGTTGCCAAGGATGTGGATCCAGCTCCCGTGCATGAACATGCACGTGAACGCGCCTTCCCACCACGCGAGGTGGTGCCTGAAGACGGTGCCCCCGATCTGGACCGCTTCGCACGGCCCCTGAAACGTGCACGGGTAGTAGCCGTCTTTGGCGACGTGGTAGTCGACGCCGGGGTTCTTCAACTCCCAGAACCAGACGATCGCGTTGGCGACGATGAGCCCGACCGTG
>VAYM01000146.1 GCA_005884945.1 Actinomycetota bacterium | reverse complement strand
TCTGGACCTCGTCGCCGAGGTGGCGATGCTGCGCGAGACGATCCGCACGTCCAAGGGTCAGAAGCAGCAGCGCGCGATCAAGCGGCTGAAGGTCGTCAACGCGTTCATCACCTCGGAGAACCGTCCTGAGTGGATGATCCTCGAGGCGATCCCGGTGATTCCGCCCGAGCTGCGGCCGATGGTGCAGCTCGACGGCGGCCGCTTCGCCACCAGCGACCTGAACGACCTCTACCGGCGCGTGATCAACCGGAACAACCGCCTCAAGCGGCTGCTCGACCTCGGCGCGCCCGAGATCATCGTCAATAACGAGAAGCGGATGCTGCAGGAGGCCGTCGACGCGCTGTTCGACAATGGCCGCCGCGGCCGCTCCGTGACCGGACCGGGCAACCGTCCGCTCAAGTCGCTGTCCGACATGCTCAAGGGCAAGCAGGGCCGGTTCCGCCAGAACCTGCTCGGCAAGCGCGTGGACTACTCCGGGCGTTCGGTGATCGTCTCCGGGCCGAGTCTCAAGCTGCACCAGTGCGGGCTGCCGAAGCTGATGGCGCTCGAGCTCTTCAAGCCGTTCATCATGAGCCGGCTCGTCGAGCGGAAGTCCGTCCAGAACATCAAGGCGGCGAAGAAGTACGTCGACTCGATGACCGAGGAGGTCTGGGACGTCCTCGAAGAGGTGATCGCCGAGCATCCGGTGCTGCTGAACCGTGCGCCGACGCTCCACCGTCTCGGCATCCAGGCCTTCGAGCCGGTGCTCGTCGAGGGCAAGGCGATCCAGGTCCACCCGCTGGTCTGCCACGCGTTCAACGCGGACTTCGACGGCGACCAGATGGCAGTCCACCTGCCGCTCTCTGCGGAGGCGCAGGCCGAGGCGCGCGTGCTGATGCTGTCGTCGAACAACATCCTCTCGCCCGCGTCGGGGCGCCCGCTCGCGACGCCGACGAAGGACATGGTGCTCGGGACGTACTACCTGACGTACTGCGATCAGGACCTGTCGAAGGTCACGGCTGAGGAGCTCGATCCGAGGCCGAGGCGCTTCCAGTCGGAAGAGGAAGTGGAGTTCGCGCTCGACGCGAAGCAGGTGACGCTGCAGCAGCCGATCGAGTACCGCCGACGCGCCGGCGAGACGCTCCTCACGACGGCGGGCCGCGTGATCTTCAACCAGGAGGTCGAGCGCGCGCTCGAGGAGGTCGTGTGGGAGGACGAGGGGCTCGACCACGACTTCATCAACCGCACGCTGCCCAAGCGCGAGATCGACAGCTTCATCGGCCAGCTGGTCGACCGCTACGGCGCACACGCGATCGCGAACGTGCTCGACAAGGTCAAGACGCTCGGCTTCCACTACGCGACGCAGGCGGGCGTGACGATCTCGAAGAACGACATCGTCATCCCGCCCGACAAGGAGCAGATCCTCGCCGAGTACGAGAACCGCGTCGCCGGCGTCGAGGGCCAGTACGAGCGCGGCCTGATCACCGACGAGGAGCGCCACGAGGCGATCGTCGAGATCTGGACGGAGGCGACCGACACCGTCGCGGACGCGATGGAACGGACGTTCTTCGAGCTGAACCCGATCTACATGATGGCCAACTCGGGTGCGCGTGGATCGTCGAAGCAGATCCGCCAGCTCGCCGGTATGCGCGGTCTGATGGCGAATCCGAAGGGCGAGATCATCGAGCGTCCGATCAAGGCCAACTTCATGGAAGGCCTCTCGGTGCTCGAGTACTTCATCTCGACCCACGGCGCCCGCAAGGGTCTCGCGGACACGGCTCTGCGCACGGCGGACTCGGGCTACCTGACCCGGCGCCTCGTCGACGTGTCGCAGGACGTGATCATCCGCGAGGAGGACTGCAAGACGAAGGAGTTCATCGAGCTCCCGATCTACGTCGCCGAGGGGATCAACAAGAGCGTCCTCGGCCGGGTGCTCGCGGACGACGTCCACAAGCCGCTCGCGTCCGGCAAGCCGGGCAAGACGGTGATCGCCGAGCGCGGCGAGGAGCTCAACCTGCCGACGCTTCTCGAGATCATCGAGGGCCTCGGCGAGGCCGCGCGCGAGGCGAGGCTCCCGGTCCGCTCGACGCTGAAGTGCCGCAGCGAGTTCGGCGTGTGCCGCACGTGCTACGGCACGTTCCTCGCGACGGGCACGACTGCCGAGATCGGCGATGCGGTGGGCATCATCGCCGCGCAGTCGATCGGCGAGCCGGGCACGCAGCTGACGATGCGGACGTTCCACACCGGCGGTGTCGCCGGTGCGGACATCACGCACGGTCTCCCGCGCGTGACCGAGATCTTCGAAGCTCGGAACCCGAAGGGCGCTGCGGTGCTAGCAGAGGAAGCCGGCCGCGTCGACGTCGAGCAGACGGACCGTGGCCCGAAGGTCACGATCATCACGGACGAGGCGGCGGACGAGGACGAGTTGAAGCCGATCGCGCTTCCGCGCCGCACGCGTCTGCTCGTGACGAAAGGCCAGGTCGTCCAGCCCGGCGATCCGCTGCACGAGGGATCGCTGAACCCGGCCGACCTGCTGCGGCTCAAGGGCTACACCGCGACGGAGCTGTACCTCGTCGGCGAGGTGCAGAAGGTCTACAAGTCGCAGGGCGTCGAGATCCACGACAAGCACATCGAGCTCATCGTCCGTCAGATGCTGAAGAAGGTGCGCGTCGAGAACGCGGGCGAAACGGATCTCCTGCCGGGCCAGCTCGTCGACCGGACCGTCCTCGAACGTGAGAACGCACGCGTCAAGAAGGAGAAGAAGGAGCAGGCCACGTTCGAGCCGGTGATCCTCGGGATCACGAAGGCCTCGCTCGCGACCGAGTCGTTCCTCTCCGCCGCGTCGTTCCAGGAGACGACGAAGGTGCTGACCGACGCGTCGATCGAGGGCAAGGTCGACCGGCTGCTCGGGCTGAAGGAGAACGTGATCATCGGGAAGCTGATCCCGGCGGCCACCGGGCTGAAGCGCTACCGCACGATCGATATCGGCCCGTCCGACAAGGTCGCCGTGTCCGCGTACATGCGGCCCGCGACCGAGGAGCAGCTCCTGGCCGCGCTGGAGGAGATCGACTCCGACGGCGGGAACGGGATCGGCTCGCTCGACATCGACTTCGGCGGCGAGCCCGGGGCCGACGCACCCACGTCGCACGAGGCCGGCGAGGCGGAGGAGACCCCCGAGGTCGACTCTCCGCTCGACTCCGAGTCGTAAACAGTCTGTGAACGGAGGCCGGGTTCGCCCGGCCTCCGGGCTACTGTTTTCCCCGTGAGACTGGCCGGGGTCCTGCTGGCGGTCGCCGCCGCTCTCCTCGTCGGCACGACGCTTGCGAGCGCCGATCCTGTGCCGACGACGCCGCCGGCCGACCTGCACACCTGCACGCTGCCCGGCAACGCGCCGTACTGGTTCGACTACGCCGACGGGAACGTCCCCTTCTGGCGCATGTTCGCGAAGCCCGGCACGATCGCCGCCGTCCCGAACATCGGACTCCCCGCGCAGATCCGCGCGCACGGGGGGACGACGGTCTACTTCGACCCGCACCTGAAAGGCCGAGTCGGCCTCCCGAACGCGCCGATCGATCCCGCAACGATCGACGCGCGCGCCGACCGGTTCTTCATCTACGTCGAGAACTCGACGCACTGCTCGAACTCCGTGATCGCGGAGAACGAGCTGTACGGGGCGAGCCTCGCGTCACCGTGGTCGCCGACGAACGTGCAGTACCGCGCGAACGTCCTCCGCTTCCTCACGCGTCTTCACGACCTCGGCGGACAGCCGTGGCTGCTCGTGAACAGCAAGCCGTACACCGCGGGCGAGGCGGGCGACTGGTGGCGCGCAGTCGCGCAGGTCGCGGGCATCGTGCGCGAGGTCTACTTCCCCGCGCCGCTGATCTCCAAGCAGGGCCCCGTGCTCGGCAGCCGCACGCTTCGCACCGCCTTCCGGCGCGCGATCCTCGACTTCACGCAGATCGGGATCCCGACCTCGAAGATCGGGATCTTCCTCGGCTTCCAGACGACGAAGGGAACGGGTGGCCGCGAAGGCCTGGAGCCCGCGCGTGCGTGGTTCGAGGTCGTGAAGCTGCAGGCGCTCGCGGCGAAGCAGGTCGCGAAGGAGATGAAGTTCAACGGCATCTGGTCGTGGGGCTGGGCGGAGTACAAAGCGGTTCCCGGGGAAGTCGACCCGGACAAGCCGCGCGCGGCCTGCGTCTACCTGTGGACCCGCGACCGCAGCCTCTGCAACGGGCCGGGCGCGGCGGGCAAGGGATTCGACCGGTCGCTGACAGAAGGACAGCTGAGCCTTCCCGGAAACATTCGCTGCCGCATCGACGGCGTCGGCTCGGTGCCGTGGAGCTCCATCAACCCGATCAAGGCGCTGACCGGCGACCCGGAGCTCGCGTTCACGGACGCGTATGCCCGAATGCTCGAGCGGCGGATGACGCGCGTCACGTCCGCGGAGATCCTCGCGGCCGAGCGGTCGATCATCGCGGCACGGTTCGGGTACTCGCGACGCGCGTATCTCGCTGCGATCGCGGAGGCGCACTCGTCGCTCGCCGTCGCGCGGAGCGTGATCGAGGACGAGTTGCGGCGCGCGCAGCTCGCGGCGAAGTTCCGCGTCCCCGCCCCGGGCGCGGACGACGTCGCGGAGTACCAGCAGACGTACTCCGACCTGCAGGCACGCCTGGTGCAGGCGGCGAAGCGGGCGCCGTGGCTGGGCGGCCGGAAGATCGGCTACGCCGTCGAATCGAACGCGCCGGGTCCGCTGATGGCGTTGCCCGCGAACAGGTGGACGTCGGTGTGGTCGCCGACCGGGACCGTGCGCGTGAGACCGCTCGGGCCTCCTGTACAGCTCGGCACGGTGTCGCTCTCGCGTGCGCGTCCTTCGATCCGCGCGGCGATCGCGTTGCAGGAGCGCGAGGCGAAGTACCCGACGTGGATCGCGGCGAAGCAGTCCGCGTCCTTCAGCAACGTCGTCTGCTGGCGCGACGAGCTGCCGGCGCCGGGTGTCGCCGACCTGACGGACTACCTGCCGTTCCTCGCGCTCACGTCGTAGCGCGCGCGACTGCCAGGAAGCCGGACTTCCCCGTGTGCAGCTCCGCGCCGGCGAAACCCGCATCGGCGAGCAACGCGCGCAGCCCGTCTTCGGTGTAGTCGAAGATCGGGCAGTTGTTGATCACCTCGTAGCGAAGCTTGCGGATCGGTCCCTTCGTCCAGGTCCAGCGGGGGAAGCTCGCAACGGCCGATCCGCCGCAGAGCTCCCGCATCCGGCGGAGATGGGCCGCCGCGTCCTCGATGTAGTCGAAGTAACCGAGCGCGAGCACGACGTCGAACGGGCCGTCGACCGGCGTCGTGAGGAAGTCTCCCTGGACGAGCTCGACCTTCTCGTCGAAGCGGGCGAGCCGCTCGCGCGCGAGGTCGAGCATCGTGTCCGACAGATCGACGTCGACGTAGCGGGACGCGCCCTGCTCGAGGATCAGCTCGCCGATGCGGCCGGAGCCGCCGCCGACGTCGAGGACGCTCGGCCGGTCGTGGTCGAGCGCCACGGAAAGCGCGAGCTCGCGCCGGTTGAACAGCCCGGGACGAAGAAGCCGCTGCAGCGCGTGCTCCTCGTCGTAGAGATGGTCAAACGAGAACGCCTTCCTGCGAAAGTGCTCGCGTACGCGTCCCGTAGCGTCGGGCGACGTCGTCATACGCCTGATCGTACGAGACGAGCCGATACCGCCGCGCGACTTGCCGCAGCCGCTTCGCCACGAGCCCGCGGCCGGCGTTACGCCACAGGCTTCGACCCGTGGCGGTGGCGCGTTGCCGCGGCGTCGGCGACGGCGGCAGGTTCGCTCGTAGCGGCTCCGCTGCGAACTCGTACGGATGGAAGTACAGGACGCGGAAGTCGTCGAGCCCTCGACGGATGAGCGGCGCAGGCAGGAGGCGCCAGTAGCTGCCGCCGCCGATCGGGACCGGTCCCCACGTCGCGACGGGAAACTCCCAGAGCTCCGGCCCCGACGAAAGGCGGAGTCGGTAGGGCGCGTCGGGAATGGCGCCGATGCGCTCCGGGATGCGCGGCGAGTCGTACTGGCTCGAATCGCAGCGAAACCCGAGCTGCGAGAGGATCTCGTAGGCCCACGGCGTGCGGCGCGTGATCGAGAACGCGGGTGCTCGGTAGGCGATCGGCCGCCGTCCCGTCACCTGTTCGATCGTCTCGACGCTTCGGCGGACGTCGGACTCGAACTGCTCGCGCATCTGCGCGTGCACGCGGACGTGCGCGAAGCCGTGTGATGCCGGCTCGTGTCCGCGCGCCACGATCTCGCATGTGAGTTCGGGGTAGTTCGCGACGGTCATCCCGAGCATGAAGAAGGTCGCCGTCGCGTCGAGCTCGTCGAGAAGGTCGAGGAGCGCGTGAACCTGTCGTGGAAAGGCCGGGTGCGGCCGGTCCCAGTCGACGCGTCCGAGCCGTCGGTGGACGAGCTGGTGCCAGTCCTCGAAGTCGATGCTCAGCAGGAGCGTCGGTCTCACGTCCATGCGCACACCCTAGGAAGGTTCGGACCTGAGCTCTGAACCTTCGCTGCTCAGCGCTACGTGTTCGCTGCCACGACGCGGCCCTTGCCGGCGTCTTTCGCCCGATAGAGCGCGTGATCTGCGCGCTCGAAGAACGTCACCGCGTCGTCCTCGGGCCGAAGCTCCGCGACGCCGGCGGACAGGAAGATCTTCCCGACCTGTCCGATCGGGCGCGCCGACACGGCGTTCTGGATCCGCCGGTACAGCTGGTCGGCGTCGTCGAGCGCCGACTCCGGCAGCACGACGGCGAACTCGTCGCCGCCGACCCGGCATGCGATGTCCGCCGAGCGGACGACGCTGCGCATGCGCACCGCGGCCTCCGCGAGCACGGAGTCTCCGGCGAGGTGGCCGATCTTGTCGTTGATCTCCTTGAAGTCGTCGAGGTCGAAGAGGACGAGCGCGAGCCTGCGGTCGTAGCGGTGTGCGCGCGCGACCTCGCGCGCGAGCGTCTCGTGGAAGAAGCGGCGGTTGTGGAGCCCGGTGAGCGCGTCGAGGTCGGCGAGCTGCCGCGCCTCCCGGAAGCGGCGCGCGTTCTCGATCGCGGGGCCGGCGTGTGTTGCGAGCGTCTCGAGCTCCAGGACGTCGTCCTCGCCGAACGTCCGCCCTTTCTCGCGCGTGAAGATCGTCAAGTATCCGATCGAGGCACCGTCCCCGGCCATCGGCACGGCGAGGCCCGCGTGGATGGCGGCGTTCTCGGGCCCGCCCTCACGGTCGACGTGCGGGTACGTGTAGGACATCGTGATCGAGCGCGCCAGCCGGCCGTCGGGCGGGCCCGTGATCGCGTGGCGTTCGGCCTCCTCGACCGAGAGGCCCAGCGTCGCGACGAGCGGCTTGCCGTCCTCGGGGTCCGGGAGCAGGACGAGCGCGGCGTCCGCGCCGTCGAGGCCGCCCGCCGCTTCGAGCGTCCGCGAGAGCACCTCGTCCAGGTCGATCGAGCCCGTCAGTTGGCTGAAGAGGCGACCGCGTCGGCTTTCCTCCTCCGCACGCTCGAGGGCGCCCTGAAGCTCGCGGGCGAGCTCGTCCATCCGCGCGTTCAGGCTTTCGACCACCTCGCCGAAGCGCTCGTCGGCCGACGAGCTCTTCCTGCGGCGCGCGACGAGCAGCCCGATCAGGAGGAGCACGAGAGCTCCCAGCCCGGCACAGATGCCGATCAGGATGTTCGTCATCGCCTCAACGGGTCCGCAAACCTCCCCGGAATCTCACTGTAGGCGCCTTCGGCCCGCCTCTCCACGATTTGCAAGTCGGAAAACCGCCGTCTCTCCACTTGTGAGGAAACGCGCAAAGCTGCGCCGCAGATGCGCTTTTCATGCGGGTTTCCGCGTTTGCGAGGGTCTTCGAGTTTCGGTACCATCCGTCGTCCGGTTGGCAGGGCCAGCGGGCCCCGCCGACCGTTGTTGTGTGAAAAGGGACTTTTCGGAGGTTCATGCCCACGGTCAATCAACTCGTTCGCAAGGGCCGCAAGACGCTCAAGAGCAAGACCAAGAGCCCTGCGCTCGAAGGCGCGCCGCAGAAGCGGGGGGTCTGCACGCGCGTGTACACCAACACGCCGCGTAAGCCGAACTCCGCGCTGCGGAAGGTCGCGCGCGTCCGCCTGACGAACGGTCAGGAAGTCGGCGCCTACATCCCCGGCGAGGGACACAATCTCCAGGAGCACTCCGTCGTCCTCATCCGCGGCGGCCGCACGGCCGACCTGCCAGGCTTCCGTTACAAGATCATCCGCGCTGCCCTCGATACGTCCGGTGTCGCAGATCGCAAGCAGGCGCGGTCCCGCTACGGAGCCAAGAAGAGCTCCTGATGCCTCGCCGAGCAGAAATCCAGGTTCGGCCGGTAGAGCCCGACCCTGTCTACAGCTCGCCGCTGGTCACGCAGGTGATCAACAAGGTGATGAGCAACGGGAAGAAGTCGACCGCCGAGGCGATCGTCTACAGCGCGCTCGAGCGGATCAGCGAGAAGACGGGGAAGCCGCCCGTCGAGGTCCTGGAGCAGGCGGTCAAGACGGTGACGCCGGTGCTCCGCTGGCTCGTGGACTACGCGCGCCAGCGCCGCGAGAAGGGCATGGTCGACAAGCTCTCGAACGAGATCCTCGACGCGCTCAATCAGCAGGGCGGCGCGTTCAAGCGCAAGGACGACGTCTACCGGATGGCGCAGGCGAACAAGGCCTTCGCGCACTACAGGTGGTAACCGAGGTGGCCGTCGACACCAAGAGCCAGGTCGCGCTCGAGCGCGTCCGCAACATCGGGATCATGGCGCACATCGACGCCGGCAAGACGACGACGACCGAGCGGATCCTCTACTACACGGGGCGCACCCACAAGATGGGCGAGGTCCACGAAGGCGCCGCCACGATGGACTGGATGGCGCAGGAGCAGGAGCGCGGGATCACGATCACGTCGGCGGCGACGACGGCGTTTTGGCGCGACTTTCGCGTCAACATCATCGATACGCCCGGGCACGTGGACTTCACGGTCGAGGTGGAGCGAAGCCTCCGCGTCCTCGACGGCGCGATCGCCGTGTTCGACGCGGTCGCCGGCGTGCAGCCGCAGTCCGAGACAGTCTGGCGCCAGGCCGAGCGCTACGGCGTTCCGCGCATCGCCTTCATCAACAAGATGGATCGCACGGGTGCGGACTTCTTCGCGTCCGTGCAGTCGATGGTCGACCGCCTCGGCGCTCACCCGGTCCCGGTGCAGCTTCCGGTCGGGCAGGAGGAGCATCATCGCGGCGTCGTCGACCTCGTCGAGATGCGCGCGATCACGTGGGTCGACGACCTCGGCACGAAGCTGGAGACCGGTGAGGTCCCCGCCGAGCTCACGGAGCAGGCGAGCGAGTACCACCACCAGCTCATCGACGCGATCGCCGAGTTCGACGACGAGCTGACCGAGACGTACCTGCTCGACGAGGAGTCCGTGACGCCGGAGATGATCCGGCGCGCGCTCCGCACGGGCACGGTACAGAACAAGATCACGCCGGTCCTGCTCGGCTCCGCGTTCAAGAACAAGGGCGTCCAGCCGCTGCTCGACGGTGTCATCGACTATCTGCCGAGCCCGCTCGACGTGCCGCCGGTGCACGGCATCGACCCACGAACGGAGAACGAGCTCTCGCGCCACGCCGCGATGGACGAGCCGTTCTCGGCGCTGGCCTTCAAGGTCATGTCCGACCCGTACGTCGGCAAGCTGACGTACTTCCGCGTCTACTCCGGCCAGATCAAGGCCGGCGACCGGGTGCTCAACACGAACACCGGCAAGACCGAGCGCATCGGCCGCATCCTCCAGATGCACGCGAATCATCGCGAAGAGCGCGAGTCGATCGGCGCCGGCGAGATCGCCGCAGGCGTCGGCCTCAAGGCGACGACCACGGGCGACACGCTCGCCACGGACACCGCGCCGATTCGCCTCGAGTCGATGACATTCCCCGACCCGGTGATCTCGGTCGCCGTCGAACCGAAGTCGAAGGCCGACCAGGACAAGCTCGGCATGGGGCTGCAGCGCCTCACGGAGGAGGACCCGACGTTCCGCGTTCGCACGGACGAGGAGACGGGGCAGACGCTCATCGCCGGGATGGGCGCGCTGCACCTCGAGATCATCGTCGACCGCCTGAAGCGCGAGTTCAACGTCGCCGCGAACGACGGCCGCCCGCAGGTCGCGTACCGCGAGACGATCGGCAAGCCGGTCGACAAGGTCGAGGGACGCTTCGTCCGCCAGACCGGCGGCCGCGGCCAGTACGGGCACGCGATCATCAACGCGCTGCCGCTCGATCCGGGCGACGGCTACGAGTTCGTCGACAAGATCATCGGCGGGAAGATCCCGAAGGAGTACATCCCGGCGGTCGATCTCGGCATCCAGGAGGCGATGGAGTCGGGCATCCTCGCCGGGTATCCGGTCGTCGACTTGAAGATCGAGCTCGTCGACGGCTCGTACCACGACGTCGACTCGAGCGAGATGGCGTTCAAGGTCGCAGGCTCGATGGCGTTCAAGGAAGCGATGAAGCGCGGCAAGCCGAAGCTCCTCGAGCCCGTGATGGCCGTCGAGGTGATCACGCCCGAGGACTACCTCGGCGACGTGATGGGGAACCTGAACTCGCGGCGCGGCCGGGTCGAGCATCTCGAGCCCGTCGGCAACGCGCAGGTCATTCGCGCGAGCGTTCCGCTCGCAGAGATGTTCGGGTATGCGACCGACCTTCGCTCGATGACGCAGGGTCGCGCCGAGTTCACGATGCAATTCGACAGGTACGAGGAAGTCCCGCAGTCGATCGCGACGGAGATCGTCGCGGCCGAGGCGTAGGAACCGAGGAAGGAGAGGCATGGCAAAGCAGAAGTTCGAGCGCACGAAGCCGCACCTCAACGTCGGCACGATCGGTCACATCGACCACGGGAAGACGACGCTGACCGCGGCGATCACGAAGGTGCTCGCGGAGCAGGGGACGTCGCAGACGGGTATCAAGAGCTTCGAGGAGATCGACAACGCGCCGGAAGAGAAGGCGCGCGGCATCACGATCAACACTTCGCACGTCGAGTACGAGACGGAGAACCGTCACTACGCTCACGTCGACTGCCCGGGGCACGCCGACTACATCAAGAACATGATCACCGGCGCCGCCCAGATGGACGGTGCGATCCTCGTCGTGTCGGCCGCCGACGGGCCGATGCCGCAGACGCGCGAGCACATCCTGCTCGCCCGCCAGGTCGAGGTGCCGTCGATCGTCGTCGCGCTCAACAAGGCCGACATGGTCGACGACCCCGAGCTGCTGGAGCTGGTCGAGCTCGAGGTGCGCGAGCTTCTCTCGCGCTACGAGTTCCCCGGCGACGACATCCCCGTCGTGCAGGTGTCGGCGCTGAAGGCGCTCGAGGGCGACGGCGAGTGGACGCCGAAGATCCTCGAGCTCATGGAGCAGGTCGACTCGTACATCCCCGAGCCGCAGCGGGACGTCGACAAGCCGTTCCTGATGCCGATCGAGGACGTGTTCACGATCACCGGCCGCGGCACCGTCGTCACGGGCCGCATCGAGCAGGGTCAGATCAAGTCGGGTAACGAGGTCGAGATCGTCGGCATCCACCCGGAGATCGAGAAGACTGTCGTCACGGGTCTCGAGATGTTCCAGAAGACCCTCGACTTCGCGCAGGCCGGCGACAACGCCGGCGCGCTGCTCCGCGGCGTCAAGCGCGAGGAGGTCGAGCGCGGCCAGGTGCTCGCGAAGCCCGGCTCGATCACGCCGCACACGCACTTCAAGGCCGAGGTGTACGTCCTCTCGAAGGACGAGGGCGGCCGCCACACGCCGTTCTTCAACAACTACCGCCCGCAGTTCTACTTCCGGACGACGGACGTGACGGGCGCGATCAAGCTCCCGGAGGGCCAGGAGATGGTCATGCCGGGCGACAACACGAACATGGAGGTCGAGCTGATTCAGCCGATCGCCATGGACCAGGGTCTGCGCTTCGCCGTCCGCGAGGGCGGCCGCACCGTCGGTGCGGGCGTAGTCACCGAAGTCATCAAGTAGCGCGCTACGCGCCCGAGTTACGTGAGAAACAAGACAACTACCGAAGACACCGAGAAAGGCTAGGGGCCGGTTCGTTGGCTCAGAAAATTCGTATCCGACTCAAGGGCTACGACCACCAGCAGCTCGACCGGTCGGCACAGTCGATCGTCGAGACGGCCCAGCGGACCGGCGCCACCATCACCGGCCCTGTGCCGCTGCCCACCGAGAAGAACGTCTATTGCGTGATCCGCTCGCCGTTCAAGGACAAGGACTCGCGCGAGCACTTCGAGGTGCGCACGCACAAGCGGCTGATCGACATCCATTCGCCGACGCCGAAGACTGTCGACTCGCTGATGCGGCTCGACCTTCCGGCCGGCGTCGACATCGAGATCAAGCTGTGAAAGGAATCGTGGGCAGAAAGCTCGGCATGACGCGCGTCTTCGACGAGGAGACGGGCGTCGTCACGCCGGTGACGGTGATCGAGGCGGCCCCTTGTCCCGTCGTGCAGGTGAAGACCTCCGATGCGGACGGCTACGACGCCGTCCAGATCGCCTACGAGGCCGTACCCGAGCGCAAGATCACGAAGGCGGCAGCCGGGCACCTCAAGAAGAACGACGTCGACGGTGCGTATCGACGGCTGCTGGAGCTCCGCGGACAGAGCGCGCTCGTCGTCGGCGAGAACGTCACCGTCGAGGCGTTCGAGCCGGGCGAGAAGGTGAAGGTCACCGGCGTCTCGCACGGGAAAGGCTTCGCCGGGACGATCAAGCGGCATCGCTTCCATCGCGGTCCCAAGACCCACGGCTCCCACAACATCCGCGCTCCCGGCTCCATCGGCGCGTCCGCGACGCCGTCGCGCGTCTTCAAGGGCACGCGACTCCCGGGGCGCCTCGGCGGCAAGCGGGCGACGCAGGTCGGCCTCGTTGTGCACGGCGTCGATCCGGAGCGGAATCTCCTCCTCGTGAAGGGCGCGGTCCCGGGCCCGAAGAACGGGTTCGTCGAAGTCCGCGAGGAGGCGCGACGCTGATGCCCGCTCCGACGGCACCGCTCCTCGACGCGGCCGGCAAGAAGGCCAAGGACGTGACGCTGGAAGCGTCCGTCTTCGCCGCCGAGATCAAGCCGCACCTCGTGCACGAGACCGTGCGCGCGGAGATGAACGAGCAGCGGTCGGCGACGCGCGGCGCGAAGACGCGCGGATTCGTCTCCGGCGGGCGCTCGAAGCCGTGGCGCCAGAAGGGCACCGGCCGGGCACGCGCCGGCACGACGCGCGCACCGCACTGGACGGGCGGCGGCGTCGCGTTCCCGACCGGTGGGCGCAACTTCGAGGTGAAGGTCAACCGCAAGGCTCGGCACGCTGCGCTGCGCGGCGCGCTGTCGTCGCACGCGTCGAACGGGACGTTCGGCGTCCTCGACGGCTCCGGCTTCGACGCGCCGTCGACGAAGCGTGCGACCGGCCTGCTCGCGTCATGGGGCAAGGAGGCGCCGTTCGTCGTCGTCGCGACGGACGAGGAGGAGAACGTGATCAAGTCCTTCCGCAACATCGAGTCCGTCGTCGTGTGCGCACCAAGCGAGCTGAACGTCGCCGCCGCCGTGTGGGCGCGCTCGCTGCTCGTGACGGAGGAGGCGCTCGAAGCCGTTCAGGGGCGTGCCTCATGAGTCTGCACCCGAACGAAGTGCTCCTTGCGCCGGTCGTGACCGAGAAGGCCTACGGCCTCGTCGACGACCGGAAGTACAGCTTTCGCGTCCACCCCGACGCGCACAAGACGCAGGTCCGCCAAGCCGTCGAGCAGCTGTTCGGCGTCAAGGTCGAGCGCGTGAACATCTCGATGGTGCAGCCGAAGCCGAAGCGGCGCGGCATGCACAAGGGCAAGAAGCCCGGGTGGAAGAAGGCGATCGTCCAGCTCCGTGAGGGCGACAGCATCGAGATCTTCCAGGGGGCTCAAATCTAGTGGCGCTCAAGAAGTACAAGCCGACCTCTGCGGGCCGCCGCTTCATGACGGTCTCGACGTTCGAGGAGATCACGAAGACGAAGCCCGAGAAGGCGCTGACCGAGAAGCTGACGAAGAAGGGCGGCCGCAACAACGCCGGGCGGATCACGACGCGTCACCAGGGCGGGGGCCATAAGCGACGCTACCGCGTCATCGACTTCAAGCGGCAGAAGGACGGTGTCCCCGCCAAGGTCGCGGCGATCGAGTACGACCCGAACCGCTCGGCGCGGATCGCGCTCCTGCACTACGCGGACGGGGCGAAGTCGTACATCCTCGCGCCCGCGCGGCTGCGAGTCGGCGCGACCGTCGAGTCAGGCCCCAACGCGGACATCCGCCCGGGCAACGCCCTGCCGCTGGCAAACATCCCGACCGGCACGCTCGTCCACAACGTCGAGCTGAAGCCGGCCAAGGGCGGACAGCTGGCGCGCAGCGCGGGCGCCGGCGTGCAGCTTGTCGCGAAGGACGAGGGCTACGGCGTCCTTCGTCTCCCCTCCGGCGAGATGCGCCGCGTCCCGCTGGCCTGCCGCGCTACCGTGGGGCAGGTCGGCAACGTCGACCACGAGAACATCTCCGGCGGCAAGGCAGGGAGGAGCCGCTGGCAGGGCAAGCGGCCTTCGGTGCGCGGCTCGGCGATGAACCCGGTCGACCACCCGCACGGCGGCGGCGAGGGGAAGTCGAAGGGTGGGCGGCATCCGGTCACGCCCTGGGGCGTGCCGACGCTGGGCAAGCGCACACGGAAGAAGCACAAGGAATCGAACAGGTTGATCGTTCGCAGTCGGCGTCGCGGAAAGGAAAAGCGCTAGGTGTCACGCAGCAGCAAGAAGGGGCCTTTCGTCGAGGAGCGGCTGATGAGCCGCATCGAGGCGATGAACGAGAAGAACGAGAAGCGGATGGTCCGCACGTGGTCGCGCACGTCAACGGTCTTCCCCGAGATGGTCGGGCACACGATCGCGGTCCACGACGGCCGCAAGCACGTGCCCGTCTTCATCTCCGAGCAGATGGTCGGACACAAGCTCGGCGAGTTCGCACCGACCCGGACGTTCCGCGCCCACTCCGGCGACCGCAAGACCGAGGTGAAGAGAAAGACCTGATGGCCGCCACAGAGACACCACGCGAGGTGCGCGCCGAGGCGAAGTGGGTGCGCTCGTCCGCCCGCAAGGCGCGGCTGGTCACCGACCAGATCCGCGGGCGCAGCGTGCCCGAGGCGCGGACGATCCTGGCGTTCTCGCAGCGCGCGATCGCGCGTGAGGTGGAGAAGGTGCTGAACTCGGCGGTTGCGAACGCGGAGTCCCGCCCCGACCTGCGGCTGAACGGCGACGAGATGATCGTCGCCGCGGCCTACGCGGACGAAGGTCCGACGATGAAGCGCTGGCGAGCGCGTGCCCGCGGCCGGGTCGCACGGATCCGGAAGCGCACGTGCCACATCACCGTCCGGCTCGTTGAACAGCCACAAGTCGGACGAGCCGTTGAGCCGCCCGCTCCGGCTGCCACTGAGGAAGCTCCGAAGCCCAAGCGCAAGCCCGCGGCGAAGAAGGCGGCCGCGGCCAAGAAGACGACAGGTTCGAGGAAGAAGACGACAGCCACGCGCAAGAGGAAGGAGACCAAGGCCTAATGGGTCAAAAAGTCCATCCCGGCGGGATGCGCGTCGGCGTCATCCACGACTGGAAGTCGAATTGGTACGTGGGCAAGAAGGAGTTTCCCGGGTACCTGATCGAGGACATCAAGATCCGCGAGCACATCAACGGGAAGCTTGCGCATGCCGGCCTGTCGGACATCCTGATTCGCAAGGACAAGCAGCGGATCACGGTCGACATCTACACGGCGCGCCCCGGGATCGTGATCGGCAAGTCCGGCGTCGAGGTCGACGCGCTGCGCAAAGAGCTGCACGCGCTCACCAAGAAGAACGTCCACATCAACATCAACGAGATCAAGCGTCCCGAGCTGGACGCGAAGCTCGTCGCGCAGTCGATCGCGGAGCAGCTGCAGAACCGCGTCAGCTTTCGGCGTGCGATGAAGCGCGCACTGGCATCCGGGATTCGCTCCGGCGCGAAGGGCATCCGCATCCAGTGCGGCGGCCGGCTCGGCGGAACGGAGATGAGCCGCTCCGAGGCGTACTCGGAGGGACGCGTGCCGCTGCACACGATCCGCGCCGACATCGACTACGGGTTCGTCGAGGCGAAGCTCCCGTTCGGCCGGATCGGCGTGAAGGTCTGGATCAACAAGGGCGAGATCATGCCGGAGGGCTACGGCGGGCTCGACACCGAGAAGGACGTGCGGCTCGGCGAGCAGGATCAGGCGCGACGGCGGCGCGGCGGCGCGGCGGAAGGCCTCGGCGCCTCGCGGGAGAGCAGCCGCGACCGGCAACGCGATCGGTCCGACCTCGGCCCGGTGCGCCCGCAGCGGCGGCGTGGCGGCCAGGGCGGCCGAGGCGGCCCCGGTGGGCGTGGCGGACGTCCCGCTCCGCGCGACCGGTCGGCCCAGCAGGACAACGTCGAACGTCCGCGCACGGACGAGAAGGCGAAGTCGGCCGAGGGCCGCGAGCAGCCGCCTGTCGAGCCGAAGGTCGAGACGACCCCGGCTCCCGTCGCAGACGCACCCGACACGACGAACGTGAAGCAGCAGACCGAGGATCCGACGAAGCGCGAGAAGTCCGCAGACGCTGCGAAGGCTGCCAAGCCGAAGGCGCCGAAGGCATCGGCGAAGCCGAAGGCCGATGCGAAGACGAAAGCCGACGCGAAGCCGGCCGGCACCGAGGAGCCGAAGACGCCGCGGGCCCCGAGGAAGAAGGCCGAGTAGACGATGCTGCTGCCGAAGAAGACGAAGTTCCGGAAGTACCAGCGCGGCCGCCGCGCCGGTCTCTCGAAGGGCCAGACGGCCGTGCAGTTCGGCGACTACGGCCTGAAGGCGCTCGAAGCGGGCTGGGTCACGAACCGGCAGATCGAGGCGGCGCGAATCGCGATGACGCGCAAGATCAAGCGAGGCGGGAAAGTCTGGATCAACGTGTTCCCGGACAAGCCGGTGACGCAGAAGCCGGCCGAGACGCGCATGGGCTCCGGCAAGGGTTCGCCCGAGCACTGGGTCGCGGTCGTGAAGCCGGGACGCGTGATGTTCGAGCTGGCCGGCGTGCCTGAACCGCTCGCCAAGGAGGCGCTGCGCCTCGCGGGCAACAAGCTTTCGGTCAAAACCAGGGTCGTTGCACGGGAGGCGAACCTCTTTGAAGGCTAGGGATCTGAGGGACATGACGGACGAGGAGCTCGAGAACGCGCTCGCGGACCGCAGGCAGGAGCTGTTCAACCTCCGCTTCCAGTCGGTGACGGGCGCGCTCGAGAACAGCGCGCGCCTGAAGCTTGCGAAGCGAGAGATCGCGCGCATCCTGACCGTCCGGCACGAGCGCGAAGCACAACTACCGGCGGAAAAGAAATGAGCAGTCGGCGTTTGTCGCACTTCAACAAACTAGGACGCGTAGCGTGAGCGAGACAGAGAACGAGAACACAGAACAGGTCGAAGAGACCGAGATTCCGCAGGAGGCCGAGGCCGTCGAGGCCGCAGTCGAGCCCGGGGAGGCAGAACCGCTGCCGGAAGAGGTGCCGGCCGAGGCGCCCGAGGCCGCGCCTCCCGCCGAGGAGGAGCCGCCGCCTGCCGCGGCAGAGAAGAAGAAGCGCAAGCGGCTGCCGCGCGCGGAGCGCCGCCAGCGGCCGAAGCCGAAGCGCGACCGTCCCGCCGAGCGGAAGCCGATCGCGCGGCTGCCGAAGCCCGACTCCGAGCGCGGACAGCGGCAGGAGCGCCGCGGCGTCGTCGTCTCGAACGCGATGGACAAGACGATCGTCGTCAAGGTCGACACCGTGAAGGCGCACACGAGGTACAAGAAGGTCGTCCGCCGCAGCGTGAAGTTCCAGGCGCACGACGCGCAGAACCAGGCGAACGTGGGCGACATCGTCCGCATCGTCGAGACGCGCCCGCTCTCGAAGACGAAGAACTGGCGTCTAGCCGAGATCGTGGAGGCGGCCCGCTAGATGATCCAGCAGGAATCACGTCTCCGCGTCGTGGACAACACCGGCGCACGCGTTCTGCTCTGCATCCGCGTCAAGGGCGGTGCGCATCGCCGCTATGCGCGGGTCGGCGACATCATCGTCGGCACGGTCAAGCAGGCCGCGCCACAGGGCGTCGTCAAGAAGGGCGAGGTCGTGCAGGCCGTCGTCGTGCGGACGAAGAAGCCGTTCGGACGTGACGACGGCACGACGATCGCGTTCGACGAGAACGCCGCGGTGATCATCGACAACCAGCGCAACCCGCGCGGCACGCGCATCTTCGGGCCGGTGGCCCGCGAGCTGCGCGAGAAGAACTTCATGAAGATCGTGTCGCTCGCTCCGGAGGTCCTCTAATGGCGATCAAGCAGATGAAGGTCCGCAAGGGCGATCTCGTCCACATCCTCAGCGGGAAGGACCGCGGCAAGCAGGGCCGCGTCATCGACGCGCGCCCGAAGGACGGCAAGGTCATCGTCGAGAACCTGAACATCGCGAAGCGCCACACGAAGCCGCGGCCGATCCAGAACACGAGCCGGATGGGCGGCTCCGCCATGACGCCCGGCGGCGTGATCGACAAGCCGGCGCCGCTTCCGGTCGGCAACGTGATGGTCGTGTGCCCGGTGTGCAAGCGCCCGACGCGGATCGGCTATCACGACCGGGATTCGCACGGGGAGATGGTCAAGGTACGCGTCTGCAAGCGCGTCGACTGCGGCCAGGAGATCGACCGCTGATGCCCCGGCAGCGAGTGAGGGAGATCCGCGAGGAGGCGGGCCCGCGCGAAGGCGGCAACGGCGCGCAGTCGAGTGACGGCTACAAGCCGCGCCTCAAGGTCCTTTACGAGCACGAGCTTCGTCCTCGGCTGAAGGACGAGCTCGGCGTCTCGACTCTGATGGACGTCCCGCGCCTCCAGAAGATCACGTTGAACATGGGCGTCGGCGAGGCGAAGACCGATGCGAAACAGCTCGACGCCGCGATCGACGAGCTGACGACGATCGCCGGACAGCGTGCGCAGGTGCGGCGCGCGCGGAAGTCGATCGCGCAGTTCAAGATCCGCACGGGCATGCCGGTCGGCGCCCGCGTGACGTTGCGCGGTGCGCGGATGTACGAGTTCCTCGACCGCCTCGTGTCGATCGCGCTGCCGCGGATCCGCGACTTCCGGGGGCTCAATCCGCGCGCGTTCGACGGCCGCGGGAACTTCTCGCTCGGAATCTCCGAGCAGATCATCTTCCCCGAGATCAACTACGACGACATCCAGCAGGTTCGCGGCCTCGACGTCGCGATCACGACCACTGCGAAGTCGGACGACCAGGCGTACGCGCTCCTGCGCGGCCTGGGACTCCCGTTCGCGGAGAGGGAGCAGCAGTAGGGAATGGCAAAGAAATCGCTTCGGATCAAGCAGTCGCGCCCGCAGAAGTTCCCGGTGCGCGCATACTCGCGGTGCAACCGCTGCGGGCGACCAAGATCCGTGTTCAAGAAGTTCGGCCTCTGCCGGATCTGCCTGCGCGAGCTCGCGCACCAGGGCGTGATCCCCGGCATGACCAAATCGAGCTGGTAGCCATGCTGACCGATCCCGTCGCCGACATGCTCGCCCGCATCCGGAATGCCAACAAGGCGCTGCACGAGAAGGCCGAGATGCCGACCTCCCGGATGAAGGAGCAAATCGCGCGCATCCTCAAGGAGGAGGGCTACATCACGGACTACCACGTCCAGAAGGGCGAGAGCTTCGATACCCTCGTGATCAAGCTGAAGTACGGCCGGAGCCGCGAGCGGGTGATCACCGACCTGAAGCGCGTGTCCAAGCCCGGCCGCCGCGTCTACGCGCGCAAGGACCGCTTGCCGCGCGTGCTCGGCGGGATGGGCGTGGCGATCCTGTCGACCTCCGGCGGGCTTGTCACCTCGAGGACGGCGGAAGAGAGAGGAATCGGCGGCGAAGTCGTGTGCTTCGTCTGGTAACGACGAGATGAGTCGAATCGGCAGACAACCAATCGAGATTCCGAGCGGCGTGAACGTGTCGCTCCTGCCTGGCCGCGTGATGGTCAACGGCCCCCTCGGGGAGCTCACGCAACAGGTGCCGGCGCGGATGAAGGTCGAGCAGAACGACGGTTCGATCACGGTGACGCGTCCGACCGAGCGCGGCGACGATCGCGCGCTGCACGGCCTGACGCGGACGCTGATCGCCAACATGGTCGAAGGCGTCACGAAGGGATTCGAGAAGCGGCTCGAGCTCCAGGGCGTGGGCTACCGCGCCGCGTTGCAGGGGTCCGACCTGCGTCTCGACGTCGGGTATTCCCACCCGGTCGTGCTGAAGGCGCCGCAGGGGATCAGCTTCGAGGTACCCGTACCGACGCAGGTCGTCGTCAAGGGCGTCGACAAGCAGCAGGTCGGCCAGATGGCCGCCGAGGTGCGGAAGGTGCGCCCGCCCGAGCCCTACAAGGGCAAGGGGATCCGCTACGAGGGCGAGTACGTCCGCCGGAAGGTCGGTAAGAGAGCGTGAGCGTTCTCACCAAGCCCGAGGCGCGCCGTCGCCGTCATCGCCGGGTTCGCGGGAAGGTGCAGGGGACATCGGAGCGTCCGCGTTTCGTCGTGTCGCGCTCGAACCGCGGGATCTCCGCCCAGCTCGTCGACGACATGCAAGGGAAGACGCTCGCCTCCGCGTCGTCGCTCCAGATCAAGTCCTTCGACGGCAACAAGACCGATCAGGCCGCGGAGGTGGGCAAGCTGCTGGCGCAGAACGCGAAGAAGGCAGAGATCGAGGTCGTCGTCTTCGACCGCGGCGGCTACCTGTTCCACGGGCGCGTGAAGGCGCTCGCCGACGCTGCGCGTGAGGGAGGACTGAGGTTCTGATGACGGCCCCCGTCCGCCCATCTCGTGCCCTCTGGCCCGCTGCAAAGCGGCGCCATGCCGCGTCATCAGTCGCGCCCGTAGCCTCCGGCTACGACCGCTCCCCGCGTCCTTGCCTGGCTTGCTTTTCGCGGCCAGAGAACACGATCTGGTCGAAAGGTGACCTATGAGCACGAGACCCAATTTCACTCCCGTCGAGCGCCAGGTGATCGAGCGCGAGGAGTCGCGCGAGCTGAAGGAGCGCGTCGTCGAGATCAACCGCGTCGCCAAGGTCGTCAAGGGCGGTCGGCGCTTCTCCTTCACCGCGCTCGTCGTGATCGGTGACGAGGTCGACCGTGTCGGCGTCGGCTACGGCAAGGCGCGCGAGGTGCCGCTCGCGATCACGAAGGCCGTCGAGGACGCCAAGAAGAACATCTTCACCGTCCCGAAGCACGGCACGACGATCACGCACGAGATCCTCGGCCGCTCCGACTCGGCGCGCGTGCTGCTGCGCCCGGCGAGCGAGGGAACGGGCGTCATCGCCGGGGGCGGGGTTCGCGCGGTGCTCGAGCTCGCCGGCATCCGCGACATCCTTGCGAAGAGCCTTGGCACGACGAACCCGATCAACATGGCGAAGGCGACGGTCAACGGCCTTCGGAGCCTGCGTCGCCCGGAAGACGTCGCGAGGATCCGCGGCAAGACGATTTCCGAAGTTCTCCCCTACAAGCCGCCGGCGGCGGAGGAGACCGAGAGTGGCGAAGGTCCGGGTAACGCAAGTTCGTAGCCAGATCGGCCAGAGCCAGCAGCACCGCGGCACGCTGCGGGCGCTCGGCCTGGGGAAGATCGGCCGCTCCGTCGAGCACGACGAGAGCCCGGTCCTCGTAGGCATGCTTCGGAAGGTCCGCCACCTGGTGAGGGTCGAGAATGGCTGAACCGCTGAACCTGTCCTCGTTGCAACCGGCGCGTCCGCGTCAGCAGCGCAAGCGCGTGGGGCGCGGCCTGGGCTCCGGGAAGGGCCGTTATTCGGGCCGCGGGATCAAGGGCCAGAAGGCGCGCTCCGGCTCGCACAAGATGCGCGCCGGGTTCGAGGGCGGCCAGATGCCGGTCTACATGCGACTCGGCAAGCAGCGTGGCGCGACGTCGAAGGACGCGATGCCGATCGGCCCGTTCCGCACCTCGACGGTGCCCGTCAACGTCGCCGCGCTCGACCGCTTCGACGCAGGCGCCGAGGTCACGCCCGAGTCGCTCGTCGAAGCAGGCGTGATCAAGAACACGAAGGTCGACGTAAAGGTCCTCGGCAACGGCGAGGTGACGAAGAAGCTCACCGTCCGCGTGCACGCCATCTCCGCAACGGCGCGCAAGAAGATCGAAGCCGCGGGCGGAGCCGTCGACCTGCTTCGCCCCCCGAAGCGCAAGAAGCCCGCCGAACGACCTTTGCAACAGCCTGTTGCAAAGGAAGAAGAGCCGGAGGGCTAGGTGCTTTCCTGGCTCGCGAACGCGTGGCGCGTCCCCGAGCTGCGCCGCCGCGTGCTCTTCACGGGGGTCATCCTCGCCCTGTACCGGCTGGGCTCGTGGATCCCCGCGCCGGGCGTCGACTCGCAGTCGATCGAGAACTTCTTCAACACCGGCGGCCGCGGCTCGGGCATCTTCGCCCTCCTGAACACGTTTTCCGGCTCGGCCCTGTCCCGCTTCTCCCTCTTCGCGCTCGGGATCATGCCGTACGTCACGGCGTCGATCATCCTGCAGCTCCTCACCGTCGTCGTGCCGACGCTCGAGCGTCTGCAGAAGGAAGGCGAGGCCGGCTACGCCAAGATCAACCAGTACACGCGCTACCTGACGGTCGGCCTCGCGGCGGCGCAGGCGACGGGCTATGCGTACCTGTTCAAGAAGTCGAACGCGCTGAACGCGAACACCGGACGCATCGTCCTGATCATCGTGACGCTGACTGCCGGCACGTGTTTGCTGATGTGGCTCGGCGAGCTGATCACGAAGCGCGGGATCGGCAACGGCATCTCGCTGCTCATCTTCGCGTCGATCCTCTCGTCGATTCCGACGGGCGTGAACGCGTGGGTCAACGGCGGGACGACTGAGCGGCTGTTCCTGCCGATCATCGCCCTCGGCGTCATCGTCGCCGTCGTCTTCATCCAGGAGGGCCAGCGGCGGATTCCGATCCAGTACGCGAAACGCATGGTCGGGCGAAGACAGACCGCCGGGGGAACGACCTACATGCCGCTGCGCGTGAACATGGCCGGCGTGATCCCGGTCATCTTCGCCGCCGCGATCATGGCGCTGCCGCCGACGGTCGCCAGCTTCTTCCCCACGACGCAGGTGTTCATCAACAGGCACTTCCAGTACGGCTCGGTCCAGTACCTGTCGATCGAGGCGTTCCTGATCATCATCTTCACGTACTTCTACACGGCAGTTCAGTTCAACCCGGTCGACCAGGCCGACAACCTCCGCAAGTACGGCGGGTACATTCCGGGGATCCGGCCGGGCGCGCCCACGGCGCAGTACCTCGACCGCGTGCTGACGCGACTGACGCTGCCGGGATCGATCTACCTCGCGCTCGTCGCCGTCTTACCCGGCATCTTCATCCACTACTTCAACTTCTCGCAGGCAACGTCGCGCGCCCTCGGTGGGACGTCGGTGCTGATCGTGGTCGGCGTCGCGCTGGACACGATGCGGCAGATGGAGTCGCAGATGATGATGCGCTCCTACGAGGGCTTCCTGAAGTAGGTGCCTCTTCACGTTCTCCTCCTGGGCCCGCAGGGAGCGGGGAAGGGAACGCAGGCGAAGCGGATCTCCGCCGAGTACGGCATTCCCCACATCGCGAGCGGCGAGATCCTGCGCGCGGAGATGGCCGCGGGGACGGAGCTCGGCAAGCGCGTCAAGGACGTCTACGACCGCGGCGATCTCGTATCCGACGATCTGATGATCGAGCTCATCCGCGCGCGGCTCGAGCAACCCGACACCGAACCGGGGTTCGTCCTCGACGGCTTTCCGCGCACAGCGGTGCAGGCGGAGGCACTCGACGAGATGTTGAACGAGCTCGGGCGGACGTTCAGCGTCGTCTTCGCGCTACAGATCCCCGACGACGTCGCGTTCGAGCGGCTGCGGAAGCGCGCGGAGCTCGAGGGGCGTCCCGACGACACGGATGAGGCGATCCGTCGCCGGCTCGAGAACTACCACCGCGAGACCGCGCCCTTGACCGAGTACTACCGGACACGGGGCAACCTCGTTCCGATCCACGCTGACCGCAGCGAGAACGAGGTCTTCGCAGAGATTCAGCAGGCCCTCGAGCAGATCGCGGTGACGCCGTGATCATCCGCAAGTCGCTGCGGGAGATCGAAGGCATGGCGCGCGCGGGCGAGCTCGTGGCCGAGACGATCGCGCTCGTCGGCGAACACATCCAGCCGGGGATCACGACCGTGGAGCTCGACCGGATCGCGGACGAGTTCATCCGCGAGCAAGGCGGCGTGCCGACGTCGAAGGGCTATCGCGGTTTTCCGGCCGCGACGTGCATCTCGCCCAACTCGATGGTCGTCCACGGCATCCCCGGCGAGTACCGCGTCGAGGACGGCGATCTCATCTCCGTCGACGTCGGCATCACGCTCGACGGCTTGATCGCCGACAGCGCGGTCACCTTCGGCGTGGGCGAGATCACGTCCGAGGCGCAGCGGCTCCTCGACGTCTGCCAGGAGGCTCGCGATGCCGGGATCGCCCAGGCACGACCTGGCAAGCACGTCGGCGACATCTCGCGCGCGGTGCAGGTCGTCGTCGAGGCTGCAGGATTCTCCGTCGTGCGCTCGCTCGTCGGCCACGGCGTAGGCCGCTCCTACCACGAGGACCCGCAGGTGCCGAACTTCGGCGAGCCGGGCCGCGGCGCGTCGCTGCAGACCGGGATGACCCTCGCGATCGAGCCGATGATCACGGCCGGCGGGCCGGACGTCTACCTCCACGACGACGAGTGGTCGATCTCGACGCAGGACGGCTCGCTCGCCGCGCACTTCGAGCACACCGTGGCGATCCTCGAGGAGGGCCCGCGGATTCTGACCCTGGCTAAAACCCCTGCAAAGGCCGGTTTGCTACCATGACCGGCTCGCGGCGGGTCAGCCCGCCGTCTTTTCGTGCGCGTAGATCGTAAGAAAGGCGAATGGCGAACAAGGAAGAGAAGATCGAGGTCGAAGGCGAGATCACCGAGGCGCTCCCGAGCACGATGTTCCGGGTGCAACTCGACGGGGGTCACTCCGTCCTCGCCACGATCTCCGGAAAGATGAGGAAGCACTACATCCGGATCCTGCCGGGGGACAAGGTCAAGGTGGAGCTCTCGCCGTATGACCTGACCCGCGGCCGAATCACCTACAGGCACCGTTGAAAGTCAGGCAGAGATGAAGGTCAGAGCATCAGTCAAGCCCATGTGCGAGCGCTGCCGCGTGATCAAGCGGCACGGGAAGACCATGGTCATCTGCACGAATCCGCGACACAAGCAAAGGCAGGGGTAGCCGAGTGGCACGCATCGCCGGAGTAAATCTCCCCAACCAGAAGCGGCTCGAGATCGGGCTGACCTACATCTACGGGATCGGCAAGCCGAGCGCGCAGAAGGTGGCGGCCACGCTCGGCCTCAATCCGGACACGAAGATCCGCGACCTCACGGACGAGGAGGTCACGCGTCTTCGCCAGTACATCGACGAGAATCTCGAGGTCGAAGGCGATTTGCGCCGCGAGCGCTCGCAGGCGATCAAGCGGCTCTCGGAGATCGGCGCGTACCGGGGGATCCGCCATCGTCGCGGGCTTCCCGTGCACGGCCAGCGCACGCGCACGAACGCCCGTACACGCAAGGGGCCGAAGAAGACCGTCGGCCGCGGCAAGAAGTCGACGGCGAAGACCTAAATGGCCCCGCCTCGGAGACAAGCGGCACGTGGCCGCACGCGCCGCCGCGTCAAGAAGAACATCGCCATCGGCCAGGCGCACATCAAGACGTCCTTCAACAACACGATCGTCGCGCTGACGGACAAGGACGGCAACGTGATCGCGTGGGAGTCCTCCGGCTCCGCCGGTTTCAAGGGCTCGCGCAAGTCGACGCCGTTCGCCGCACAGGTGACCGCGGATGCCTGTGCGCGCAAGGGCATGGAGCACGGGCTGCAGAAGGTCGAGGTCTTCGTGAAGGGGCCGGGCTCCGGCCGCGAGACGGCGATCCGCTCGCTGCAGGCTGCCGGGCTCGAGATCCTCGGCGTCAAGGACGTGACGCCGCAGGCGCACAACGGCGTCCGGCCTCGTAAGAGGCGGAGGGTCTAGCGTGGCACGAGACCGTTCTCCCAAGTGCAAGCAGTGCCGCCGCGAGGGCATGAAGCTGTTCCTCAAGGGCGAGCGCTGCCTGACGGAGAAGTGCGCGATCGAGCGCCGCTCGTATCCGCCGGGCGAGCACGGCCGCGGCCGCATCAAGCAGAGCGAGTACCTGCTGCAGCTGCGCGAGAAGCAGAAGGCGCGCCGCTACTACGGCCTGCTCGAGAAGCAGTTCCGCACGTACTACACGAAGGCGACCAAGGGCTCGGGCATCACCGGCGAGAACCTGCTGCGGATGCTCGAGACGCGCCTCGACAACGTCGTCTACCGGCTCGGGTTCGCGGCCTCGCGCGCACAAGCGCGCCAGCTCGTGCGCCACGGCCATTTCCAGGTCAACGGCCGCCGCGTGAACATCCCCAGCTACCAGGTCAAGCCGGACGACGTCATCACCGTTCCGGAGGGCTCGTCCGCCCAGCAGGTGATCCGCGACGCGACCGACCTCACCGCCTCCGTCGCGCCGTGGCTGCAGGCCGACCACGACGGGCTGACCGGAAAGATCCTCAAGTGGCCGGAACGGTCGGAGATCGACACGCCGGTCCAGGAATCGCTCATCGTCGAGCTCTACTCCAAGTAAGGAAGGAAACGCTTTGGCAACTCGCACCAGCCTGATGGAATTCCAGATCCCGAAGATCGTCCACGAGGAAGTGGACGAGGAGCGCGGGGTCTTCGAGATCGAGCCGCTCGACCGCGGCTTCGGTTACACGTTCGGAAACTCGCTGCGCCGGGTGCTGCTGTCGTCGCTCGAAGGCGCGGCCGTCACGTCGGTGAAGATCGAGGGAATCTCGCACGAATTCACGACGCTGCCGGGCGTCCGCGAGGACGTCACCGACATCATCCTCAACCTCAAGAACCTCATCTGCCGCCTGCACGGCGATTCGCCGGAGATCGAAGTCCACGTCGTCAAGCGCGGCGCCGGCGTCGTGAAGGCGTCCGACATCGAGGCGCCGGCGGAGCTGGAGATCCTGAACCCGGATCTCGAGCTCGCGCATCTCTCCGACAAGGGCAAGCTCGAGATGACGCTCACGATCGGGCGCGGCCGGGGCTACGTCCCGGCGGAGCTGAACCGCGGCCCCGAGCACACGATCGGCGTCATCCCGATCGACTCGATCTTCTCGCCAGTTCGGCGCGTTGCCTACGACGTCGAGGCGGCGCGCGTCGGTCAGCGCACCGACTACGACAAGCTGCGCCTCGACGTGACGACCGACGGCTCGATCTCGCCGAAGGACGCGATCGCCCAAGCGTCGGAAGTCCTCATCAAGCAGCTGGCGCTCTTCACTGACATCGACCGCATCGAGCACTTGACCGAGAGCGTCGGCGGCGATGGCACGCAGCCCGAGATGCCGCTCGCGCACGGGATGGAAAACTTCCCGATCGAGGAGCTCGAGCTCGGCGTCCGCTCGTACAACTGCCTCAAGCGCGTCGGCATCGAGACGATCGGCGACCTCGTCGTCAAGACCGAGAACGAGCTCGCCGCGATCCCGAACTTCGGCAAGAAGTCCGTGGAGGAGGTCAAGGAGACGCTCGCGGCGCACGGCCTGACGCTGCGCGGCGACGAAGGCTCCGCGGCGCTCTAACCATGAGGCACCACCGCGCAGGCAAGAAGCTCGGTCGCGACTCGGCGCACCGCAAGGCGCTGTACGCGAACCTCGCGGGGTCGCTGATCGAGCACGGCCGGATCAAGACGACCGAAGCGAAGGCGAAGGCGGTCAAGCCGTTCGCCGAGCAGATGATCACGCTCGGCAAGCGCGGCGACCTGGCGGCGCGGCGCCAGGCGATCGCCGAGCTTCGCTCACAGGACGTCGTCCACCAGCTGTTCGCGGACGTCGCGCCGCGGTTCGCCGACCGGCCGGGCGGCTACACGCGCATCGTGAAGCTCGGCCCGCGCTACGGAGACGCGGCCGAGATGGTGTATCTCGAGCTCGTGGACTTCGATCCGGCCGCGTCAGCGTCCCGTCCGTGAAGCGGACCACTGGCCTAGTACCCCGGTGCGCGGGGCGTAAGGACTAGCTCGCGGCCGAACCAAGCGCCGCGCTGACGGCAGCGATGATGACTCCTCCGAGCGTGACGGACGCGAGCGCTTTGATGAAGCTGTCCTCGAAGAACCGCCACCGGAGGAAAGCGAGCGTCACGAGCTCGAACGCGACGACCACGATCGCGGACACGATCGCGACCTTGTAGTGCGGGATCAGGAACGGAAGCGTGTGCAGGATGCCGCCGAAGAACGTGCCGAGACCCGTGATGCCGCCGCGCACGAAAGGGTTTCCCCGGCCTGTCAGCTCGCCGGTGTCCGATAGTCCTTCCGAGAACGCCATGCTGACTCCCGCGCCGATCGCGGTGGCAAGACCGGCGTAGAACGCGTAGTGCGGTCTGTGCGTCGCAAGCGCGACTGCGAAGATCGGCGCGAGCGTGGACAGGGAGCCATCGATGAGGCCGACCATCGCCGGCTGGACGCGCTGGAGCAGAAAGGCATGTTCGTCCGACACGAATGTAGAGTGTATCCCTCTTCCTGCAAGGTCCCAGAACATAAGGAAGACCTGACAACAAGCGTCAGGCACCCCTGACGTGCGGGTCAAGCTAACGCTCGAGTACGACGGCAGCGGATTCCGAGGCTGGGCGGCGCAGCCGGGCGAGCGCACCGTCGAGGGCGTGCTGCGTGAGGCGCTCGCGGCGGTGTTTCCGCGCTGGGATTCGCTCGCCGTCGCCGGCCGGACGGACACGGGCGTCCACGCGCTTGCGAATGTTGCAGGCCTCGACGTCGACGGCGGTCCGTCCGTCGAGCGAACGACGGAGGCGCTCAATGCGTCGCTGCCCGACGACGTCGCGGTTGTCGACGCCGAGGAGGCAGCGCCGGATTTCCATGCACGTTTCTCTGCCCGCTCGCGCTCGTATCGCTATCGGATTTGGCGTCCGCGCGTTCGCTCGGCATTCGAGCACCGGCGCTCGTGGTGGTTGTCTCGGCCGCTCGATCGACGCGCACTGAACGCGGCTGCGTCGGCACTGGTCGGCGAGCACGACTTCCGGGCGTTCACGCCGACGGAGACGCAGCACGACGTCTTCGTCCGCGTCGTCGAGTCCGCGCAGTGGCTCGATGACGGAGACGTGCTCGTGTTCGAGATCACGGCCGACTCCTTCCTTCGTCACATGGTGCGGACGCTCGTCGGAACGATGGCCGACGGCATCGACGTGACACCGCTGCTCGACGGACGGCCGCGTTCGGAGGCGGGCCAAACGGCGCCGCCGTGGGGCCTCTATCTCGTCAGCGTTGCGTACTGAGCGCGCCGATACCATCGGCGGCGATGCGGTTTCCAGTCGTTCTGTTCGACCTCGACGGCACGGTTGTCGACTCCGGCGCGATCATCCTCGCCTCGATGCGGCACGCAGCGAAGGAGGTGCTCGGCATCGAGCCGCCGGACGAGGAGCTGATGGCGGCGGTCGGCGGGCCCGGGCTCGAGGCCCAGATGCGCGCGCTCGCCCCGGACAGGGTGGAAGAGCTCGTCACCGTCTACCGCGCGCACAACGAGCCGCTCCACGACGGGCTCGTCTCGTGCGACGGCATCGACGACGTGCTCGTTCGTCTGAAGGACGGGGGGCGGCGACTCGGGATCGTCACGGCGAAGCGGCGGGCGACGGTCGACCTCGCGTTCGCCACGGTGCCGCTCGGCCATCTGTTCGAGGCCGTCGTCGGCGGCGACGAGACCGCGCGGCACAAGCCGAGCCCCGAGCCGCTCCTCCTCGCGGCCGAGCGTATGGAAGCCGATCCGCGCGAGTGCGCATACGTCGGCGACTCGCCGTTCGACATCCGGGCTGCGAAGGCTGCGGGGATGCACGCCGTCGCGGTCACGTGGGGCGGCATCCACGAGCGCGCGAAGCTCGAACGCGAAGGGCCGGACGCAATCGTCGATCGTCCGGAGGATCTGCTCGATGTCCTCTAAGGCCCCGACAGTCGAGCAGCGCGCGGCGGATCTGCGCGACCTCCTCGAGCACCACCTCTACCGGTACCACGTCCTCGACGATCCGGAGATCTCCGATGCCGAGTACGACCGCCTCTACGACGAGCTCGTCGCGATCGAAGAGGCGAATCCGCAGCTCGTCACGCCGGACTCTCCGACGCAACGCGTGGGCGCGCCGCCTTCGGAGAAGTTCCAGAAGGTCGAGCACCCGACGCCGATGGGCTCGCTCGAGAAGGTGACGACGGACGAGGCGCTCGAGAAGTGGCAGGAGGACGTCTGCAAACGACTCGGGACGAGCGACGTCGTCTACGTGACGGAGCCGAAGATCGACGGGTTGTCGATCAACCTGATCTACGAGGACGGCGTCTTCGTGCGCGGCGCGACTCGCGGCGACGGCTACCGCGGCGAGGACGTCACTCCGAACCTCAGGACGATCAAGGCGATCTCGATGCGCATGCGCCTCGACGAAGGCGAGACGCCGTCGCTCCTCGAGGTTCGCGGCGAGGTGTATCTCCCTCTGAGCGGCTTCAACGCGCTCAACGAGCGCCTCGTCGCGCAGGGAAAGAAGCCGACGCCGAACCCGCGCAACGCTGCCGCGGGATCGCTGCGGCAGAAGGACTCCGCGGTCACGGCGCAACGACCGCTCTCGATCTGGATCCACGGCCTCGGGATGCGGGAAGGGTTGCCGGCGGAGGGGCACTGGGACGCGTTGCAATGGCTCCGCGCGCACGGCTTCCGCACCAACCCGTACGCGGAGCGCCACGAGTCGATCGCGTCGGTTGCGAAAGCGTGCAGCGCCTGGGAGAAGAAACGAATCGAGCTCGATTACGAGATCGACGGGATCGTGATCAAGGTCGACTCCTTCGACCAGCAGCGTCGTCTCGGCGCGCTGCACGAGCGGCCGCGCTGGGCGCGTGCGTACAAGTGGGCGCCGATGACTGCACAGACGAAGCTCGAGAAGATCCACATCCGGGTCGGTCGCACCGGAGCGCTCAACCCGTGGGCTCAGCTCGAGCCTGTCGAGGTCGGCGGCGTGACCGTGTCGCAGGCGACGCTGCACAACGAGGAGGACATCAACCGCAAGGACATCCGCGAGGGCGACGAGGTGATCGTGCAGCGCGCGGGCGACGTGATCCCGCAGGTGGTCGGCCCGGTGCTGCCGCACAAGAGGGGAACTCGGCCCTTCAAAATGCCTGCAAATTGCCCACTTTGTGGAGCGGAGATCGTCAAGCCCGAGGGCGAGGCGATGCACCGCTGTCCGAACAAGGCGTGTCCGTCGCGCGGGCTCGAGTCGCTGATCAACTGGGTGCAGGCGGCGGCGGACATCGAAGGGGTCGGCGAGCAATCCGTCCGTCGTCTCTGGGATCTCGGCCTCGTCCGGTCTCTGCCGGATCTCTACCGGCTGACGAAGGAGCAGCTGATGGAGCTCGAAGGCTACGGCGAGATCTCGGCGACGAACGCGGTCGAGTCGATTCGGGCGTCGAAGGAGGTCCCGTTCCACCGGGTCCTGTTCGGGCTGAACATTCCGGACGTCGGCTGGGTGACGGCGCAGAACCTCGCTCGGCACTTCGAGACCGTCGACCGTCTGGCGGCCGCGACGCAGGAGGAGATCCAGGAGGCCGAAGGCATCGGACCGGACCGCGCCGAGTCGATCGCAGAGTGGTTCGCAGACGACGCGAACAGACAGCTCATCGACGAGTTGTGCAAGCTCGGCCTGCGGTTCGAGATCGGGGACGAGCTGAAGCCGGTCGAAGGGCCGCTGACCGGGAACACGTACGTCATCACCGGAACGCTCGAGGCCTTCACGCGCGACGAGGCGGCCGCTCAACTCGAGGCGAAGGGGGCGAAGGTCGTCAATTCCGTGTCCGGAAAGACGACGGGGCTCATCATCGGCGAGGAGCCGGGCAACTCGAAGCTGACGAAGGCGCGGAAGCTCGAGGTGCCGCTCCTGACCGAGGAGGACCTCGTGCAGCTACTGCGCGGCTAGCACCTGCGCGAAGCGGTCCTGCGCGACGCGCGCCCACCACGACGCGATCGGGTGGCCGTTCTGCAGGACGGCGAACGCGTACCGGTTCCGGACGAAGCCCGAGAGGGCTGAGGCCTCGTTCGTCGTCCCCGTCTTCGCGACGACGTGCCCGCGTGCCGGGCCTCGGCGCATCCGGTCCTCGAGCGTGCCGCTCACTCCCGCGACCGGGAGCGCCGAGAGCAGGACGGGCTTGATCGTCGGGTCGTTCCACGCCGCGCGGAGGAGTGCAGTCAGGGCGCCGGTCGTCAGCCGGTCGAGCACCGAAAGGCCGGAGCCGTCGACGATCCGGACGCCCGCCATCGGCACGCCGGCCTCCGTCAGCACGCGCGTCACGACGGCGGCGCCGGCCGCGCTCGTGCCGCGGTCGAGCGAGACCGCGCCCAGCTGCTTGAGCAGCATCTCGGCGGTGAAGTTGTCGCTCTCGCGGTCCATGAAACGGACGATCGCCGACAGCGGCGGAGAGGACACGGACGCGAGCGGAACGGTGAAGTCGTCGCCGGTGCCGAGGCGGACGCGGCCGGTCACGGTGATGCCGGCGTTTCGCAGCGCGGCTCGGAACAAGGCACCGGCGGCAAGTGCGGGATGCGTCGTCAGGGATCCGCCGTACCGGCCGCGGTCGACGACGAGGGCCGAGAGCGCCGGCGACTCGTTGAGGTAGAAGCCGGGCTTCCAGCCGGCGACGGTCCGGTTCCCGTCGTACCAGGATTCGTCGGCGACGATCGATCCGCCGATCCGCCGAACGCCAGCGGCACGGAGTTGCAGGGCCAGGTTCCGGAGCCCGGCCGACGACAGCGTGGGATCGCCGGCGCCCTGGAGGACGACCTGGCCGTTCCAGACGGCGCCGTCCTGCTCGCCCTCGCCGAGGACGTCGGTCTCGTAGCGGTACGTCGGTCCGAGCTCCGACAGCGCCGCGAATGTGATCGGCAGCTTCTCGTTCGACGCGGGAGCGAGAGAGCGCGAGCCGTTCTGCGTGTAGAGCGTGGCGCCCGTCGTCAGGTCGAGCGCAACCGCGGCCGAGCGCGCCGGCGACACGTGTGGCACGCGCAGCGCGTGCGCGAGCTTGCGCTGGAGGGCTGATGACGGGGCAGGCGTCGCTGCCGAGGCGACCGGCGTCGCGACGGCGAGCAAGGCCACGACTGCTGCGAGGCGGCGGCGCACCGGAACACCATTTTTCGGAGCGGGCCGGTGCGCGTCAAGACGATGGGCCTCCCCGCGCCGCGAAATGGGCCTCGCGGCCCATGTGGAGCGCCTTGCGGAACCCCGATACTTGAGAGGCTGCTGCCGACCCTGGCTATCCCATGATCGAGAACCACATCCGCACGCTGCTCGAGGCGCCCGAGGCAGGTGAGGGCGCGCCCACGCTCGCACACATCGAGGATCTCTTGACCGCGGGCTACGCGCGGGCGATGGCGATCGAAGGCGAACAATGGCGCATCCAGCGACGCATCGTCGACGTCGCCTTGCAGCTGGCGGACGACTTCAACGAGTTGCAGGCGTGCGAGCTTCGGAGGCTCGCGCACGACCTGCGCGAGGTCGAGAGCGACCTCGCCGGGATCGGGGCCCTGATCCGGTCACTCCGCGCGCGCGCGAACGACGTGCGCGCAAACGCGGCTTAGACGATTCCGCTCCGGACCGCGTAGACGGCCGCCTGGATGCGGTTGTCGATTTGCAGCTTCATCAGGATGTTCGAGATGTGGTTCTTGACCGTCTTCGGGCTGATGTGGAGCTCGGCGGCGATCATCGCGTTGTCCTTGCCGTTGGCAATCAGCTTGAGGACCTCGATCTCCCGGTCCGACAGCTCGGCCCGGATCGTGCTCTCGATCTCCGGCTGCGTTGTCGACGCGCGCACGCGTTGGAGGACCTTCGCCGCGATCGTCGGCGAGATCAGCGACTCGCCCATCGAGGCGGCGCGGATGCCGGCCATCAGCTCCTGGATCGACGAGTCCTTGAGCAGGTATCCGCAGGCACCCGCGAGGATCGCGTCGATGACGTCGTTGTCCTGATCCGAGATCGTCAGCATCAAGACTCGGGTCAGCGGCGCGACCGAGCTGATGTGGCGTGTCGCCTCGACGCCGCCCATGCCGGGCATGTTCAGGTCCATGACGACGACATCGGGCGCGAGCTCGCGGACGATCTGCACGGCCTCCTGGCCGGCGGCGGCCTCGCCGATGACGTGGACACCCTGCTCCTCGAGCAGGTTGCGCAATCCGCTGCGAAAGAGGTCGTGGTCGTCGACGATCAGCACGCGCAGATCGTCGGGCACGGTTTCCTCGGCTATCACGGCCTCGCTCATCCTGGGCGCCCTCCGAGGTCTGGGGAGGATGGAGGCGGAAAGTTTAGTGCAGGGTGACCGTCAGCGTCCGGCGGCCCCATGCCATCGCCTGCCCCACGGTCGGGAACCAGAGGTCGATCGTCGCGCCCTGCACGGCGCTGCCGACGTCCGCCGCGACCCCTTCGCCGTACCCCGGGATCGTCATCCGCGTCCCGAGCGGGATCACGGACGGGTCGACGGCCACGACGCCCCAGCCGACCGGCATCCCGGTCGACGTGTGGCCGGGGAGCGAGTAGCCGGTCGCGACGACGGTCAGCGTGCCGGCCTCCGGAGG
>VAYM01000019.1 GCA_005884945.1 Actinomycetota bacterium | reverse complement strand
CTTCCTGCTCGATCGTCTTCTTGCCGCGGCGCGCGGCGAGGAGCGCAGCTTCGTTGACGAGGTTCGCGAGATCGGCGCCGGTGAAGCCCGGCGTGCCCGCGGCCAAAGTGTCGAGGTCGATCACCGAGGCGAGCGGCTTGCCCTTCGAGTGCACCTCGAGGATCTTGCGGCGGCCGTTCCGGTCGGGCCGGTCGACGACGATCTGCCGGTCGAAGCGTCCGGGACGCAGCAGCGCCGGATCGAGGATGTCCGGCCGGTTCGTCGCGGCGATCAAGATGATGTTGTCCTTCAGCTCGAAGCCGTCCATCTCGACGAGGAGCTGGTTCAGCGTCTGCTCGCGCTCGTCGTGGCCGCCGCCGAGACCCGCGCCGCGGTGACGGCCGACGGCGTCGATCTCGTCCATGAACACGATGCAGGGTGAGGCCTGCTTCGCCTGCTCGAACAGGTCACGCACTCGAGAAGCGCCGACGCCGACGAACATCTCGACGAAGTCGGAACCGGAAATCGAGAAGAACGGCACGCCCGCCTCACCCGCGACCGCGCGCGCGAGGAGCGTCTTACCCGTACCGGGCGGCCCGTACAGCAGCACGCCCTTGGGGATGCGCGCGCCGAGCGCCTGGAACTTCTTCGGGTTCTCGAGGAACTCCTTGATCTCCTGAAGCTCCTCCACCGCCTCGTCCACGCCGGCGACGTCCTTGAATCCGATCTTCGGCGAGTCCGGCGTCATCCGCTTCGCGCGCGACTTGCCGAAGGACATGACCTTGGACCCGCCGCCCTGCACCTGGTTCATCAGGAAGATCCAGAAGCCGAACAGGAGGACGAACGGCAGCAGCGAGGTGAGGATCGACCACCAGGGCGACGAGCCTGTGCCCTTCGAGTTGTAGTTGATCCCCGCCTTCTGCATCTCGTCCTCGATCTGCGCCTCGCGCTGATCGGACGCGTAGTGGACGGAGTACTTCGTCCCGGTGTTGAGCTTGACGTTGAACTTCCGCTTGTTCGGGTCGATGACGACGCTCTGGATCGGCGTCGGCTGCTGCTCGATGTCCTGGACGAACGCGAACGTCGTGTGGTCTGTCGTCTTCGCGTGACCGCCCCCGAGGGTCTGCAGCGCCAGCCAGACGAGCGCCGCGATGATCACGAGCGGGAAGAGCGCGCTGCGGAAGAACCGGTTCACCTAATCCTCTTTCGGCAGGGTAGCAGCGTCGGTTTAAGGCTCAGTAGCCAGATCTGGGTCGAGTACGCCGACATAGGGCAGATTCCTGTACCTCTCGTCGAAGTCCAGCCCGTAGCCGATCACGAACCGATTCGGGATCTCGAAGCCCACGTAGCGCACCGGAACCTCGATTTCCCGCCGCTCCGGCTTCGTCATCAGGGCGCAGATCTCGAGCGTGGCGGGCTCGCGGGACTCGAGGTTCCGCATCAGGTACGAAAGGGTGAGGCCGGAGTCGATGATGTCCTCGACCACGAGGACGTCCCTGCCCTCGATGTTGATGTCCAGGTCCTTGAGGATACGGACGACCCCGGAGCTGTCCGTCGAAGCGCCGTAGCTCGAGATGGCCATGAAGTCGACCTCGCACGGGATCGTCAGCTGGCGCATCAGGTCGGCCATGAAGAAGACGGCGCCCTTGAGGACGCCGATCAGCAGCGGCTCGCGACCCGCATAGTCGCGGGAGATCTCCTCGCCGAGCTCCGCGATCCGCGTTCGCAGCGCGTCCTCGTCGATGAGGACCTCGCTGACGTCGCGCTCGAGCTCAGTCGACGCGTTCGACATGAATCCCTTCCGCGTCGACGATTCCCGGCACCGCGACCACCTCGTCGCCACGCACGACGAGCGGCCACGACTCGCGCTCCGAGCGGGGGACCTTCGCGTCGACGAACACGTCCTGGATCTTCTTGCTCCTCCCGGCGAGGCGGTCGCCCGCGCGCCAGGCTCGTACCTTAAGGCCTGGCAGCTCCGATTCGATGCGCCAAGCGCCCCAGCGGACCTCGCCGTCGAGCGCGACCGGCGTCCGCTCGAGCCAGACGTGGTCGTACTCGCGGACGGCGGTGAGGCCGCCGCCGAGATCGAGACGCTTCGAGCCCGCGGTCGACGCGAGGAGGTGGTCGAGAGCGGTCGTTCGCTCCTCCGCGAGGCGCAGGAGGTTCTCGTCGGCCGCGGGGTGAAGCAGGCGGAGGCGCGGCAGGACTTCGTCGCGAATCAGGCCGCGCTTCGTGTCTGGGTTCGAGCTGTCGACGCGGAATTCGAGCCTTTCGGCGCGGCAGTACGCCTCGGTCTCGTCGCGCCAGATCTCGAGCAGCGGCCGTACGACGCCGTCTTCGCGCTTCGCCTTGATCGCGCCGGTCACGCCGCTCGCCACGAGCCGGTAGACGACGGTCTCGACCTGGTCGCTCGCCGTGTGGCCGGTCGCGCGCAGGCGGTCGGTGAGGAACGAGTAGCGGATCCTGCGCAGCTCGTCCTCGGTGTGACCGCCGCTGCCGTCGACGACGACGGCGTCGAGCCGCCGGGCGCAGAACCGCGCGTCGGCCTCGGACTCGTCTCCGCGCAGGCCGTGGTTCACGTGCAGTGCGGAGACGCCGTAGCCGAGCTTGCGCAGGACGTGCCAGAGGCAGGTCGAGTCGGCTCCGCCGGAGACGAGGACCGTGACGTCGTCGCCGGGCGGAATCAGGTCGCGCGAGCGGATGAACGCCTCGACGCGCCCGCGAAGCTCGGCCGTGTCCACGGCCCAATTGTCGCTAGAGCAGGGACGTGACGTCGCAGCCGCGCTGCTTCAGCGCGCCCTTCGCCTGCGCGAGGACGTCGTGCGCGAAGTTGGCGAGACCGTATGCCCGGTAGACGTACTTGCCCGCGTCCTTGTGCTTCTTGTCCGCGTCGGCGTGGATCGCCTTCCCGTACTCCGTGAACATCGCGGCCAGGATCGCGCGCGTCTTCGACAAGGACGGATCGCTCGGCCCGGTGCCCTCGATTGCGCGGAGCGAGTCCTGTGTCGTCTGCAGCACTTCGCCCGCCTTCGCGTCGCCGTGGAGATAGTCCTCGGCGATCGATCCGAGCGCCGCCATGTTCAGCTGCGCCGTGTCGATGAACTGCCGGTCGGTGGCCGAGCAGGTGTGAGCGATCTGCGCATGACCGGTTCCACCCACGAACAGGGTGAATGTGCCGAGAATCACGACCGCGCAGACGAGTCCCGCTGCCGCAGTGATGCGGGGCTTCATCGCTCGCGTTGTAGCCGCGGGGCGCCTGCGGCTCTATCACCCGTTTGGGGGGCGGCGAACACGACTCTCGGGCGGCGGCATCGGAGTCGTGGAGTCCTAGAGTCGAGCACGAGGGATGATGCGCGGGCGAACACTTGCGGCGGTTGCGGCGGTCCTGGCCGCGTTTCCGGCCGTCACGGCGGGTGCTGCGGAGACGCCCGCTGGTGGCCCGGATCTCGGCACGATGGCACTCGCGACGAACGACTTCGGACCCGGGGCGAGGATCGCGTTCCAGGGATCGAAGCCGCCCCCCTCGCCTGCGGTTGCCAGCTACCAGCGGATCTTCGGCCCCGCAGTCCGGCTCGGCGGCCATCGGCTGCTCACAGTCGTGAGCACGAACGACGGATTCGCAGACGGAGGGACTGCGTCCAACGTGTTCGCGACCGTCGAGAGCGCGCTGAGCACGAGCGCCGGCCGCACGGAGCTCGGCAACCTCGTCCTCGGGGAGCTCAACTCCGCCGCGGGTGGCGCGCTCCACGCAAGGTTGGCCGGCGTAGGAAGCCTCGTGTCCGTCCAGCTCGGCCAGGGAGCGTTCCGAATCCTCGTTCGCGTCAAGACAAGGCTGGGAACGCTGGACATCGCGCTCGGCGGAATCGTCCTCGACCGCGCGCTCGGACTCGTGCTCCTCGTTTCGTATCCGAAGAAGCACGTCGGCGCCGCAACGGCGCTCCTCGCCCTGCGAAAGCTCGCGCCGCACTTCCAGTACGGATTCACGGTGCGCAATCTCACGCCGCCCACGATCGGCGGCGCCCCGCAGGCGGGACAAACGCTCACTGCCGACCCGGGACGGTGGGCAGGCGCGCCGAGCTCGTTTGCGTTTCAGTGGAGCCGTTGCGACGCGGCGGGCTCGAACTGCGCGCCGATCGCCGGCGCCGTTGGCCAGACGTACGTGCTCGGCACGGCGGAGATCGGTACGCGGATCAACGTCACTGTCACGGCGGCGAACACGGTCACGTCACAGTCGCTCGCCGCTGCCGCTACGAGCGCGGTGAAGTAGCGCGCGCGCCGACCCAACGCCGGAGTCGCTCGACCGCCGCCCGAACGTGCGCCGCAGAAAGTGCGCGGACATCGGCGTAGGGGAGCATGCCCATGCGGCTCGCCGGGTCTCGGCCTTCGGCGGCGCTGACGAGGTACGCAATGGGCAGCGAATGCAGCACGGCGAGTACAACCTGCTCCGGCCGCTCGGCGAGGATGCGGAACCCGCGCGTGAACCGCTCGATGACGGCGGCACGCGTGTCCGTTCCGCCGGGAATCACGTCGAGCGGACCCGCTGCGTGCGCCCACTCGAGGTACTCGTCGAGCGGACGGCCCTCCCACCGGCCGGCCGGATGGTCGTTCAATTCCGGCACGACCACGATCGGGACGTCGCGGCCCGCGAGCGCGATCTCCGCCGTCTCGCGCGTGCGCGCGAACTGCGTGACGATGCAGACGCCGATCGGCTCGTCCCCGACGGCCTCGCCGAGCCGCCTCGCCTGCGCGCGTCCCTCTTCCGTCAGCGAGACCGTGATCGACGGATCGCCGTTGAGCACGCCACGCACGCTGTACTCACTCTCTGCGTGGCGTGCGAGCAGCAGCCGTTCCACTAGAAGATGAGCGACCGATACGAGCCGCGGCGTTGCATCCCGACCG
>VAYM01000145.1 GCA_005884945.1 Actinomycetota bacterium | reverse complement strand
CGCAGCGCAGCACGCGCTCGTCGGCCATGACTGGCCCGACGGCGCCCAGGTACGCGTGCGGATGGGCATCCACACCGGCGAGCCCTCGGTTCGCGCGGAGGGCTACTTCGGGATCGACGTCCACCGCGCCGCGCGGATCTGCCAGGCGGGGCACGGTGGCCAGGTGCTCCTGTCGGCGCGGACGCGCGACGAGCTGGACGGCGGCTTCGACCTCGAGGATCTCGGCGTCCACGAGCTCAAAGGGCTGCCCGAGCCGGAGCACATCTTCCAGCTCGCGGTGCCGGGGCTGCCGAAGCGCTTTCCGGCGCTCAACTTCTCCCGAAAAGGGGTGCGGGGCATGCGCATAGTCCTCGCGGACGATTCCGTGCTGCTGCGGGAAGGAGTCGCGCGCCTCCTCGAGGACGCAGGCTTCGACGTCGTCGCGCAGGGCGGGACGGCGGAGGACCTGCTCCGCCACGTTTCCATGCACAAGCCGGACGTGGCCCTCGTGGACATCCGCATGCCGCCGACGCAGACGGACGAAGGACTCCGTGCGGCAAAGGAGATCCGGGAACGGTTCCCGGACACCGGCGTCCTCGTCCTGTCGCAGTACGTGGAGCCGGGCTATGCGATGGAGCTGCTCGGCGAGAATGCGGAGGGCGTCGGCTATCTGCTCAAGGACCGGGTCGCGGACGTGGAGGAGTTCGCCGCAGCCGTGCGGCGCGTAGGCGAGGGCGGCTCGGCGCTCGATCCGGCAGTCGTGTCGGAGCTTGTCGGTCGCCGGCGGCGCGACGACCCGCTCGAGGAACTGACGCCGAGGGAGCGCGAGGTTCTGAGCCATATGGCAGAGGGAAAGTCGAACCAGGCGATCGCGGAGAAGCTCGTGATCACACTGCGCGCCGTCGAGAAGCACGTGACGAGCATCTTCGTGAAGCTCCGCCTGCCGGCGACGGACCAGGACCACCGGCGCGTGCTTGCCGTCCTTACCTTTTTGCGTTCGTAGGGTTACCCGTACCTCGAGACGCCAGGGAGCCGCATGGCTCAACAGCTCGCGTACAGCGAAGCTCTCCGCATGAAGGTTGAGCAGCTCTCGGTGACCACTCCCTCCTCCCCCCTGAGCCACTCCCTCCGCTCGGCCGTCTAGGCCACCTCTCCTCCCGCATGGCATGAAGCCCGCTCCCCCCGGCGGGCTTCTCCTTTTGCGAGTTCGGATTTCCGAACTCCGGGACGCTGGATTCCCGTCGCGAACACGCCTGTCCACCGCATTCCGGTGCGATCGGCGCGGTGGGACGCTGCGGTTGCAATGCAGCGAACTCAGGAGGCAGAAATGGCGAGCAAGCGGACAAAGGAACTGGACTTCCGCTCGAACGACGGTCTCGAGGTCGCGCTGCTCTGGCAGCCCGAGACCAACCAGGTGTCGGTCTCGGTCTACGACTCCAAGACCGGCGACGACTTCGACATCGAGGTCGATCCCGCGGAGGCCACCGACGCTTTCAATCACCCCTACGCATACGCGGCGAGCCGCGGCGTCCACTTCGTCGCCGGCACGCGCGCTCCCACCGACACCGAAGCAGTCCCCGTCTAACTCCCCTCTCTAGGCTGGAGCGCGAGCCACTGGAAGACCGCGGTCTTCGGCTGGCTCGCGTTCGTCGTCCTTGCAGTCTTCATCGGCATGCAGGTCGGAACGAAGACCCTCAGCACCGAGGACGCCAGCGTCGGCCAGTCGCACAAGGCCGACCAGATCCTGAAAAAGGCATTCCCGCAGGTCGACCCGCAGACCGAGCTCGTGCTCGTTCAGAGCTCGACCAAGACGGTCGATGACCCGAAGTTCCGTGCGACGGTGAACGACGTCATCGGGACGGTCGAGACGAATCCTGCGATCAAGAACCTGAAATCCCCGCTGGACTCCGGCAACAGCGACAAGGTCTCCAAGGACCGCCGCTCCGTGATCGTCACGTGGGATATGAAGGGAAAGTACGACCAGGCGAAGACGAAGATCGACACGATCGAGTCGTCGATCGGAAACGTCGGCGACCGGCACCCGGGCTTCTACGTCGGCGAGGCGGGCTCGGTCAGCTCGGGCAAGGCCCTCGACAAGATGTTCGCGGATCAGCTCAAGCTGGCCGGCGAGCGGTCGATCCCGATCACGATCATCGTCCTGCTGCTCGTCTTCGGCGCTCTCGTCGCCGTTGGGATTCCGCTGTTGCTCGCGCTGTCGTCCGTGATCGCGACGGTCTTCCTTGTCGCGCTCCCGAGCCAGCTCGTGCCGATGGACCAGAACGTCGACGCGGTCGTCTTGCTGATCGGTCTCGCGGTCGGTGTCGACTACTCGCTCTTCTATCTCAAGCGTGAGCGCGAGGAGCGGGCCGCCGGTCGCGGCCGGCGGGCGGCGATCGAGGCGGCCGCTGCGACTTCCGGCCGATCTGTCCTGATCTCCGGCATCACGGTGATGGTTGCGATGGCAGGAATGATGTTCTCCGGCGACAAGAGCTACCTGGGCTTCGGGATCGCGACCATGATGGTCGTCGGCATCGCGATGCTCGGCTCGCTGACGGTGCTGCCGGCCCTGCTGTCGAAACTCGGCGACAAGGTCGAGAAGGGCAAGATCCCGTTCCTGCATCGGCTCCGGCGCGAGAGCGGCGAGAACCGCTTGTGGAAGGCGATCCTGACGCCGGTGCTGCGCCGGCCGATCATTGCCGCTGTCGCGGCAGGCGCCGTGCTCGTTGCGCTGGCCCTGCCCGCCCTGCACCTCCATACGGCGCAGAGCGGACTCGACGCCCTCCCCAGCAGCACACCGACGGTGGGCACGATCAAGAAGATCCAGAACACGTTCTCGAACGGCGACGTCTCGCCGGCAATCGTCGCCGTACAGGCGAACACGGACGCTCCGGCGACCGAGAAGGCGATCACTCAGCTCGAGACCAAGGCGATCGCGACCGGGCAGATGCACGGCCCGATCGAAGTGGATGTGAACAAGTCCCACACCGTTGCGCGCGTGACGATCCCGCTCGCAGGCAAGGGAACGGATGCGAAGTCGAACGCCGCGCTTCGGACGCTCCGGAACGAGGTCCTGCCGGCAACGATCGGCACCGTGTCCGGCGCAACGTACGCCGTCACGGGCCCGACTGCGAACTCCGCCGACGAGAACACGCTGCTGAAGCAGAAGGCGCCGATCGTCTTCGGGTTCGTGCTCGTGTTCGCGTTCGCGCTGCTGCTCGTCTCGTTCCGGTCGATCGTGATCGCGCTGAAGGCGATCGTCCTCAACCTCCTCTCCGTCGGCGCGGCCTACGGCGTGATCGTGGCCGTCTTCCAGTGGGGGTGGGGCGAGAGCCTGCTCAACTTCCGGTCGAACGGCGGCATCGCCTCGTGGCTGCCGATCTTCATGTTCGTGATCCTGTTCGGGCTGTCGATGGACTACCACGTGTTCATCCTCAGCCGCGTGCGTGAGGCGTTCGACCGTGGCATGAAGACCGAGGACGCGGTCGAGCACGGCATCCTCACGACGGCCGGCGTCGTTTCGAGCGCCGCGCTCGTGATGGTCGGTGCGTTCGCAGTGTTCGCGCTGATGCCGATCCTCGACATGAAGGAGATGGGCATCGGTCTTGCAGCGGCTGTGCTGATCGACGCCACGATCGTCCGCGCGGTGCTGCTGCCGGCGACGATGAAGCTGCTCGGCGACGCGAACTGGTACCTGCCGAGGTGGCTCGACTGGCTGCCGCGGCTGGAGCACGAGCCCGCCGCCCCGACGGCGCAGCCGGTGCTCGTCGACTAGATCCGCAGTTTCGTTCGCGGAAAGAAGCGCCCCGGTGATTGCCGGGGCGCTTCTTTGACGTTGGAAAACCTGCGGTTTTCCAACGTGGAAGATTCGACTCTGTGGCCAACGTCATCGAACGGAGGCGAGAGCGCGGTCTCGCCTCCGCGGCGAGCGTTTCGTCCTAGGGCGATGGACTTCCGCATTACGATGGCATCGTGCGGAAGGCACTTGTCGCCGCTGTTGGTGGACTCCTGCTGCTCGCTTCGGCAGGGCGTGTCTCCGCTCACGTCGTGGGCGACGCATCCGTCCTGGCCGCGCGTTGCGCGGCGAGAGCATTCGAAGTCGCCTACGATCCTTCCGGCAGTCTGAAGATCCTTGAGTACACGTACCCGAGGCGAGACAAAACTCCCGGCGCAGTGCCCACCGGGCGGGTCCTCGGTTACATGGACGCCTCGACGCGCCAGATTGCGTCCTCGTGTTCGCGAGTCAAAGCCCGTCCGTTGCCACCGGCATCCCGCGTTCGTGGCCTGGCGGGTCCGTATGCGCGCGGGCCCTCGGAGAGCCGCGTGTATTGCATGAAAGTCGGCGCCGTTTGGAACGACGATTTTGGCCGGTCGGTGGATATCGAGATGCGGACCGTCCTGAATCGGTCCAAACAGCCGATCGGCTCGCGTCTCCTCGTTCGTATCGATTCGATTCTCGTCTTGACGGCATCCGTGACGTATCGCGACGGCGGTTACCGGTTCGACTACTTCCGCTGTTTGCACAATCCGGCTTCTGAGCGGAGTCCTCGGCTTTCTGGCTTAGAGCTTCGGCGCGCGCTCGGGCCGCTCGCGCTGCGCGGCCGGCGCCTTCCACGCTGTGAAGCGCCAGATCCCGCCCTCCCGTTTCGGATCCGGGTTCCAGACTCGCTTCCAGGACGGCTTCGCTTCGATCGCCGCGAGAACGAAGAGGAAGCCCGCGATCCCGGCCGCGGTCAGGGCATGGCCGACCAGGACGCCCATGAGCACGATCAGGGCGACGAAGACGAAGAGCGAGCGCGAGACCTGGGATGGGCCGAGCATGGACTCAGCCTAAGGCACCCAGCGGCTCGCGCAAGGTTTCGCGCCCCCGCGGGTCTATCGGAGCGTGGGTTGTAGCCCCGAGGCACCGGTGACAGACTGCTCCTTGCTTCGCATCCCGCTGACCGGAGGGTCTTCGATCGCCGTCGAATTGAAGAGGAGCGTTCTCATCCGGGAGGTCAACGCGCGGATCCGGGAGGTCAGCGATCGGTTCGGAACCCCGGAAGGCTCCTATCGGCTGATCTGCGAGTGCGGCCGCGAAGATTGCGAGGTGCTACGGACACCACAGACAGCCCGGCGAGGCACGTCGCGATTACCACGGAGACGTGGACTACTTCGCGGTCCATTGCCCAGATACCTCGGGGTTGTACCTGATCCCAATCGACGATCTTCCGGTGCGCGTTCAGGCAGCTCTTCGCATCGAGCCAGCGCGGAACTGCCAGAGACAGGGCATACGGCTCGCGAGCGACTACGAGATTTCGCGAGTGACGGTTGCTACGACAGGACTTCGCGGGTCTTCTGGTGCGCCAGCACCTTCCGCTTGACCCGCTGCAGCGCGTTGTCGATCGTCTTCGTGTCGCAGCCGAGGTCCTCGGCCATCTCCTCGTAGGACGAGCCCTCGAGGTAGAGACGCAGCGCGTCCGCCTCGAGGCTCGACAGGCCGGTGCCGAGCGTGAAGACGAGGCTCTGCAGCTCTTCCGTCGAGATCACGCAGACCGACGGCTCGTCGACCATCGGGCCCGGCAGCGCGTCGCCGAGGGTGCACTCGCTGTCGGCGTCCTGGCCGGCCGGCGTGTGGCTGAAGGAGACGTAGGTGTTGAGCGGCGCGTGCTTGAACCGCGTCGCGGTCTTGATCGCCGTGATGATCTGCCGCGTCACGCAGAGCTCGGCAAAGCTGCGGAACGACGTCTCCTTGTCGGGGCGAAAGTCGCGCACCGCCTTGTACAGGCCGATCAAGCCTTCCTGGATCAGGTCTTCCGAGTCGCCCCCGGCGAGGAAGTAGGAGCTCGCCTTCAAACGGACGAAGCCGGTGTAGCGTCGTATGAGCACGTCGAGCGCGGAACCGTCGCCGTTCCGCGCCCGCAGGACCAGCTGGAGATCTTCGAGCTCTCGCTGGGCCTTCTGTGCTGCGGTCGCGGGCCGTGCGGCCATCGAATCCCCCGGCGGCTTCGCGGGTGGCTCGACGGGCGGCTCTCAGGCGCCGTCGCCGAAGTCTCACCCTGAGGTTGAGGGGAAGGTAGCACGGTCCGCCGGGCTTTACAAGGTTCTTGCGATGGACCCAAGGTGCTACGAACACATGTTCGTGCTACCCGCGAGCGCACCGCTTCGTCAGGTCTCGCCTCTCCGCATTCGCTCCAGCGCATCGCGCGTCGCGGGATCGAGGCGATCCCGGATCCGGCGCGGGCTTTCCTCTGAGTGCTCCACCGCCTCGAGGTCGCCGAGAAACGTGCGGGACGACAGCTTCTGCACCTCCTGGCCGGACGTGCCGCGGACGGCCGCATCCGATGACACGAGGATGACGTCGTGCGTGCCGCGGTTCTCCGCCGCGAGACGCTCGAGGAGTGTGTCCGCGTTTTCGGCGAAGCGGATCTCGAGCGGCCCGTGCGCCTCGTCGGTGCCGGAGCCGTCGAAGACGAGGACGCCCCGCGCTCCCTTCAAGGCCACGAAGCTCGCAAGCGAGTCGCGGAGCTCGCGGGCGTCGGCGTACTCCCCGGCGTGGAGCAGGTTGTAGCCGTCGAAGAGGTAGAGGTCAGCCAAGGGTCAGACCTTCCGGTCTGACCCTTTTTAGCGGGTCCGCCCCCGCTGCCGGGCAGCCTCGTAAAGCAGGAGCGCCGCGGCCACGCTCACGTTGAGCGACTCCACCTGGCCCGCAAGCGGAATCGACACCGCCTCGTCGCAGGTACGCCGCACCAGCGGCCGCAATCCCTTCCCCTCCGCCCCGAAGACGAATGCCGCGCCGCCGCTCAGGTCCGTGTTCCACATGGACGACTCCGCATCTCCCGCCGCCGCATAAACCCAGAGGTCGGCGCGCTTGACCTCCGCCAGGTAGCGCGCCAGATTGGGGACGACCGCGACGGGCAGGTGCTCGATCGCCCCGGCCGAGGCGCGCGCGACAGCCGGCGTGATCGTCGCGGATCCGTGCGCTGGCAACACGACGCCGGTCGCCCCCGCACCCTCCGCGCTCCGACAGACCGCGCCGAGATTCCGGGGATCGGTGACCTGGTCGAGGCAGGCGAGCAGCGGACAGTCGGCCGCCGCGAGCTCCCACGCATCCGCGTACTTGTACGGCTCGCACCAGCCGACGACGCCCTGGTGGTCGCGCGTTCCCGCGGCTTCGGTGAGCTCTCGTTCCGCCTTGACTTGCACCCGGGGCCGTTCGATCTCGCGCAGCCAGACCTCAGCCTTGAGCGCCCGTTCCGTCGCCCAGAGCTCGAGCACCTCACGTCGGCCGCGCAACGCCTCCCGCACCCCGCGGCGGCCGTACACCTGGTCGCGGGTCACCGTGGGACGAGCTGGTAGCCGTCGGCGACGTCGCGGACCTCCCAGCCGGCGGCCTCGATCTCCTCGCGCAGTCGATCGGCGTCTGCGAAGTTCCCTTCGCGGCGCGCCGTTCGCCGCTCCTCGGCCAGCTCCCGAATGGCATCGGGAGCGTCGAACCGCGACGGCCGGATTCCGAAGAGCTCGAGGCCGCGCCGCAGCTCGTCCGTCGCACCGGCCGTGCGCCAGCCGTGCAGGACCGCCAATGCATCCGGTGTGTTGAAGTCGTCTTCGAGCGCTGCTTCGAGATCGCTCCAGTTCCCTTCGCCGTCGCCCTCGTTCATGAGCGCGTTCTGGAATGTCTCGAGTTGCGCCCGAGCCTGCTGCATCGTCTCGTCCGAGAAGTCGATGGGCTTCGACCAGTGCGCTGTCAGGAAGAAGAGCAACAAGGTTTCGCGTCCCCAGCGGTCGAGCGCGTCGCGGACCGTCACGACGTTGCCCTCCGACTTCGACATCTTCTCGCCGGTGAAGCGCAGCATCCCGTTGTGCGTCCAGATGTGCGCGAACTCGTGTCCGAGCGAGCGCGACTGCGCGAGCTCGTTCTCGTGGTGCGGGAACACGAGGTCGAGCCCTCCGCCGTGGATCTCGAACACCGGCCCGAGCAAGTCCTCGGCCATCACCGAGCACTCGATGTGCCAGCCGGGACGGCCGCGACCCCACGGCGATTCCCACCAGGTGTCCTCTCCGGGCTTGTTCGCCTTCCAGAGCGCGAAGTCCCGCGAGTCCTCCTTCCGCGGGCTCGGGACGTCCTCCTCGTCCTGGCCCTCGACCTCGTCGACGCGCTGCCGGGACAGCTGCCCGTAGGCGGGGTAGCTCGAGACCCGGAAGTAGACATCCCCGTCAACGTCGTAGGCGAGGCCGCTCGCGATCAGCTCCGAGATGAACGCGACGATCTGCGGGATCGTTTCCGTCGCTTTCGGCAGGTGGTCGGGAAGACCGAGCCCGAAGTCGCGAATGTCCTCGAGGTACCACTCCGTTGCGCGCGCCGCGAGCTCCGCGCTCGAGCCGACCCCCGCCGCCTTGTAGATCTTGTCGTTGATGTCCGTGATGTTGTGGACGAACGTGGCGTCGTAGCCGCGCGCGCGCAGCCAGTTCCGCAGCCACATCCCGACGACGAACGGCCGCGCGTTTCCGATGTGAGCACGCGCGTACACGGTCGGCCCGCAGAAGTACATGCGCACCGGGCCCGGCGGCGGCGGCAGCTCCACCTTCTGGCGTTGCAGCGTGCTATAGAGCCGCATCGATCCTGCGCAGCGTTTCTTCGCGCGGGAGCGCTGCGATCACCGTCCACAGCTCCGGCCCGCGCTCCTGTCCGGTGAGCGCGAGTCGCACGGACTTCAGATCGCCGCCGACCGCCTTGAGCTCGCGGATCACGCCGCGCGCATCGACCGTTCCGTTCGAGCGCTCGAGCAGCTCCCGGAACCGAACGAGCGTCGCGCGCCCTTTGTCCTCGAGCAACAAACTGTTGCTTGGCGGATTCAGGATGCTGGCGGCGTAGGCGCGCGCTTCGTTCAGGTCCCGGGCGCCTCGAAGGGCCGGCACCGTCTCGACGGGAGCGCCCGCCCGCGCTGCGAGCTCCTCGTCCGGCAACGAGGAGATCGCCTCGATCGCAAGGCGGCGGATGCGAGGCAGGTCGTAGTGGACGTCGTGCCTCGGAATGCCGAGCTCGTCGAGGTAGCGCCGCACGGCCTCGGCCGGCATGCCCGCCTCTCGAAGCGACGCGACCGTCGCCCCCGGGGCGCGCTTCGAGAGCTTCTTGCCGTCGTCGCCGAGGATGAGCCCGTGGTGGACGAACTCCGGCGGCGTCGCGCCGAGCGCGACGAACAGCCGGCGGTGCAGGGCCTCGTTCGGCCTGTGGTCGTTTCCCCGGAGGATGTGCGTGATCCCGAAGTCGATGTCGTCCACGACCGTGGCGAGCTGGTACGTCGCCGTTCCGTCCTCGCGCAGCAACGTCACGCCGTCGAAGCGCGCGCCGAGCTCGCCCGCCGCCTCGCGGTACCGATCGCTCCGGCCGCTCTGTCGCACCGGCCCCTCGTCCCACCGGATCCCGAGCCACCCGAGGTCCTGCAACATCGCCTCTTCCCCGCCCGGCACGTTCCGCGCGGGATCCGTGTCGTCGATGCGCAGGAGCATCCAGTCGCCGAAGGCACGGTTTGCAACCGCGCTGAGCGCGTTCCCGACGTGCAGCGACCCGGTCGGGCTCGGAGCGAAACGCACGCGTGTGGCCACGCGGCTGATGCTACGCGCTAGTGGCTGACGGCTTCAGCCTTCTGGAATGCAGCCGTGATCGCGTCGCGTCGCGGATGCGTCTTGCCTTTGCGGAACGCCTCCACGTACGCCTCGAAGTCCCAGGTCTCGAGGAACTTCTCGGCGGCTTGGCGGCCCGAGTCGTAGAGCGCCTGGGCCCGGTCCCTCGGAATGTCGAACTCCGTCGTGTGGACACCGAGCGTCGGGATCGGGATCGTTCGCGCGTACGAGGCCTGCTCCAGATAGAGGCGATCGTGCGCCTCCATCATCGTGTGGACCATGCTCGAGATCAGATCGACCAGCCCGCGCACCCCGTGCGGAGCGTGCTCGGGCGGCGGGATCCGCTCGCCGATCGGAACCTTCGGGTCCGGCTCGACGAGCAGCATCCCGAACGTCGGCCAGTCCGGCACCTCCTCGTCCTCGCAGTCGAAGAGCCACACCGGGAAGTTGGACAGCATCCCGCCGTCGACGATCAGGTGCTCCTTGTTCGTCTGGCCGTTGTGGACGCGAACCGGCTCGAAGAAGATCGGGATCGACATGCTCATCCGCACGGCGTGGGCGACCTCGAGCTCGTCGGGGTCGATGCCGAGCTGGCCGGCGTCACGTGGGAGCACGAGCAGTTGTCGACCGGTCGTGTCCGACGCGATCACCTGCAGACGTGAGCTGTACTTCGGATCCGTGAAGTCCGTCTTCAGGTCCGCGAACGTGCGCACGCCCTTGGCGGCGAGCAGCTCCCGCATCCAGGCGAGGAAGTCGTCGCCCTTGTAGATCCCTTCCTCGATCAGCACGCTGAGACCCTTGCCGATCAAGGGGATCCGGTCCTCCCAGTCCGGATCCTCGAACCGGCGGAAGTCGAGGTTGAAGATCACGTCCTTCAGCTCGCTCGAGCTGTAGCCCGCAGCGATCAGCGCTGCGGTGATCGCGCCGGCGGACGTGCCGGCGACGTTCTGCGGCTTGTAGCCGCGCTCGTCGAGCACGGAGTACGCACCGGCGAGCCCGATGCCTTTGACCCCGCCGCCCTCGCAGACGAGATCGACGTTGAGCTGGACGTCATTTGTTGCGGCCATCGCCACACTCTCCCTCGCTCAGGAGCCGGCCGCAGACAACGGCGCGAACGACTTCCCGCTGACAATTGCCCAGTTTAGGGTGGGACGGGTGCAAGCGCTACTGCTCGCCTGGTTCCAGACGAACGGGCGCGACCTCCCCTGGCGGCGAACGCGCGACCCGTACGCGATCCTCGTCTCCGAGGTCATGCTCCAGCAGACGCAGGTGGAGCGCGTCGTGCCCCGTTTTCTCGCTTGGCTCGAGCGCTGGCCGACCGTCGATGCGCTCGCCGCCGCCTCGCCCGCGGACGTCATCCGCGAATGGCAGGGCCTCGGCTACAACCGGCGCGGCCTCAATCTCCACCGCGCCGCCTGCATCGTCGCCGCGGACGGCTGGCCGGAGGATCTGACGGCCCTTCCGGGGGTCGGTCCCTACACCGCCGCCGCGGTCGCGAACTTCGCCTTCTGCCGCGACGTCCTGCCGGTCGACACGAACGTGCGTCGCGTGCAGGAGCGAACGGGACACTCGTTCTCAGCGCGCAGCGCACAGGCGTTGATGGATCTCGGCGCGACCGTGTGCCTGGCTCGAGTGCCACGCTGCAACTCGTGTCCGCTGGCCGACGCGTGTCCGTCACGCGGGCGGCGGTACGAGCCCGTGCGGCGACAGTCGCGGTTCGAGGGCTCGTTCCGGCAGCGACGGGCGGCGACGCTACGCCTCGTCGCCGCGGAGGAGCGAACGCTCGCCGAGCTGGACCGGGAGGCGGTCGAGTCGCTTTGCGCCGACGGCCTCGTGGCCGTCGCCGGCGGACGCGTCAGCTTGCCGGCTTAGCCGTCTTCAGCGCCGACTTCGGGATCCGGACGACGAGGCGACCGTCCTCGTAGGAGGCACGCGCCTGCGACGCGTCGCTTCCCTCGGGGAGCTTGAGCGTCTCGTTCAGCTCGATGTGCTGTCCCTGGCTGTTCGAGCCTTTCGCGTGCAGCTTGACGGACGAACCGTCGGGCTCGAGCTTGACGGAGCTCTCGTCGAGGCCCGGAGCGGGCAGCGCGATGACGAGATCGTCGCCCTCTTGGCTCGTCTCGACCTCGCCCCACCCCGCCGGCCGCGTGCCGTGAGTGGTCGTCTTCGTCGTTGTCGTCGTGCCCTGGATCACTCCATGCTCGGCGGCGACCTCGCCTGCGCGCGCTTCCGCCATCGCGTCCTCTGTCCCGAAGAGTCGCTTGAGCAGGCCCACCGCGCGGGAGCCTATCGAGGCGGCCGGCGGTTACGATCCCCCCGTGATCGCATCGCTCTGGATCATCCTGCTACCGCTCTGGATCGTGCTCGGCCTCGGGCTGATCCTCGGGATCTTCGCGCTGCTCTCGCGCGTCGCCGGCGGCAAGTACGTCCGCCCGATCATGCAGTTCATCCTCAAGGTGCCGCTCCTCGGCCGCGGGATGAAGAAGGCCTCGCAGGCGGCGCTCGAGCGACAGAACCCGGAGCTCGCAAGCGCGATCAAGAAGCTGGAGCGCTACGGCGCGACCCGCGACCCCCAGCGCGCCCAGGCCGCGATGAGCAACATGACGTCAGCCGAGCGTCGCGCGTACCTCGACGCCGCGGGTGAGCAGGGCGACGCCCTGCCGGAGCAGATGAACCGCCAGATGCGCAGGCAGCTCGAACGCGCACGGAAACGCGGCGGCCGCCGCTAACGACCGAAACCGCTCCTCCCGCCCGGCCGACGCCACTCTGGCGGAACCGCGATTTCGTCCTCCTCTGGACGGGTCAGGTCGTCTCGGTGCTCGGCACGCGCGTCACCGGTGTCGCGTATCCCCTGCTCGTGCTGGCGATGACGCATTCGCCCGCGAAGGCGGGGCTCGTCGGCTTCGCGCAGTCGCTCCCGTTCATGTTGTTCTACCTCCCGGCGGGCGCGCTCGTCGACCGCTGGAACAGAAAGCGGGTCATGCTCGTCGCCGAGGCGGGACGCGCGCTCGCGCTCGGGAGCATCGCCGTCACGCTCGCGTCCGGGTCCACGACCCTGGCGCAGATCGTCGTCGTCGCGTTCGTCGAAGGATCGTTCTTCGTCTTCTTCCGCCTCTCCGAGTCGTCGGCTCTGCCCCGCATCGTCCCGCGCGAGCAGCTGCCGACGGCGATCGCTCAGAACCAGGCGCGCGAGCAGGGCGCGGAACTGGGGGGCCAGCCGCTCGGCGGCCTGCTCTTTGGCCTCAGCCGCACGCTCCCGTTCGCGTTCGACGCGATCTCCTATGCGGTCTCGTTCGTCTCGCTGCTCTTCATCAGGCCCGCGTTCCAGGAGGAGCGTGAGCCGCGGACAACGCGGCTGACGGCCGACATCAAGGAGGGCGTCGCGTGGCTCTGGAACCAGCAGTTCCTGCGCGCATCGATCCTCCTCGTCACGTGCACGAACTTCGTCTTCAGCGCCGTCTATCTCGCGCTGATCGTGCGCGCGAAGGATCTCGGCGCGTCGCCTTCGCTGATCGGAGTGATGCTCGCGTTCGGCGGCGTCGGCGCGCTCCTCGGTTCGATCGCGGCGCCGGCAATCCAGCGGCGCATCCATCCGAAGCTCGTCGTCATGGGCTCGCTCTGGCTGTGGGCGGTCACCGCCCCGGTGATCGCGGCGTTGCCGAATGCAGTCGCGATCGGGGCGATCTGGGGCGTGACCGCGATCGCCGGGCCGGTGTTCAACGTCTCGCTCGCGAGCTACCGCTACGCACTTGTTCCGGACCGCCTATTGGCCCGCGTGCAGAGCGCGGCGCTCGTGGTCGCATGGGGCGCGGTGCCGCTCGGACAGCTCACGGCGGGACTGCTGCTCTCGAGCACGGGGGCGGTGAAGACGATCCTGTCCCTCGCGGGGCTCAACGCCGTGGCGGCGCTCCTCGCGACCTGGTCACGGAGCATCCGGAACGCGCCGAGAGTCGACGAGCTCCTTGCTACGAACGCTTGAGCAGCGCGACAGCCTGAGCGGCGAGACCCTCGCCGCGGCCGGTGAAGCCGAGGTGATCGGTCGTCGTGGCACGCACGGACACAGGCGCACCGACGACCTCCGACAACGTCGCGGCGAGCTCGCCGCGCCGCTCCGCGATTCGCGGTTCCTGGCCGATGAGCACGCAGTCGGCGTTGACGAGCTGGTACCCGGCGTTTTGCACGCGCGCGTTCGCATCACGCAGCAACTCCAGGGAGTCGATCCCTGCGGGCGTCGACGCATCCGACGGGAACAGCGAGCCGATGTCGCCGAGGCCGGCGGCGCCGAGCAGCGCGTCGATGAGCGCGTGCGTGACCACGTCGCCGTCCGAATGGCCGGCCAGTCCGCGCGGATGCTCGAAGCGCACGCCGCCGAGAACGAGCGGCACGCCGTCCGCGAAGGCATGGGCGTCGACTCCGAGCCCGATCCGGAGGTCGCTCATCCGAGCGGCTCTTGACGCGCCCGGCGCTGCTCGAACACCGTGATCGTGTCGTAGCTCGCCGAGATCAGGAGCTCGCGCGCACGGTCGAAGTCGCGACCCACGAGCTCCGGATGGTGCGCGTCCGACGCGAGCGTGACCGGCACGCCGCGCGCGTGGGCGGCGCCGAGCAAGTGCGGGTCGGGGTACAGCTCGCCGACGGGCTTGTGGAGCCCGGCCGTGGAGACTTCGAGCGCGATCCCGGACTCCGCGACCGCCGTCGCGAAGGCCTTGTGCATTTCCTCGACAGCCGGGCGATCGGGCCGCACGTCGAAGATCTTGATCACGTCCGGGTGCGAGAGAGAATCGAAGAGACGGCTGCGTGCGGCGCCTCCGAGCGCTTCGAAGTAGCGCCGCCAGCCGGCCTCGACACCGAGCTCGTCGATCAGCCGTGGCTCCGAGTCGGTGGACAAGTCGTCCAGCCAGTGGATCGACCCGAGGAGATAGTCCCAGGGGTAAGGCTCGAGCAGAGCTTGCGTCTCTTTCTCGCGACCGGGCACGTAGTCGACCTCGAGGCCGAGCTTGACCGGAAGCCCGCGCTCCTTGGCAGCGACCACTGCGGCGACGTAGTCCTCGATGTCGTAGACGCAACGCTCGACGTGGTACGGGACCGTCCAGAGCGGACGCGTTTGCCGGAAGTAATAGACGTGCTCCGTGAAGCCGATCTCGTCCACGCCGACCGAGCGCGCCGTCTCGACGAACGGATCGATCGAAGCAGCATCGTGTGCGATCTCGCCGCGCTCGTTCCGTAGGTGCATGTGGTAATCGACGATCACAGCAACGAGGCCGCGCGTTCGAGATCGGTCGCGTCGGTGACCTTCGCGAGTCGTGAGTCTCCGGGGACGGCCTTCACTCGTCCCCCGCGCGCTTCGACGAGCGAGGCGCAATCGCTCGCAGCGGAGACGTCCTCGCCCGCCATTGCCTCGCGCAGCACCGAGGCGACGAACGCCTGCGGCGTCTGGACGGCGCGAAGCTCGTCGCGCCGGAGCGTCTCCACGACGCGGTCCCCGTCGACCCGCTTGACCGTGTCGGAGACCGGGAGCACCGGCACCGCGCCGTCCCACCCTTCGTTCAGGGCGCCGACGACCCGGCCGATGACCTCGTCGTCCACGAACGGACGTGCCGCATCGTGCACCACGACGACTGCCGCGTCGTCGGGCACCTCGGCGAGCGCGTTTCGCACCGACTCGCCCCTGCTCGGGCCGCCGGCGACGCACGCGCTCACCTTGCTGCAGCCGATCTCTTCGGCGACCAGGATCGCCGGCTCCTCCCACCCGGGCGGAGCGGCGACCACGATCTCGTCGATCCACTCGGACGCGTCGAGCCGCTCGAGGCTCTCGGCGAGCAACACGCGGTCGCCGAGGCGCACGAACGCCTTCGGCCGGTCTGCACCGAGCCGCTCCCCGCTACCGGCAGCAGCGAGGACGGCCCAAACGCTCACCTCGCGCCGGCTGTCGCCTTCTTCTTTGCGGCCGGCTTCTTCGCCGCCGTGGTCTTCGCGGCTGCAGGCTTCTTCGCGGAAGCCTTCGAGACTGCCGCCGTCTTCGCGGGCGGCGGCTTCTTCTTCGCCGCGGCTGTCCCGTTCGACGAGCCGTTCGCGCCGGCCAGGACCCCGTCGAGCCACTCGGCCGTGGCCTCTTCGTCCATGTCCTTCGCGTACATCAGCTCGCTGGCGAGGATCTTCTTCGCCTTGACGAACATCTGCTTCTCGCCCGTCGAGAGGCCCTTCTCGCGATCGCGGAGCGACAGGTTCCGGACGACCTCCGCGAGCTCGAGGATGTCACCCGTCTTCATCTTGTCGCGGTTGTGCTTGAAGCGGCGGTTCCAGTTCTTCGGCATCTGCGTGCCGCCGCCGGTGAGTGCCTTCACGACGACCTTGACCATGTCCTCGCCGATCACCTTGCGCAGCCCGACCTTCTCTGCGTTCTCGGAAGGCACGTTCACGGTCATGTCGTTGTGCAGGATCTTGATCGTCAGGTACTCGCGCTTCTCGCCGAGGATCTCGCGCTTTTCCTTCTTTACGACCGTTCCTGCCCCGTGGTGCGGATACACCACTTTGTCGCCGACTTTGTACAAGCCCGCCCCTTTCCGTCCTATTTGACCGCGACGCCGGCAGGTTGCGCCCGCCGGCGGAGTGACGAAAGTCTAGCAAAAGGCGCTGGAAATCGCCACTTTTTGGCGCCTCGCAAGCAAAATCCCTGCAAATGGCTAGAGCTGGAGGTACCGGTCGACGAGATTGTGCTCCTGGAGGCGCCGGAGGCCCTCCCGGATCTCCCTCGCCCGCACCGTCCCGACCCCGGCGATCGCCTCGAGGTCGCGCTGGGACGCCCGCAGGATCGCCTCCAGCCCGTCCATGTCCGTCACGACCTGCCGGATCACCTGTTCGGGTAGACGTGGGATGTGCGACAGGATGCGGAAGCCGCGCGGCGAGACCGAGTGATCGAGAGGGTTGACGTCGCGGTAGCCGAGCAGCGTCGCGATCCGGTCGAACTCGAGGAGCTCGCGGTACGACAGGGCGGTCAGCCCCTCGAGAGCGAGCTGCGCCCTCGGGCCGGCCCCGTCGACGTGGTAGTCGAAGACGACCGCCGTCCGCTCGGCCGGCACGTCGCCGATCAGCTCCGAGAGCTGCATGCGGATCAAGCGGCCCTCCGCCCCGAGCTCGACGCAATCGCGCTGGATCTCGGCCGCCATCCGCGTCGTCATCTCGGCGCGCTGGAGGACGACGAGCACGTCGTCGAGGACAACCGCGTTCTGGAACTCGAGCGCGGTCAGCCGCGTCAGGACCTGCTCGAGTCGCTGCCGGTACGTCTCGAGCGTCGCGACGGCCTGGTTCGCCTTCGCCAGCATCTCCGGCACCGCGTCGAGCTGGTACCGGGCCTGCCCGATGTAGACCGAGATCGTCGAGCGCTGCTGGGAGATCGAGATGACGAGAGCGCCGGTCTGCTTCGCAACGCGCTCCGCCGTCCGGTGCCGCGTCCCGGTCTCCTCGGAGGCGATCGTCGGATCCGGCATCAGCTGGACGTTCGCGTACGCGATCTTCGCCAGCCTCGGGTCGACGACGATCGCTCCGTCCATCTTCGCGACCTCGTAGAGGAGCTGCGGCGTGAACGGCTGGTCGAGCCGCATCCCGCCCGAGTAGAGGAACTTGAGGTGGTCCGGCTCGCCGACGACGATCAGCGCGCCCTCGCGGGAACGGATGATGTCGTCGATCGCCTGACGGAGCAGCGTGCCCGGCGCGATCTGCTCCAGCGCGACCAGCAGCTGCGGATCACGACGCGGGTCGTCCTCGGACGGTGTCCGCGTGAACCCGAGGGCGGTCTGCGTCTCTTGCATCGCGCTCAGTGTGCCATGTCATCCAGCGAGCTCAGGCTCGGGAACGCGCGCTGCACGTCGGCCGAGCGTCGCGGTGACGAGGCCGGCGAGGATGCACGCGGCCCCGACGAGCTGGAGCGCGGACGGCTTCTCGTCGACGATGAGCGCGGCGAAGATCACGGAGCAGACCGGCTGCAGCGTCAACAGGATCGAGGTGATGACGGCGGGTAGGCGTGGCAGCGAGAGCGAGATCAACAGCCACCCGAGCACCTGCGAAGAGACCGCGAGCAGGATGAGCCAGCCCATCGCCGACCAGGACGGGATCAGATCGAGATCGCCGACGACCGCGCCGATCGCGGCGCAGCCGAGAGCCGCAGAAAGCGTCGCGTCGAACAGGGGTCCGGCCGTCCGGCGCAGGTCGCGGCTTCCCTCGCGCAGCGTCAGCAGGAAACCGGAGTAGGCGATCCCCGTCAGCACGCCGTAGACGGCGCCGAGCCGCGGGTTCGCGCCGTATGCGCCCTGCTCCAGGACTCCCGAGATCAGCACGACGCCGACCGCGACGATCGGAATCGCCATGAGCGACGAACGCTGCGGCCGCTCCTGCAGCAACACCCATGCGAGGAGCCCGACGAGCACGACCTGCGTGTTCCCGAGCACCGTCGCGAGCCCCGCGCCGACCTGCTCGATCGCGTTGTGCCACAGGATGAGGTCGACTGCGAAAAAGACGCCCGCGCCCCAGGCGACGAGCCTCGCTCGCAAAGGTCGCCTTCCAAACCGTCGGTCTTCCCGAGTCGCGAGCGCCCAGAGCGGCGGCAGCGCCCACACGCAACGGTAGAACGCGCCCGTCGACGGAGAGACGTGCGCGAGCCGGAAGAGGATTCCGGAGAACGAGATCGTGACGGCGCCGACGAGCACGGCGAGCACCGGCCGGTCGCCGAAGCGTCGGAGGGGCACGTCGTCAGGCTAGTTGTCGGCTGCGGCCGTCAGTCCGGCTGTAATCGCCTGCGGGAGCTTGTCGGCGTTGACGACGCGCAGCTTCCCGCGCGGCTCCGGCGTGCCCGGCGGCGCCACGACGGCGGCGAGCCCGAGCTTGGCGCATTCCTCGAGGCGGCGCTCCGCCTGTGTTGCAGGGCGCAACCGGCCCGTCAGGCCGATCTCCCCGAAGGCGGCGTGACCGTCTCGCATCGGCACCCCGCGCGCAGCCGAGGCAATCGCGAGCGCGATCGCCAGGTCGGCGCCCGGCTCGTCGATTCGCACACCGCCCGCGACGTTGACGAAGACGTCGGCGCTGCCGAGTGCGACGCGCGCATGACGCCCGAGCACCGCGACGATCATCGCCAGCCGCTTCGGATCCACGCCGGTCGCGACGCGCCGCGGCATCGCAAGATCTGTGGGTGCCACGAGCGCTTGGAGCTCGAGGAGGATCGGCCGGGTGCCCTCGAGCGCGCACGCAACGGCCGAGCCGACCTCGCTGCCGGCGGTTCGCCCGAATACCTCCGACGGATCCGGCACGCCCTTGAGTCCCGTTCCCGTCATCTCGAAGACGCCGATCTCGTTCGTCGAGCCGAAGCGGTTCTTCACGGCGCGAAGCACGCGATGCGCGTGGTAGCGGTCGCCCTCGAACTGCAGGACGCAGTCGACGAGATGCTCGAGCACGCGCGGGCCCGCGACGGTTCCGTCCTTCGTCACGTGTCCGACGAGGATCGTTGCCACTCCCGCTTGCTTCGCCGTGCGGAGGAGGCGAGCCGCGGCCTCGCGGACCTGGCCGACCGACCCCGGGGCCGACCCGACGTCCTGCGAATAGAGCGTTTGCACGGAGTCGATCACGCAGACGTCGGGCCGCTCGGTCTCCAGCGTCGCGAGTACGTTGTCGAGATCGGTCTCGGCGAGGATCTCGACCCGCTCGGCGCCCCCGAGCCGTGCCGCGCGCAGCTTCACCTGCGCCGACGACTCCTCACCCGTGACGAGCAGGGCGCGCCGTTCCTTGGAGATCGCCGCGAGCGCGGTCAGCAGCAGCGTGGACTTGCCGACGCCCGGCTCTCCACCGACGAGGACGAGCGAGGCGGGGACGAGCCCGCCGCCGAGCACGCGGTCGAGCTCCGCGACGCCGGTGGCGATCCGCTGCGCGTCCTCGGCCTGCACGTCCGCGAGACGGAGAACGGGCTTCGGCGGAGCCTTCGCTGCCGAGGAGGCGGAGAGGACGTCCTCGACGAGCGTGCCGAACTCGCCGCAGCCCGGGCACCTGCCGAACCACCGGCCGGCGGAGTAACCACAGTCGGTGCACGCGAACTGAACAGCAGTCTTCGCCACGGCGGCGAATTGTCGCAGCAGGTCCCGACGAGGTCTGTGCCGATTCTGTGTCTTCGGAAGGGCCTGGGCGGCGGATCCGCGTGTTCCAAGCTCGCGACACTCGCGTCACATTCCGGTTCCGGTGCCTGGCACCGGTACTGCCTCCGAAAGGCATGTCAGTGGCCGCCGCACACTCGGAGATTCGCCGCTACGCCGGCAAAAGTTGCGTCGCGCTTGCGTCACGGTGCCTGGCACCGGTCCGTTCGGAACGGCCACGGCCGCAAAGCCCTACTTGCGCTCGGACTCTAGCCTGGAGCCTACTTATCCAGCTGCAGGCTCATCGACGCGTTGGCTTCCGCGTCAGGGAGCCGACACCGACGCGGTGAGCACGTCTAGCTGGTGAAGCGCCGCCACGCCGCCGAAGAACGACAGGCCTGTGTAGTCGCCGTAGTCGATCCCGTTGTGCGCGTCTTGCGAGTTCGACGTGCCCGCGCTGATCTGGACGTTTCGGCTGAAGGACCGGCCGTCGCTGCTGAACGCGCCCCAGTACTGCGCGTCGTCGTCCGGCACACCGTCCGTGTCGCCCGAGCCTCCGGTGCCGAGATCGTTGCGTGCGTCGTACCAGACGACCGCGATCCTTCCCGTCGTCGGGTCGAGCGAGATCTTCGGGAGGAACTGGCTGTTTTGCGTGGCGTCGTCGTTCACGCGAACCGGTGCGCTCCAGGTTGCTCCGTTGTCGTCGGAATAACGGACGAGGATGTCGGTGTTGTTCTTCTCGTTGTTCTGCTCGAGGGTGTAGACGATGTAGACGCGTCCGTTGTGCGGCCCGCCTGTCCGGTCCCACGCGAGCCCCGGCTCGGCGTCCACCGAGCGGTCGGGCTGCGGCGGGATGAAGTCGAACCCGCCGATGTGCGTGTCGTCGACGAAGACGCGCTTGCCGAACCCCGCTGGGCCGAGCCCGTCCGGATCGACGCTGACGAAGAGCTTGCCGCCGCCCTGACCCGACTCGGTGAGCGTGCACACCTGCATGACCTTCCCACCGGGGCCGATCGAGACGTCGCCGTACGTGCAGTTGTTGGTCCCCGGCACGACCTCGGTTGTCGAAAACGGCCCGACCTGTCCGGGGCCGTCGACCTTCGCCCCGAATGCGCCCATCGGACCACCGACGTTGACGACGACCCAGACCTCGCCTTCGCCCGCCGTGATCGTGGGCTGATCGACGAACCGGAAGAGACCTTTGTCGTTGCTACCGGACGGCTCGTTCCGCTTCGCGATGCCGCTGATGTTCGCGATCACGTTGAAGGACAGCCCGCCGTCGGTGGAGAGTGCGATTGGGAGGGTGTTCTCCACGTTGAAGAGATAGGCCAGGAAGAGGTTTCCGTACCTGTCGAAGGACAGGCTCGGATCACAGCAGGCATCGCCGAGGTTGTCGTTGTCGCCGATGAGCTTGGTCGTCCAGGTCTTCCCGCCGTCGAAGCTCACGCCTTCGAACAGCCCCGCGGCCGGAAAGTCGACGTTCGAGACCATGACGATGTTCTGCGGATTCGTCGGGTTGACGGCGATCGACGTTTCGGACTCGTTCGTGTGGCGCTGGCTGATGTCGACGTTGGTCGGTATCGACGACGGAGCCGGCCGTTGCGCCTGGCCGGAAGCCGCCAAGAGAAAGGCAATACAGAGCGTGGAACAGAACGCGGCGATGACGCGACCCGGGCGCATGGTCTCTCCCCCTTCCCCGAACTACAGCAGAGGATGGAACTTACACCACGAACAAGGGTCTGACCGGAAGCTCAGACCTGTTCAGACCTTCGGGTTACTCGGGGCTCGGCTCGTCGGACGAGTCGCTCGGCTCGTCGGCGTCGCCGGCGGGCACCGTCACCTTCTCCGGCGTGACCTCGCCGGGGATGAAGGTGATGTCGACCTCGGTCGAGGGCTCGCCGTCGTCGTTCATCTTGCGTCCGACGAGGATCGTCGAGCCCGGCTCGAGCTGCCGCCCGAGCACGAAGTCGGCGAGCGGGTCCTCGATCACGCGCTGGATCGCGCGGCGCAACGGCCTCGTGCCCATCGCCGGGTCGTAGCCCTGCTCGACGAGCAGCTCCTTCGCCTCGTCCGTGAGCTCGATCGCGACCTCGTGCTGCGCCATCTGCTCGCGCACCCGCTTCATCTGCAGGTCGACGATCGTCGTGATCTCTTGCTTCGTCAGCTTGTGGAAGACGATGATCTCGTCGATCCTGTTGAGGAGCTCGGGCCGGAAGACCTTCTTCAGCTCCGACATGACCCGGTTCTTCATGTCGTCGTACGACAGGCCGCTCTCGTCGCCGACCGCGAAGCCGAGACCGACATTCTTCGAGATCTGGGCGGCGCCGAGGTTCGACGTCATGATCACGATCGTGTTGCGGAAGTCGACGCGGCGTCCCTGCGCGTCCGTCAGCTTCCCCTCCTCCAGGATCTGGAGCAGGATGTTGAAGACGTCGGGGTGTGCCTTCTCGATCTCGTCGAGGAGCAACACGGAGTACGGCTTGCGGCGCACGGCCTCGGTGAGCTGGCCGCCCTCGTCGTAGCCGATGTAGCCCGGAGGCGACCCGACGAGCCGGGACACGGAGTGCTTCTCCATGTACTCCGACATGTCGACCTGGATCATCGCGTCCTCGTCCGAGAACAGGAACTCGGCGAGCGTGCGTGCCAGCTCCGTCTTCCCGACGCCTGACGGGCCGAGGAAGATGAACGAGCCGGTCGGGCGCTTCGGGTCCTTGATGCCCGCGCGTGCGCGGCGGATCGACTTCGAGACGGCGGTGATCGCCTCCTCCTGGCCGATGACGCGCTTGTGCAGCTCGTCCTCCATGTGGACGAGCTTTTGCGACTCCGCCTCGGTGAGCTTGAACACGGGGATGCCCGTCCACATCGAGACGATGTCGGCGATCTCCTCCTCGCCCACCTCGGGCTGCTCGGCGTCGGCTTCGTTCTGGCGCCAGTTCTCCTCGAGCTCGCGCTTCTTCTGCGTCAGCTTGCGCTCCTTGTCGCGCAGCGACGCGGCCTTCTCGAACTCCTGATTCTCGATCGAGTCTTCCTTGTCCTTGCGAACCTTCTCGATCTCGTCCTCGAGCTCGCGGTAGCGCGGCGGCGCGCTCATCGAGCGGATGCGCATGCGCGACCCGGCCTCGTCGATCAGGTCGATCGCCTTGTCCGGGAGGTG
>VAYM01000144.1 GCA_005884945.1 Actinomycetota bacterium | reverse complement strand
GTACGTGGCCAACAAGTCGAAAATGTGGATAGCCGGGTCGTCCACCGACAGGCTCTCAGGAACTCGCACTACCCAGAAGCCCAACATCAGGTGGGCCATGACGTCGTCCCGCGAGATCGTCGGGCGCCCTAGCTGACCGGCCATAGAGGCGGCAGTCCGGACGGGATCGGCATCTGCCGGGATCGTCGTGCCTTCAGTTGTAAAGGCATCCGCTCCTCGAATGCTCCCCGCCTCGAAAGTCTCTGAGGGCAAGTCATCAGCGAAGGGCCACGACGATCCGCGATGGTGAGCCGCAGTTACGAGGGCGTCGGCCGCATTCCGGAAGGCGATCTCGATCAACGACAGTGGTACCCATAGCCTTGCCGCGACCACTGTCCCGAGGATCTGTAGGTCAGCGGCAGCCCCTAACCCAGCAGCTTCCAGCACGCGGTAGGCTCTAAGACGGGCGGCACTGAAGACGGTTTCAGGCATCGAGAGATCCCACCAAAAGGGGGTCTGACTAGCGCAGGGGTCTGCTATATTGCCTGCGAACCTAGCGGTCGAAAGGCTGGCAGGTTTCGAGTGTTTTGAGCGGCCCTTCGGGGCCGCTCCGCGTTTCTGGGCCTCGAAGTCGTTGGCGAGAGCGCGACCGGCCTACCCGGCCCGAGCCGAACGCATTGCCTTAGGCGTTGCGCCGTCCAGATGGCTCTTGCGGACGTGTCCGGCAAGTGAGACTCGCGTGAGAGAAGCTCTCACTCAGGAGCGTGTCGAAGCGTGTCGGAGCGGATCAGCGATCACGCGGCGGGCGCCAGGAACGCTTGTTCCGAATCTCCTGCTAACCCAATACCTTCGGCCCTACCAAGCGGAGGGGGAGGGATTTGAACCCTCGATCCGCCTAACGACGGATAACGGTTTTCGAGACCGCCGCATTCGACCGCTCTGCCACCCCTCCGAGCGAGGGACAGCGTAGCCGGGGACGCCGGAGGCGTGGGGTATCCTGCGCGCTCACCCGGAGAAGTGGCCGAGTGGCTGAAGGCGGCGCCCTGCTAAGGCGTTATGGGGGTGAATGCCTCCATCGAGGGTTCGAATCCCTCCTTCTCCGTAGATCTCGAGCCCCGGCGTCGCCAGGCGTCGGGGCTCGAGCTCGGTGCGGGCCGTCGAATTCCCCCGACCGGGGGAGGATGACCGCCGGTTGGTGCCGAACAATACGAACGCCGGCTCCCCCCTCAAACCCCCCGGCATCCTGAAACCCGTCTGCGGCCACCGGAGGCGGGTTTCCTTTTAGGGTCGGAGTGGTGGCGGAGCCGATCAGCGTCTGGGATTACGAGCGCCTCGCCGAAGAGAAGCTCGACGCGAATGCGCTCGCGTACTTCGCCGGCGGCGCGGGAGACGAGGTCACGCTCCGCGACAACCTCGCCGCGTTCGAGCGCAGGAAGCTGCGGCCGCGAATGCTCGTCGACGTCTCGTCCGTGACGACCGCGACGACCGTCCTCGACACCGACGTCTCGATGCCGGTGCTGATCGCGCCGCTCGCGTTCCAGCGAATGGCCCACCCCGACGGCGAACGCGCAACGGCACGTGCGGCTGCGTCCGCCGGCACGATCCTGTGCCTCTCGTCGGCGGCGACGCGCTCGCCGCGCGAGGTGCACGAAGCGTGCGAGGCGAAAGGCACCCGTTGGTTCCAGGTCTACGTCTTCAGCGACCGCGCGCTCACGGAGGGTCTCATCGACGAAGCGGTCGAGTGTGGCTTCGGTGCGCTCGTGCTCACCGTCGACGTCCCGTACCTCGGCAGGCGCGAGCGCGATCTGCGGATCGACTTCCGACTCCCGGAGGAGCTCGAGCCGTACGCCGAGCGCCTGAAGGGATTCGACGCAACACTCAGCTGGCGCGACCTCGAGTGGCTCGCGGGTTACGGGCTGCCCGTCGTCGTCAAGGGTCTGCTCACGGCGGAGGACGCACGGCTCGCGTGCGAGCACGGCGCGGCCGCGGTCGTGGTCTCCAACCACGGCGGCCGGCAGCTCGACGGCGTGCAGGCCTCGATCGACGCGCTGCCCGAGGTGGTGGAAGCGGTCGACGGGCGTGCGGAGGTGCTGCTCGACGGCGGCGTCCGGCGCGGGACGGACGCGCTGAAAGCGCTCGCGCTCGGCGCCCGTGCCGTTCTGATCGGACGCGCGATGCTCTGGGGTCTCGCGGTGAACGGCGAGCGCGGCGTCGTGCACGTGCTCGAGCTCTTGCGCGCGGAGATCGAGCTCGGTCTCGCGCTGCTCGGCTGTTCCTCGCCGTCGGAAGTGACGCGCGCCCACGTGACTTGACAGGCCCGCCCGGGCAGGTAATAGTTAACGAGATGGTTAACTATCTCGACCCGGCCTTCGCAGCGCTCACGGACCCAACGAGGCGGGCGATCGTCCGACTGCTGAGCGAAGGGCCGCGACGTGCGGGCGAGCTCCACGCACAGTTCGACGTGAGCAAGCCGGCGATCAGCCGGCACCTGCGGATCCTCCGCGAGAACGGCCTGGTCGAAGAGAGGCGCATCGCCGACGACGGTCGCGCGCGCATGTACGTGCTGCGGGCCGAGCCGCTGCAGCAAGCGTCGGGTTGGCTCGACGAGGTCAGCCGCGCATGGCAGGCGCAGCTCGACGCATTCAAGGAGTACGTGGAAGGAGGTTCGAGATGAGCGCAACAACCGGAGCGGCGGTCTCGGGCGCCGAGGTCGTCGTTGCGGTCGATCCGGCACGCGCGTTCGAGGCGTTCACCGCCGAGATCGACAACTGGTGGAAGAAGGACAGTCCCTTCTGGATGGACAAGGACCGCAGGCTCGGGCTTCGCTTCGAGCCCTATGTCGGCGGCCGGTTCATCGAGGTGTACGACGAGAACGGCGAGGGCTACGAGATCGGACGCATCACGGCGTGGCAGCCGGGCGAACGCCTTGCGTACACATGGCGTCAGTCCGACTGGCCCGAGGACGCGATCACGAACGTCGAGATCACGTTCGAGCCTGTCGAGGACGGGACGCGCCTGCGCATGCGTCAGACCGGTTGGGAGCGTGTGCCCGGCGGTCTCGACATCGCGAAGGGCTACAGCGAGGGCGCGGCGACGCTGCTCGCGTGGTACGCGGAGTCGCTGGGCTGATGCTCTGCGGGCGAGCGAGCCTGGGATTGCTGAGCGTCGCGGTCGAGCGCAGCGCCGTCGACCTGGGCTCGTTCGCCCGCTACGTCAATCGTGTACGCGCGATCAACACGTTAACGCCCGAACCATCTGCGTCCCATCCCGGTCCGCACGGTCTGGGATTGGCCTTCCGCCAGCGCCGGCGGCGGCGGAACGATCATCCCTTTGACACCGCGTCTCCGGCGCACCTCGAGCAGTACGAACACGCCAATCGCTGCGCCTCCGAGCACGATCGTGACGATCCCGAGCTGCCGCGCGGTCGTGCGCGCCGTCCCTTCCCACTCGCCGCGGAGGTAGATGTCAGAGCTCGACGACTGCCGGATCAGGTCGATGCCGTCCGGATACCGACCCGTATGACGATTCGCCCAGGTGCCGAGGGGGACGAGTAGCACGACCGACGCGACGATCGCGGCAAGCGCCGAAGCGATCACCCCCGCGCGGCCGATCATCATCGCGCCCGCGCCGATCAGCACGACGGCGAGCGGAGCGACGATCGCGAGCAGCCAGATCGCCGCCTCGGTCGTTCCCGAGGGGTCGCCGAGCTTCGCGACGAGGCGTCCGTGCCGCAGCACGTGGCCCACCACCGTCGGCTTCTCGACTGCGAGCGACGTCGCCATCAGCGCGGTGAAGAAGAGGGGCATCGCCAGGATCGCCGCGACCGCGAGCGGCGCCTTCGGCGCCTTCCAAAAACGCGTCACAAGCGTCCCGCCTCGATGATCCGTGCGAGGAACTGGCGCGTCCGCTCCTCGCGCGGGGAGGAGAAGATCTGCTCGGGCGGGCCTTCCTCGAGGATCACCCCGGCGTCCAGGAAGCAGACCTTGTCGCCGACCTCGTGCGCGAAGCCCATCTCGTGCGCCGCGATGATCATCGTCATGCCGGTGTTCGCGAGCTCGCGGATGAGATTCAGGACCTCGCTGACGAGCTGCGGGTCGAGCGCGCTCGTGATCTCGTCGAGCAGCATCAGCTTCGGGCTCATCGCGAGGGCGCGCGCGATCGCGACCCGCTGCTGCTGGCCGCCGGAGAGACGGTCGGGATACTCGTCGGCCTTGTCGAGCAGACCGATCCGCGTCAGCAGGTCTCGAGCCTGCGTTCTCGCCTCCCCTTTCGAGAGGCCGCGCGTCTTCCGTGGCGCCAGCGTGATGTTCTGCATCACGGTCATGTGCGGGAATAGGTTGAATGCCTGGAAGACGATCCCGATCTTCCGCCGCAGCGTGTTGACGTCGATCGACCCGTTCGTGATCGTCTGCCCGTCGACCACGATCGTGCCGGCATCCACCGTCTCCAAGCAGTTGACGCAGCGAAGGAGCGTCGACTTCCCCGACCCCGATGCGCCGATGAGGCAGACGACCTGATGCAGGTCGACGCTCAGGTCGATCTCGCGCAGGACGGTCAGCTCGTCGAAGCGCTTCGTGACGCCTGCGAGCGTGACGAAGTGGCCGTCCGCGCTCATACGAGCTGTGCGCGCTCCCGGCGCTCGCGCTCCTTGATCAGCCGGTCGGTGAAGCGCGCGAACGGGATCGTCAGGATCACGAAGAACACGGCCGCAACGGTGTAGCCGGTGTACAGGAAGAAGTCGTTGGAGTAGAAGCCGGCCTGCGCCAGCGCCTCCGTGACGCCGATCACCGTGATGATCGCCGTGTCCTTCTGCAAGCCGATGAAGTCGTTCAAGAGCGGCGGGACGACGCGCCGGATCGCCTGCGGGAGGACGACGTGCCGCAACGTCTGGGCGTACGTGAGCCCGAGCGACCGCGCCGCCATCCGCTGGCTCGGATGCACGGACTCGATACCCGCGCGGTAGACCTCGGTCACGTACGCCGTGTAGACGAGCGTCAGCGCGATGATCCCGTACTGGAACAGGGACCGGTTTGAAATGAACCCGGCGTGCAGCGCAGGGATCCCGAACCCCCAGACGTACGCGACGAGGATCAGCGGCGTCCCGCGGAAGAAGTCCGTGTAGCCGATCGCCAGCGCGCGCAGCGGGAACGCGCCCCGTCCCGGCAGGCCGCGGACGATGGCGACGAGCAGCGCGAAGAAGAGCACGAGCAACTCGGCGATCACCATCAGCTTGATGTTGGTCTGGAAGCCGTCCCAGACCTGAGGCACCGCGCGGCGGAAGCCGAGCGGGCTGAAGAACGCGTGCAGGAACTTGCCCATCTCGGCCTCCGCCGCTGCGCGTTACACGGCTATTTGAGAATCGGAACGCGTGTAAACGGCAGCCACTTCTTCTGCAGCTTGTTGATCGTCCCGTTCGCCTTGAGCGCCTTGATCGCCTTGTCGATGTCCGGCTTGAGCTTGCTGCCGTGGTCCATCACGGCGCCGTAGCCCTCGTGCGTGACGATCTGCCCGACGACGCCGCCGTAGGCTCCCGGCTTCTTCTTGCTCTGGGAGACGACGATCGGCACGTCGAGGATCAGCGCGTCGCACTTCCCGGCCTCGACCGCGTCGAAGGCGGCTGTGGAGGACGGGGAGTAGACGAGGGGCTTCTTCGACGGACGCAGCTTGTGCTGGATGTAGGCGAGACCGGTCGTCGTCGACTGCGCGCAGAGTTGGAGCTTCTTCAGGGCGGCGATGCTCTTCGGCTTGGCCAGCCCCTTCCGGATGAGCACGCCCTGGTTCGCATCGAAGTAGGACGTCGAGAACGTGACGACCTTTGCGCGCGCCGGCGTGATCGTGACTTCCTCCAGCGCGAAGTCGTACGGCTTCGTCGCCGGCGAGAAGAGGCCGCTGAAGGGTGCCCGCAGGTACTGCACCTTGCCGATCTTCAGCTGCGTCGCGATCGCCTTCGCGAGCCCGGCCTCGAAGCCGGTCGGATTCTTGATCGTCGAACCGGTGGCTCGGCCGTTCCAGAACCCCGGAGCGGGAACGTCGAAGCCGACGGTGAGCTTCCCCGCTTTCTTCGTCGGAACGGCCAGAGACTGGGCGCCTGCCGCAGAAGTGACCGCCAAAGCGGCGACGCCGGCGGCCACGAGGAATCGCTTCACGTTTCCCTCCTTGGGTTTTGCTCCCCGGTCAGAGACGAATGTAGCGCTATTCGGTACGGAGCAGCGGCCTTGTCAGGCAGGTCGGGCCGCCGTCCCCCTTGCCCAGCTCGACGCTCGCGTAGGCGGCGACGTCGACTCCCGCCGACTCGAGGAGACGCCGTGTCCGCGGATTGCCGTCGGCGACGAGCGCAACGCGTGGCGCGAGCGCGAGAACGTTCGGGCCCATCGAGTCGAACTCGTCCTCGGGGACCTCGATCGTGCGGACACCGCGCTCCGCGAGCAGCTCGAGCAGCCGGACCGGCGCAAGGCGCGGGTAGACGACCGCGAGATCGCGGTCGAGCATGCTGATCACCGACATGAGGTGGAGGACGGAGCCGCGCCCGACGAAGTGCGGTAGGTCGAGAGCGACGACGTCGACCGGCGGCAGCGCATTTCGGAGCGCCGCGATCCCAGGCCCGTTCGTGCGATAGGTGCGGCCGGCGAGCACCGTTCGCTCGTCCAGCCAGACGAGGTCGCCGCCCTCGGCGCAGGCCGGCGCTTCGAGCGTTGCGACGACCGGGACGCCTGCTGCTTCGAGGTCTTTGACGGCGGCCGCGGCCTCGACCCGACGCAGCTCTTTCCCCGGCCGGAGCACGATCGCTCCGACGTCGCAGATGAAGCTCGCGTCGTGCGCGTAGATCGCGTCGGGATCGCCATCGACCGGCGTGCGTCCGAAGACGACCTCCGCGCCCGCTTCCGCGAGGAGTTCGCAGAAGTTCTCGTGCTCTTCGCGCAGACGTTTCGGATCCGGCGCCGAGCGCCAGCCGTAGGCGCGCCAGTTCGCGAGCGCGCCGTCCTCGGGTGAGCGCACGAGCACGCGACGCAGCGGCGCAACCATCGTCTGGCCGCCGAAGAGGCGTTCCGCGATCTGTGCCACCCGCGCATCAGCGTACTGCGTGCGCATGATTCGGCCCATGCGCGTCGGCCGGCACGAGGTCCCGATCTCGAATCCGGACAAGCCGTTCTTTCCCGAAGTGGGACTGACGAAGGGCGATCTCGTCCGCTACTACCTCGACGTCGCCGAGTGCGCGCTGCCGCACCTGCGCCGGCGGCCGTTCCACATGGTGCGGTATCCGAACGGCGTGGACGGCGAATTCTTCCACCAGAAGCGCGTGCCGAAGCATCCCGACTTCGTCGGCGAGCAGTTCGTCCGCTTTCCGAGCGGCCATACAACCCTGTTCGCCGTGATCGACAACGCCGCGGCGCTCGCGTGGGTGATCAACCTCGGGTGCATCGAGCTGCACACGTGGCACTCGCGGATCGACGACATCGAGCGTCCCGACTACATGCTCATCGACCTCGACCCGACGACCGGGGACCAGTGGCACCACGTGCGCGAGATCGCGCTGGTCGTGCGGGAGGTGCTCGACGAGTTGGGGCTCGCGTCGTACCCGAAGACATCCGGCGCGACCGGCTTGCACGTGCTCGTGCCGATCCGACCGCAGATCCGCTTCCCGGACGTGCGCCGGTTCGCGAAAGCCGTCGCCGAGGAGGTCGAGCGGCGCGTAGACGACCAGGACGTCGCGACGACGACTTGGCGTGTCGCCGAGCGGCGAGGCGTGTTCGTCGACTTCGGACAGAACGCGCGCGACCGGACGATCGCCTCTGCGTACTCCGTCCGGCCGACGCCCGACGCGCGCGTCTCGGCCCCGCTGCGCTGGGAGGAGGTGCCGGACGTCGACCCGGCCGCGTTCACCGTGCGGACCATGCCCGCCCGCATCGCCGAGGTCGGCGACGCGACGGTAGGAATGTGGCGTCGGAAGGCCGTTCTCGCGCCGCGATTCGAGCGGCTGGGCCTCGAGCCGCCCTCGTTGTAATTCGGGTTCAGGACCGGGCTGTTCGCGCCGATAAGAGCGGCATGGAGAGCTCTGCGGCACGGCGGCGGCCGATCGGCATGATCCTGGTCGAGACCGGCGCGATCACCGTCGACGACCTCGTCAACGCCCTTGCGGAACAGCGCCGAACGCGTCGCCGGCTGGGCGAGATCCTCATCGACTCGGGGCTCATCACCTGGTTGCAGCTCGCCGAGGCGATCGCCGAGCAGGCGCGAGACCTCGATCCCGAGGCCGTTCCCGAGCCGGAGCCCGAGCTCGAGGCGGAGCCGGCCGTCGAGCCCGAGCCTGCTCCGCCGACGCCGATCGCGGCCCTGAAGGCGGAGCCGGAGCCTCCCGTCACGGTCGCCGAACCTCCTCCGAGCGTCGTCGCCGCCTCCGGCGGACGCCCGGACGTCGAGCTGATGCTCATGGAGCGACAGCGCGCGTTCATGGAGCTCGTCTCCGTGACCGAGTCGCTTCGGTCGACGATCACTCGCCTGCAGGACGAGCTCGTCCAGCGCGACGCGGAGATCACGCGGCTGCGCTCGATGTCGCTTCCCGCCGCCGGCTAGCTCGCGAGCAGCGTCTCGAACGTCGGGTCGGTCGGGCTTCGCGCGGGCCGGACCTCGCGCCACGTGCAGTGCTTCGGATCTTTGTCGTCGCGGAAACGCAGGAAGCGCGTGCCGTGGCGGAAGCGGTTCCCCTGCACCTTGTCGTAACGGACCTCGGCGACCAGCTCGGGTCGCACGGAGGCCTCCTCGAGCTCGCCCGAGCCCCACCGATTCGGTTCGGAGAAGCCGCGCTCGGGCGCGCCCTTCAGCAGCGGGAGCACGCGCTCGGCGATCTGCGGGTGGCGACTCGCCGCGACCGCCGCCGAGCCGATGTAGTCCATCTTCCCCTCGTCGTTGTAGAGACCGAGCAGAAGCGTCGCGATGCGCGTCGGCTTCTCCTTCCAGCGGAGCCCGACGATGACGCAGTCGGCGGTCTTGTACGGCTTCACCTTCAGGACCGCCTCGCGCGAGCCCGGGAGATAGGCGACCCCCAGTCTCTTCGCGATGACGCCGTCGAGCCCCGCAGCTTCGAACGAGTCGAGCCATTCCTCGGCACGCTTCGGGTCGTTCGTCGTCGGCGACAGCTTGAAGCCGTTCGCGATTCGCTCGAGCTCCGCGCGTCGTTTCTCGAGCGGCTGCTTGTAGACGGGCTTGCCGTCCCAGAGGAGGACGTCGAAGACGACGAAGTCGGCGGGGATCTCGGCCGAGAGCTTCTTGACGCGCGACTCGGCGGGATGCAGGCGCATCTGCATCGAGTCGAAGTCGAGCACGCCGTCGCGCGCGATCACGATCTCGCCGTCGAGCGCCGAGTGCGGCGGCAGCAGGTCGCCGAGCGGTCGGAGCTCCGGGAAGTAGCGCAGCAGCGGGCGCTCGTTTCGCGACCAGAGCGCGAGCTCGCCGCCGTCGTTCTCGAGCACCCCGCGAAAGCCGTCCCACTTCGGCTCGAACTGCCAGCCGTCGCCGGCCGGAAGCTCTTTCACGAGCTCTGCCTCCATCGGCGGGAAGGGGACGTTTGGCCCAGGCATCGGGTGGAACCCTAGATACCGATGAGCGAGCTCGATGGGGTCTGGAAAGTCGAGCGGGTCGGCGGTGCGCTGCCGCCGCTCGTAGGCTGCCGGAAGCGGATCAACGGCGGGCGCGGGACGACGGAGTTCTCGTACGTCCCGGGCATGCCGTTCGAGGTCCGCGGCCTCGAGCTCCACTACCGACCGCCGTTCAACCTGCTCGTCGATCGGCTCGAGCCGCAGAACGGCGGCTATCTGGGACACGCGACGATCGCCGGCCGCGAGCTCGGCCGGTTTTCGATGAGGAGGTTGGATCCGGTGAGCCAATTGAAGGAGCAGCTGATCAAGCACATCGACGAGGCATACGCGATGGAGCAGAACGTCCTGCGGATGCTCGACGGGATGATCTCGACGACGGACGATCCCGAGATCCTCGACGCGCTCGAGCATCACAAGCTGCAGACGCAGAGCCACGCTGACCGCATGCAGGCGCGCCTGGAGGCCCACGATGCGACGCCGTCCGGCGTGAGGCAGGTGACGGGGATCGTGGCCGCGCTCGCCAAGATGCCGCTCGACCTGGTCCGCGGCGAGAAGGCGGGCCGCAACGCGCGCGACAGCTACGCGACGGAGCACATGGAGATCGCGACCTACGAGCTGCTCACGCGCATCGCGCAGAGGGCGGGCGACGAGCTGACGGCGGAGATCGCGGGCGAGATCATCGCCGAGGAGAAGGCGATGGCGAAGATCATTTCCGACAACTGGGATCGTTTCGCCGAGCTGTCGCTGCGCGAGGAGGGCGTCACCGTCTAAAAGCCGACATGCCCGAGGGACAGTCCCTCCCCGGTGACTGTCCCTAGGACACGGCTAATTCAGCCACGGGGCGAGAAAGCCCTCGATGTCGCGACAGCCGCGCGGGCGCTCGAGGCGGCCGCGCACCGTCTTCCCTTCCACGACGACGAGCGTCGGGAGCTCCGCCACGGCGAAGCGCTCGAGGAGATCCGGACGTTCCTCCTCGGCGACGCGGACGACCCTGAACGTCCCGTGGTTGCGCCTACGCTGGAGCACCTGGGCGAGGAATCCCTCGACTCGGCGGCAATGACCAGAGACAGCCGAGTGGAAAAAGACGAGGCGGGGCTTCTCGGCTACTAGAACACCACTCATTCCGCACCTCCGATGAGTCGCGAAGGGCGAGGACTGGGCCGCTTCTGGGGGAGTTGCACAGGTTCTTCCCCGGAAGCTGCCGGTTCGTAACCTGAGAACTCTCACTCGCGTCTAAGCTCCCGCGATGCGGAGGGTGGCCGTCACGGGGCTCGGTGCGGTGACGCCGCTCGGGACCGACGCGCCGTCGACGTGGCGCGCGGCGGTCGCGGGGGAGAGCGGGATCGACTGGATCCGCTCGTTCGACGCGAGCGGCTTTCCGGTGCGGGTCGGCGCGGAGGTCAAGGACTTCGATGCCTCGACGGTCGCGTCGCCCAAGGAGGTGCGCAAGCTGGAGCGCAACGTGCTCCTCTCGCTCGGCGCGGCGAATGAGGCGATCGCCGACGCGGGGCTGAACGGCTTCGATCCGATGCGGGTCGGGATCGTCTTCGGCACCGCGATCGGCGGGGTCGGCGGGATCGTCGAGCAGGGCGACGTCCTGCGGGAGCGCGGCTACGGGCGGGTTGCGCCGAGCTTCATCCCGAGCGTGCTCGTCGATGCCGCGAGCGGGCAGCTCGCGATCTCGCTGGGGATCAAGGGCCCGAACTACGCGCCGGTGTCCGCGTGCGCGACCGGCTCGCACGCGGTCGGCGAGGGCGCGGAGATCATCAAGCGCGGCGACGCCGACGCCGTGCTCGCCGGTGGCGCGGAGGGGTGCATGCATCCGCTGATCCTCGCGGGGTTCTGCGCAATGCGTGGGCTCGCCGCGGAGGAAGAGCACCCGCCGCGCGCCTCCCGTCCGTTCGACGCCACGCGCGCCGGGTTCGTCATGGGCGAAGGCGCGTGCGTCCTCGTGCTCGAGGAGCTCGAAGCGGCGCGTGCGCGCGGCGCGACGATCTACGCGGAGGTTCTGGGCTACGGCGCGTCGAACGACGCGCACCACATGGCGCAGCCCGAGCCGGAGGCGACCGGCGTCGCGGAGATGATGCGCGCGGCGCTGCGGCGTGCGGAGGTCGAGCCGGAACGCGTCGGCTACATCAACGCGCACGGGACGTCCACGCCGCTCGGCGATCTCGCGGAGACGAAGGCGATCAAGGACGTGTTCGGCGACCACGCGTACGAGCTCGCGGTCTCGTCCACGAAGTCGATGATGGGCCATACCTTCGGCGCGGCGGGTGCGGTCGAGGCGATGATGTGCGTCTTGGCCATCCACGAAGGCGTGATTCCACCGACGATCAACTACGCGAACCCGGATCCCGAGTGCGACCTCGACTACGTGCCGAACGAGGCACGCGAGGCCAAGGTCGACGTCGCGCTGTCGAATGCCATGGGTCTCGGCGGACACAACGGATGCGTCTTGATCGGCCGTGTCGAATGAGCTTCATCGTCGAGTCCAAGGTCGAGGAGTACGCGGAGGAGCACTCGACGCCGTCGCTCGAGCTCTTCGACCGGCTCGCCGCCGAGACGCGCGAGAAGACGACGGCGCCGCAGATGATGGTCGGCCGCATCGAGGGACACCTGCTCGCCGAGCTCGTCCGCCTCTCCCGCGCGCGGCGCGTGCTCGAGCTCGGGACGTTCACCGGTTACTCCTCCATCTCCATGGCCCTCGCCCTGCCGCCCGGCGGGCGCGTCATCACCTGCGACGTCAATGAGGAGACGACGGACATCGCGCGGCGTTACGCGGAGGAAGCGGGCGTGGCCGACCGCATCGACTTCCGTCTGGGTCCGGCGCTCGAGACGATCGCGAAGCTCGACGGGCCCTTCGACCTCGTCTTCATCGACGCGGACAAGCCCAACTACGTCAACTACTACGAGGCGACGCTGCCGCTGCTCGCGGACGACGGCGTGATGATCGCCGACAACACGCTCTGGTCGGGGCGCGTCGCGGACCCTGACGACACGGACGAGAGCACCGAGGCGATCCGCGCGCTGAACGACCGCGTGCGTGACGATCCCCGCGTCGAGAACGTGCTGCTCACGGTCCGGGACGGGATGAACGTCATCCGTCGACGACGCTGACGTCGAGCTGCTCGATCGACTCGAGCCTGACGTCGGCGAGCGCCAGCGCCTCTTCGTCGGGCGGGTAGCGCCGGTTCGGGATCGCGACGACGCGCATGCGCGCGGCGTGCGCGGCGCGAATGCCGTTCGCGGAGTCCTCGATCGCGGCGCAGCGCGTGGCGTCGACGCCGAGCCGTCGCGCGGCCTCGAGATACACGTCCGGGGCAGGCTTCCCGCGTGCGACCTCCTCCGAGGAGACGCTGACCCGGAAGAGCGGCGCCAGACCGGACACCTCGAGCGCGTGCTCGATGATCTCGCGGTTCGAGGAGGACGCCAGCCCCAGCGGCCTGCGCGCCGCCACTCGCCGAACCGCGTCGACCGCGCCCTGGATCAGCGGCAGCCGTTCGGTGTAGCGCTCCAGCATCCGCCGCACGACCTCGCGGTTGATCTCCTCCGGCGGGTCGCCGAGCCCGACGACGTCGTGCATGTAGCGTGACCATTCGGCCGAGCTCATCCCCATCATGTCGCGCTGCGCGCGGTCGCTCCACCGGCCGCCGCGCACGCGCGCCAGTTGCTCGCGAACCTCGTCCCACAGTTGTTCGCTGTCGAGGATGACTCCGTCGAGGTCGAAGACGACCCTCTCGATCACGCTGGGTGATACGTGGAGTCGTGGTAGACGAGCCCGCGGCCGGGCATCCCGAGCTCGGTGGAGAGGACCTCGCCGAGGAACAGCGTATGGTCGCCCGCGTCGTACTCCGCCCACGTCCTGCACTCGAGCCACGCGAGCGCGCCCTCGAGCAGCGGGCCCTGCACGCCCGGGCGCGTTGCGACGCCCGCCCACAACGCAACCGGGGGAACGCCGCTGCGCGCGAAGTGCTGCGCGAGCTGAGCGTGCTCGGCCGACAGCAAGCTCGCGGCGAATCCGCCCGCATTGCGCATCGGCTCGTGCCGCGCCGAGTCCTTGCCGATCGCGACGCACACGAGCGGTGGCTCGAGCGACACGGAGACGAGGGAACCGACCGTGAGGCCGAACTCCTCGCGTTCGTCGATGCCCGTCACGACGGCGACGGGCGCCGGAAAACGCCGCATCACCTCCCGCAGTTCGTCGCCTGTCACCCGTCGATCATTCCAAGAACGCCGAGAGGCGGCCGAGGGCGTCTCTCGAGTGCGTCGGCCGCGGTCGTCAGACCGCAGGCGCGGGTCTGCGAACCACCCCTCGCGAGAGCAGGATTCCGGCCGCGACCATCCCCACCCCGAGTGCGAGGTGGAGGACGTTGTCCGCCCAGTTCACCGGAATCCAGTTGCTCCCTGTCTCCCCATGCCAGATCGCCCCGTACACGAACAGCACGAGATACACGAGGCCGCCGCCGACGAGGTACGTTCGCGCGCCTTCCATCGTGCGCGCGAGCGCAATGCCGACGATGCCGAAGAGCAGATACATGATGTTCTGCAGGACGCTCGTGTCGAAGATGCCGAGCAGCTGTGCGTCGGAGTTGTGTCCGGCGAACTTCAGCTCGTCGTAGTTCGACGTGATCCCGGGGATGAACCCGAGGATGCCGATGACCAGGAAGGCCATTCCGACGAGCGGCGCGGCGTTCTGAATCGGAGGACGGTCACGCATGCGACTCCCCCTTCTGGACGTTGTGCGGCGACGACGATTGTAGTTCGCGCGCAGACGGTTTCCGCGCTCTACGAGACGGCGAGCGCGACGATTGCCGCAGTGAGTGCCGCAGCACCGGCAGAGGCGATCGTGACGCGATGCTCCATGACAGCCAGCGTCAAGCGCGCGGATGGGATCACGCCGTGCGGCAGTGCAGCAGTTCCGAGGAGAAGCACGGCGGCCGCGAGCGTGAAGAGCACGAGTGGATTCGACACGCGGCTTCTCGAGTCGGTCGGCGTGTAGCCGCTCGCCTGCGTGTGACTCGCGCCGGCGACGGCGCCGTTCGTCTGGTCTGAACCTTGCTGTCGTTGCGCGCCGGGCTTTCCGGTTTGCTGTGGCGCACGCGCGGCAGCGGCTCCGAGGACGCGGCTCGCCGTCTGCGCGGCGCAGCCGTTGCTGTGCAGGGCGGACTCGATTTGGCCCTGCGACGGCTTGCCCGAGCCGACGATCACGACCGTCGCAACGTCCACCGCTCCGCCGCGAGGAGCGCGTGCGCTGATCCGGTAGGTGCCCGGCGGAAGTCGCCGGCCTCCGAGCCGGCCGGTGAACACGACACGGTTGACACCCCGGTGGCCACGAACGGCGAACGTTCCTTCGACGCGGCACGCCGGCGAGATCTGCGTGACGGCCAAGAGCACGTGCGCGGCGGCCGGAAGCCGGAACGCGAACGTCGCGTGCACGTGTCCCCGCCGTCCGTGCTGCACGACCAACGGACGCGACGTGTGCACGACCGTGACCGAGTGCTGCCGCCCCGCGCCGGGGGAGCTCCGTGGGCTCGACGCCGACGCGGACGACGTCGATCCGCTCGGCTGCGCGGATCCTCCTCCCGCCGGCGAGCCCGGCGACGAACCGCCGCCGTTCGACGGTGTCGAGGTGGTGTGCGACCCGCTCGGCGGAGGCGTCGTCGTCGAGGGAACGGAGGTCGCCGTCGGGAGGGACGGCGTGGTCAGGGTCGGAGTCGTCGGCAGCGGGCTGGTCGGCAACGGGCTCGTCGGCAGAGGCGGAGCCGTGACCGATACGGACGTCGTCGGCACGGGCAGTGTCGGGACGACGTCGGCGAGGGCGACCCGAGCGCCGAGCCCTGCACAGAAGGCGGCGACGAGCAACGCAGCCAGCCTGAGGCTCCTCCCGAGGTCCATCATCCTGATAACCCCTTTTGGCCGTTTCTGGTTGCGGGCAAAATGAGACGAGGTGGCTGCGGCGAAGGTCGACTACTACGAGGTCCTCGGCGTCCCGCCGGACGCCGACCGGGAGACGATCCTGAACGCGTTCCGGGCCGCTACGGGCGACGCGGGTGCGGATGCCTTGGACGATCCGGACGCGGAGACGCGGGGCCGCGAGCTCGCCGAGGCGTACAGCGCGGTCTCGAAGCCGGCGTCACGGCTTCTCTACGACCGGTACGGCTACCGCGCACGCGGAAACACCGGCTTCGACGAGGCGCTCTGGGAGGCGCGCGAATCCCGCGGCGAAAGCGTCCACGTGCCGGTCACGCTTCGGCAGCGGGACGCCCTGCGAGGCGTGTCGCGGCTGGTGAAATACGACGCCGCGCGAACGTGCCATGTCTGCGACGGCCGCGGGACGACCGGCGCGGTCGATCCCGACTGCCCCTCGTGCGGTGGGACCGGCCGGCGGAGCCATGTCGCGCGCGAAGACCACGGAGAGTTCCTCCACGTCGACCCGTGTCCGATGTGCGGCGCGGACGTCTGCCCGACGTGCCGCGGCTCGGGCCGCGAGCCCGGCCAGCGTTCCCTGAAGGTGCGGATCCCGGCCGGAATCGAGGGCCGAAGGCTGCTGCGCGTGAACGAAGAGGGAGCCGTCGGTGAACGCGGCGGCGCGCGGGGCGATCTGCTGCTGGACGTTGAGGTCCTGCCGGAGGCGCAAGACTCCGTGCTCGTGCGCTACGTCGCGCTGGCGCTCTGCCTCGCGGCGATCGCCCTCCTGGTCGCCTATGTCCTGTTCCAATAGGCGGCCGTGGTTACGGCGTGACGACAATCTTCCGGTGAGGAGACGCCGCCTGCTCGCGCCACGCGTCGGCGACTCGTTCGAGCGGGAACACGTCCACGTCGACGCGAATCCGGCCCGCGATGACGTGGTCGAGCAGCTCGCGAAACGCACGCGTCTTCACGTCGTGCGGTGTCGTCAGGTTCGAGTGCCCGATGATCCGAACGTTCTTGCCGCGGAGCGAAGCGGACGGGACGTTCGCCTCGAGCCCCGCCGACGTACCGAGGTGGACGAGGCGGCCGCCGATCCGCAGCGCGCCCAGGGCGGCCACGGCAGGCTCGCCCCAGAGCGGGTCGATGACGGCGTCGACCTCGCCGCCGGCCGCTGACTTGAAGGCGTCCGCGAGCTCGCCGTCACCGAGCGGGACGACCGCGTCCGCGCCGAGCTGACGCGTCCGCTCCAGCGCGTCGGCATTTCGCGCTGCGGCAACGACCGTCCCCGCGCCGAGCAACTTCGCACCTTGGACCGCGACCTGGCCGACGGCGCCGGTCGCGCCGAGCACGAGCACCGTCTCTCCCTGCTCCAGCTCCGCTTTCCCGAGTGCGAGCCAGGCAGCCAGGCCTGCGATACCGAGCGCGGCGGCCACCGTGTCCTCCGCGTCGTCCGGAAGCGGGACGAGCGCGTCCTCGTCCACCACGATCAGCTCCGCCAGGCTGCCGTTCGCGCCGTATCCGGTGTCCCGCTCGAAGCGCACGCGCGTGCCTGGAGCGAGAGTGCCGCTTTCGAGCACGAGGCCGACGCCCTCGCGTCCGGGTGCATACGGAACATGGGGCGGACCGGCATAGAACCGTCCGGACGCGATCGCGATGTCGATCGGGTTCAACGCCGCGGCGCGGACCTCCACGAGCGCCTCGCCGTCGCCGGGCGTCGGACCCGGTAGCTCGCCGACCTCCGGGACCGCGCCGACCTCGCGTACGACGGCCGCGCGCATCAGCCGGCGCCGTCGTAGATCGCCTCGCCGCTCTCCGGGTCGAAGAAGTGCATGCGGCGCGCGTCGACCGCCAGCTCGATCGCCTCCTTCTCCACCGCGCGCGTCTCGCGATCGAGCCGGGCGACGAAGAGATGGCCTTGCCGGCGGGCCTGCGCCTCCTCCGCTTCGACGGCCTCTGCACCGACGGCCGCCTCGACATCCGCGCCTCCGACCGGGTTGCCACCCGCGGCGAAGTGCACGAACACCTCGGAGCCCATGTCCTCGCGGATGTCGACGGTCGCGCGGAGCCGATGCCCCGCCGCCGTGTTGGGGGCGAGCGCGGCGTCCTCGAAATCCTCCGGCCGAACCCCGAGCGCGACGTGCTTGCCGAGATACGCGCGCAGACCGGGCCGAGCGGACACGAGCTCGTCGGGCACGGAGAGAGCGTGATCGCCGAAGCGCGCGACGAGGCCGCCGTTGTGCTGGGCGAGCTCGGCGACCACGAGATTCATGGCCGGGGAGCCGATGAACTCGCCGACGAAGAGGTTCGCGGGGCGGTCGTACAGCCGCTGCGGCGTGTCGACCTGCTGCAGGAGCCCGTCGCGCATCACGGCCACGCGGTGGCCGAGCGTCATCGCCTCGCTCTGGTCGTGCGTGACGTAGATCGTCGTCACGTGCAGGTCGCGCTGGAGCCTCGCGATCTCCGCGCGCATCTGGACACGCAGCTTCGCGTCCAGGTTCGAGAGCGGCTCGTCCATGAGGAAGGCCTGCGGCTCACGGACGATCGCGCGTCCCATCGCCACCCGCTGCCGCTGGCCTCCCGACAAGGTCCGCGGCTTCTTCGCCAGCGACTCGTAGATCCCGAGCACCTGGCCGGCCGAGTCCACCCGCTTCCGCCGCTCCTGCTTCGGCACCTTTCGCAGCTTCAGGCCGAAGGCCATGTTCTCCCGCGCGGACATGTGCGGGTACAGCGCGTAGTTCTGGAAGATCATCGCTATGTCGCGGTCTTTCGGCGGCAACCGGTTCACGATCTCGCCCCCGATCTTCACCGTGCCGCTCGTGATCGGCTCGAGGCCGGCGATCATCCGCAGCGCCGTCGTCTTCCCGCAGCCGGACGGACCGACGAAGACGACGAGCTCGCCGTCACCGATCTCCAGGTCGAGGTCGGAGACCGCATGCGTCCCGTCGGAGTAGACCTTCGTCAGCTTCTCGAGCTGGATCTCGGCCACGGGACCGGAACTCTACGAAACGGCGACGCAACGAATAGAGTGCGTGCCGCGGTGGAAGCCGTTGCCCAGGCAAGGCCGCGGGGGAGGCGCTGGACGGACATCCTCGAGCGCCCGGTCTTCCTTGCCTCCGTGCTCATCTCGCCGGCGGTGATCTTCATCGGCGCGCTCGTCGCGGCACCGCTCGGGCTCGCCGTCTGGCTCTCGTTCACGAACGCGACCGCCGGCTCGCTCAGCGGCAAGTACGTCGGCCTGCACAACTTCCGGACGGAGTGGAGCAACCCGCAGTTCAAGGACGCGGTGTGGCACACGTTCCTGTTCACCGTCTTCTCGCAGGTCGTCGTGCTGCTCGTCGCGGGGCTGCTCGCGCACGCGCTGCTGAAGGACTTCCGCGGCAAGTGGCTCCTGCGCTTCCTGATCCTGCTGCCGTGGGCGGCGCCGCTCCCGCTCAGCCTGATGGGCTGGAAGTGGATCTTCGATCCGAGCTACTCGATCCTCGACTGGACGCTCGTCCACCTGCACATCTCCGGCCCGCTGACGGCGCCGCACTTCCTCGCGACCGCGAAGTGGGCGATGGCGTCGGTGATCGCGGTCCACGCGTGGCGGATCATCCCGTTCGCGGTCGTCATCTTCCTCGCCGGGCTCGCGTCGATTCCGAGAGAGGTCGACGACGCGGCTGCCATCGACGGTGCGACGGGCTTCCGGAAGTTCGCGTCCGTCACGTTGCCGCTGCAGCTCCCGATCGCGACCGTCGCGCTCCTCTTCGGGATCGTCTTTACCGCGACAGACATGGCCGTCGTCTACATCCTCACCCAGGGTGGGCCGCCGCCGTCGTTCAGCACCGAGATGGTCACGACGTGGTCGTACAAGACCGGTGTCGAGTCCGGCTCGCTCGGGCCGGGCGCCGCGATCTCGCTCGCGCTCCTGCCCGTGCTCGCCGTCGTGTCGATCGGGATGCTGCTCTTCGCGAAGCGGACGGAGGTCACGTGAACGCTGCGGCTCTGCGCGAGAAGGGACTCGCGTACCTGATCGTCGGGCCGTTCGCGCTCGTGCTCGCCTTTCCCTTCTACGTCATGGTGATCACGGCGTTCAAGAACGGAACGGAGTTCTACGACTCGACCGCGACGCCGTACTGGTTCAAGCATGGACCGACTTGGGAGAACGTCCGCTTCCTCTTCCACAACACGCCGTACACGACGTGGCTGAAGAACACGGCGATCATCGGCATCGCCGTCGTCGGCATCACGCTCGTGCTCGCAGTCCCGGCGGGATACGCGCTCGCGCGGCTCGCCGGCCGCGTGGGGCAGAGCCTCGGCGTCGGCATCTTCCTCACGTACCTCGTCCCGCCGACGCTGCTCTTCCTCCCGCTCTACTGGGTGATCAACACGCTCCACCAGCAGGACACGCTGCTCTCGCTCATCCTCGTCTACCCGTCGTTCACCGTGCCGTTCTCGACCTGGCTGCTGATGGGGTTCTTCAAGACGATCCCGCAGGAGCTCGAGGACGCCGCCCAGATCGACGGCGCCTCCCGTCTGAAGACGCTGGTCCGGGTTGTTTTCCCGATCTCGCTGCCGGGGATCCTTACCGTCGTCATCTTCTCCTTCTCGCTGGTGCTGAACGAGTTCGTCTATGCGTTCACCTTCATATCGAGCACCGGCCACCGCACGCTCTCGACCGGCGTCTACACCGATCTCATTCGCGGCGACCTTCCCCAGTGGGGGGCGATCATGGTCGCCGCGCTGATCCCGAGCATCCCGCTCGCGCTGCTCTACAACGCGTTTCTCGACCGTTTCATCGCGGGGTTCACAGGCGGAGCATTCCGCTAAGGAAAGGAGGGGATATGGCAGACACCGACGACGTCTCCGCCCGACACGGGCGGTACGACCGTCGTGAGCTGCTTCGCCGCGCCGGCGTGGGCGCGGTGTCGATCGGCGTCGCCGGCAGCGGATTCGGCCACGCGTTCTACGGGCCGCTCCGCTTCAAGGGGCGATGGCTCAAGGGCGACCTGTCGATCATCCAGTGGGCGCACTTCGTTCCCGCGTACGACGTCTGGTTCGACAAGACGTGGTGCGTGAACTGGGGACAGAAGAACGACGTCCAGGTCAAGGTCGACCACATCCTCAACACGCTCCTGCCCGCGCGAATGGCCGCCGAGTCGGCCGCGGGCTCCGGGCACGACCTGTTCTTCAACCTGTCGCCGCCCGCGCAGTTCGAGGACAGGGTGATCGACCACGCGGAAATCGTCCAGGAGGTGACGCGCAAGCTCGGGAAGATCGGGATCGTCGCCAAGGGCGCGACGTACAACCCGCGGACCAAGAAGTGGTTCGCGTTCTCGGACAACTACGTTCCCGACCCCGTCGTGTGGCGGCACGACATCTGGAACGCCACCGGCCTCTCGCCGAACACCTGGGACAACGTCCGGAAGGCGGCGCCCAAGCTGAAGGCTTCGGGTCATCCGCTCGGCATCGGCCAGTCCGCCGAGCTCGACTCGAACATGGCGCTGATGTCGTTCCTGATGTGCTTCGGCGCCTACGTCCAGGACGCGCAGCACCGCGTGACGATCAAGAACAAGCGCACAGTCGAGGCCGTCAAGTTCATGGCCGACATCTACAAGAAGGGCGAGACGGACGAGATCTTCGGCTGGGATCCTTCCGGGAACAACAACTTCCTGTACTCGGGGCGCGGGTCGATGATCCTGAACGCCATCTCCGCGACGCGCACGCCCGAGGACAAGAAGCTCCCGTTCGCCGACCAGCTCTACATCAGCCCGATCCCGCGTGGCCCCGTCACGCGGCGCGGCTTCGAGCACGTGATGGGCTGCTACACGATCTGGAAGTTTTCCCCGAACAAGGCGGCGGCGAAGAAGTTCCTCGCCGACCTCGAGATCAACTACAAGCAGGCGTTCGTCGCGTCGAAGTTCTACAACTTCCCGTCGTGGCCGGGCGCCTATCCGTTCTCGCAGATCAAGAAGGTCGCCGGGCAGGACCCGCACAAGCCGCACGGCAAGTACCAGGTCCTGACGGTGATCGCGCAGAAGTACACGGTCAACCCGGGTTGGCCAGGACATTCGAACGCCGCGTTCGACGAGATGTTCAACAAGTTCCTGATCCCGAAGATGTTCGCCCAGGTCTCGCAGGGGAAGATGAGCGCCGCCGACGCGGTCAGCGCTGCGAACCACGACATCTCGGCGATCTACTCGAAGTGGAGGAAAGCGGGAAAGATCTAGCCCTTCAAAAAGGGTCAGACCGGAAGGTCTGACCCTTATCCTTGGTTCGTGAGGCTGCGCCGACACGTCGCCGCTCTCTTCGTCAGCGCGGCGCTCGTCGCCGTCGTCACTGGAGCCGTCTTCGCGCTGCGCGGCTCGGCGCCGGTGCTCAGCCTCGGCGTCCTTTACCTGTTCGCGGTGCTGCCGGCGGCTGTCTTCTTCGGCACGCCCTACGCCGTGCTCGTGGCCGTCTCGTCGATGCTCGCGTTCAACTTCTTCTTCCTCGAGCCCGTGCACACCTTCGCGCTGCGCGACTCCGAGAACTGGGTCGCGCTGGCCGTGTACGTCGCCACCGCGGTCGTCGTCGGCGAGCTCGCGGCCTGGGCGCGGCGGCGTGCGACCGAGGCACGGCGCCGCGAACGGGAAGCGGAGTTCCTCGCCGAGGTCTCGGCGACGCTCCTCGAGGCCGACCAGGTCCGCGACCGGCTCAAGCAGATCGCCACCCGGACGGCAGAGGTGCTCGGACTGCGGCGCGGCAGGATCGAGCTCGAGTCGTTCCGCCGTCCCGAGCACGCGGAAGCGGCCATCGACCTGCGCGCCGGCCGGCGAGACGTCGGGCGGTTCTTCTACGACGCGGGCGAGGCGCCCGACGCGGCGATGGTCGAGCGAATCGTGCCTCCGCTCGCGTCCGTGCTGGCGGTCGCGCTCGACCGCGAGCGACTCGCGCGGACCGCGCTCGAGGCGGAGACGCTGCGGCGAAGCGACGCGATCAAGACGGCCGTCCTCCGCTCCGTCAGCCACGACCTGCGCTCGCCGCTGACCGCGATTCGCGCAGCTGCGGACGGGCTCGAACGCGCGGACCTCGATCTCGACGCAGAGGATCGTGCCGAGCTCGTCGACGCGATCCGCGCGGAAGCCGCGCGGCTCGAACGCGTCGTCACGAACCTCATCGACCTCTCGCGCCTCGAGGCCGGCGCCGTGAGCCCGCGCCCGGAGGTGTGGAGCGCGGACGAGCTCGTCGCCCGTTCGCTCGAGCCGCTCGCCGCGGCGGCGGAGCGCGTCGTCGTCGTGCTCCCCGCCGACCTGCCCGTTGCGCGCGTCGACGCGGCGCAGATCGAGCGCGCGCTCGTCAACCTGATCGAGAACGCGCTCAAGTTCTCGTCCTCGAAGGATGAGGTGACCGTCACCGTCGAGCGCGACGACGGCTCGCTCTTCATCCGCGTTCGCGACCGCGGCCCCGGGGTCGCGCCGACGCAGCTCGGCAGGATCTTCGAGCCGTTCGAGCGCGGCGCCGCCGGGAGCACGGGCCTCGGGCTCGCGATCGCGCTCGGCTTCGCGCAGGCGAACGGCGGGCGGATCGACGTCGCGTCGCGCCCCGGAGAGGGTGCGACCTTTTCGCTCGTGCTGCCCCTCGCCGACGTCCCGGCGCAGATGCGCGCGTGACGAGGCAGCACGTACTGGTCGTCGACGACGAGCCCCAGATCCTTCGCGCGCTGCAGACGAACCTCCGCGGTGCGGGGTACGACGTCACGACCGCGACGACCGGCGGAGAAGCCTTGACGCAGGCGGCTGTTCGTCCGCCGGACGCACTCATCCTCGACCTGATCCTGCCGGACCGAAGCGGCACGGACGTCTGCCGTGAGCTGCGCACGTGGACCTCGGTCCCGATTCTCGTGCTGTCCGCCGTCGGCGACGAGCGAGAGAAAGTCGCGGCGCTCGACGCCGGTGCCGACGACTACGTCACGAAGCCGTTCGGGATGGAGGAGCTTCTCGCCCGGCTGCGTGCCGCGATGCGCCGCGCCGCGCCGTCGACGGAGCCGGTCATCCGGATCGGCGAGCTCGTCATCGATCTCGAGCGCCATGCGGTCACGGTGAACGGGAGCGACGTGCCCCTGACGCCGATCGAGTTCGCGCTCCTCCGCTACTTTGCGCAGAACGAGGGGAAGCTGCTCACGCATCCGATGATCCTGCGCGAGGTCTGGGGCCCGGCGTACGGAGACGAGTCGCACTACCTGCACGTCTACGTCTCGCAGCTGCGGCGCAAGATCGAGCCCGATCCGGCGCGCCCGAAGTACATCCTCACGGAGACCGGCGCCGGTTATCGCCTCGTCGACCCGGTCGGCGCGCGATCTTGAGCGTTTCTTGAGCCGCTAGCCGCAAACCTTGACTCGGCGCTGAGGGACCGCGGCCTACCGTGGCTGCATGGCGGTTCTCGCGCGCCAGCCCCTCGCCACGGCGACTCCGCTGCGGGTCGCGTATCGGCGCATCCTCGTACCGCTCATCGACACCGACTGCTCGGAGCAGGCGATGGGGATCGCGTGCCAGCTCGCCGAGGATCGCGGTGCCGGCGTCACCGCCGTGTCCGTCGTCGAGGTCCCCGTCGAGCTCCCGCTCGACGCGCACATGCTGGACGCGGACGCGCACGCGAAGCACGTGCTCGAGCACGCGCAGGCGATCGGTGACCTGTACGGAGTGAGGGTGGCCCCGCGCGTCCTTCGCGCGCGCGCCGCCGGCGAGGCGATCGTCGAGGAAGCGACGAGAGCCCGCACGGAGATCATCGTGCTGCGCGCCCCGCGAAAGCAGCGCTCGCAGCGGTCAATCCAGGTCTTCGGAAAGACCGTCGACTACGTGATGAAGCGCTCGCCGTGCCGGGTGATGGTCGCCGCCTCGCCGGGTGAGGGATGCTGACGGAGGTCGACGAGACAGCTCCGCCGGAGGCGGCAGGCATCTCTGCCGCGGCGCTCGAGGCCTTGACGGGCGCGAAGCGCGTCCTCATCGGCCCGCCGAGGCCGAGCCGTGCGATCGAGGAGACGCTGTTACCCAAGACGCTCGCGCTGCCGATCTTCGCGTCCGACCCGATCTCCTCGGTCGCGTACGCGACGGAGGCGGCGCTCGCGGTCCTCGTCGCGGTCTCCGTCACCTCGCGCCACCTCGTCTTTCCGATCTCGATCGCGATCGCGGCGCTGCTCGCGATCGTCGTCCTCTCGTATCGCCAGGGGATCCGCGCCTATTCGTCGAGCGGCGGGTCGTATGTCTTCGCGAAGGAGAACCTCGGCACGTTCGCAGGGCTGCTCGCAGCCGCGGCTCTGCTCACCGATTACATCCTCACGGTCGCCGTCTCCGTCGCCGCCGGCGTCTTCGCGATCACGTCCGCGGCGCCGTCCCTCAGCGGGTACCGGATCGAGCTGTCGCTCGCGTGCATCGTCGTCCTCACGCTCGGGAATCTGCGCGGCGTCCGCGAGTCGGGATTCCTGTTCGCATTCCCGACGTACGCGTTCGTGGCCTCGATCTACGCCGTGCTCGCCGTCGGCTTCTGGAAAGGAGTCACGAGCGCCTGGCCGCATGCGACCGTTCCGCATCCGCTTCCGGTCGGCGCGGGGACGATCACCGTCTTCGTGCTGCTGAAGGCGTTCGCGTCCGGCTCGGCTGCGCTGACCGGAGTCGAGTCGATCTCGAACGGCGTCACCGCCTTCCGGCGTCCGCAGGCGCGGAACGCGGCGCGAACGCTGCTGTTCATGGCGGGGATCGCGATCACGCTCTTCCTCGGCGTCTCGTTCCTCGCGGTGAAGATGGACGCTCGGCCGAGCTCGACGACGTCGGTGCTGTCGCAGGTCGCCCGCGGTGTCTTCCCCGCGGGCTCGTCTGGGTCGGTCGTTTACTACCTCGTGCAGGCGTTCACGCTCGCGATCCTCATCCTCGCCGCGAACACCTCGTACCAGGGCTTCCCGCGTCTCGCTGCGCTGCTCGCCCGCGACGGCTTCTTCCCGCGGCAGTTCCTCAACCTGGGCGACAGGCTCGTCTTCTCGAACGGGATGATCATCCTGGCCGGGCTCTCCGCGGCACTGATCCTCGCGTTCCGCGCGAAGGTGGACTCTCTGATCCACCTCTACGTGATTGGCGTGTTCACCGCGTTCACGCTCGCCCAGGCGGGGATGGTGCGCTACTGGCTGCGGACGCGGGAGTCGCGCTGGCGCAGATCTGCGGTGATGAATGGGATCGGCTCGGCGACGACGCTCGTCGTCACGGTGATCGTGATCTGGACGAAGTTCACCGCCGGCGCGTACATGGTGATCATCGCGATCCCGGCGACGATCGCCTGCTTCTACGGCGTGAACCGTCACTACCGGAGGGTCTCGCGCCGCCTGCGCGCAAAGGCGAAGGCGGTCCTCGCACGTCCGCAGCCGGCGAACATCGTCGTGCTCTACGTCGAGCGGCTCGACACGGCGACGAGGGAGGCGTTCTGGTACGCGCGGAGGATCTCGGGCGGGTCGCTCCGCGCGATTCACGTGCCGTTCCCTGGCAGCGACCCGGGGATCCGGCCGCGCTTCTTCGCGTGGTCGGAGGGCCGGCCGGCGCTGGAAGTGCTACCCGAGGAGGAAGAGCCGCTCGACGCGGTGCTCGAATACGTCTGGACGTTCCCGCACGGCGAGGGCGACTTCGTCACGGTCGTCATTCCGGAGCTCTTCCGCAAGCCGTCGCTCGTGGACGCGGTGCGGAGGCATTCGACCTTCTCCCTCAAGCGCGGGCTGATCCGCGAGCCCGGCCTCGTCGTCACGGACGTTCCCAAGCTCGCGAGCTCCTCGAACGGAGAGTGGGTGCAGCCGAAACGCGCCGTCGGCCTCGTCCCGATCTCGGACGTCAACGCCGTCTCTCTCCGCGCGCTGATCTACGCCCGCTCGCTCGGGCTGGACGAGACGCGCGCCGTCTACTTCTCGTTCGAGGACGGCGACGCGGCGAAGTTCGAGCGTGCCTGGGAGCAGTTCCCGACGGGCCTGCCGCTGGACGTCGTCGACGCGCCCTTCCGCGACCTCGGCAAGCCGCTGCTCGCACAGTTGCGGATGATCACCGCCGATCCGGAGGCAGTTGCGGTCGTCGTGATGCCGGAGCTCGTCGTCCGCGGAACCGACCGCCTACTGCACAACCAGCGCGCGCTGTACTTGAAGCGGCTGCTGCTCTTCGAACCGCGCGTGACCCTGACGAGCGTGCCCTATCAGCTCGTGTGAGCGCCCGGCGCCTGCGGCTTCCTCGCGGGATAAGACGTTGAGGACCGCAACGCCGAGACCCACTCCCGCCTGCTTGACGTCCAGCGACGACAGCGACCCGAACAGCGAGAACGCGCCGACCATCACGAGCGCCGAAAGCCGACGAGCCCGCCCGTTGCGAGCTCCTCGGCCGCCGACTCGAACACGGCGGTGTGCGCGTCGACGTCCGCCTCGGTCGTCGCGGGAGACATCAGCGCCATGTTGTGGAACGGCGTCATCAAGATCCCGCGGTTCAGCATGTAGAGATGCATGAACCGGTCGAGCTCGGCGTCGGCCCCTGCGGCGGCTTCGGCGCCCGAACGAGGGCGATCCGCCCTGAACAGGTATTCGACCCGGCAACCCAGCCGCGTCACGTGCCACGGAAGCCCGTGACGCTCGATCACGTCGGCGACACCTGACTCGAACCGTTCGCCGAGCGAGGCCATGCGCGCGAACGCGTCGTCCGTCAACACCTCCGAGAGCGTGGCCCGCATCGCCGCGAGCGAGAGGACGTTCGCCGCCATGGTCCCGCCGATTCCGCCGACGTCGGCCCGTTCGTCCCGCGGCAAGATCGACTCGAGCCGGTCGGCGACCTCCGCGGAAAAGCCGTAGGCCGCGGCGGGAATCCCACCTGCGATCGGCTTGCCAATCGTGATCAGGTCGGGCTCGAGCCCGTGCGCGGCGGTGTATCCACCCGGGCCTGCGCAGATCGTGTGCGTCTCGTCGACGATCAGCAAGGTTCCGTTCGCGCGCGTCGCCTCGCGCAACGCGGAGTGAAAGTCCGGATCCGGGAGAACGATCCCGATGTTCGTCAACGCGGGCTCCGTCAGCACACAGGCGACGTCGCCGTGTGAGAGCTCGCGTTCGAGCGCGTGGATGTCGTTCCATTCGACGACACGCGTCGTCTCGGCGAGCTCGACCGGCGCCCCGACGTTGCCCTCGCGCGGCACCACTGCGCCGCCGTCGAGCGTCGCGAACGTCTCGTCGACGCTGCCGTGGTAGCACCAGTTGAAGACGAGGATCTTCCGTCTGGCCGTGAGCTCGCGGGCGAGCCGGATCGCGAAGCGGTTCGCGTCCGTCGCGGTCAGCGCGAACTGCCAACGAGGCAGGCCGAATCGCCGCGCGAGCTCGCGCGCGACCACGAGGGCGTCCTCGCTCGGCAGCATCAGCGTGGTGCCTCGGGCTGCCTGTGCCGCGACCGCGCGGACGGTCGGCTCCGGTGAGTGCCCGCTCATCGCGGCCGTGTCCCCGAGGCAGAAGTCGACGTACTCGCGGCCGTCCACGTCTCGGAACCGTGCGCCGCGCGCCTCCTCGGCGAACACCGGGAACCCGCCCGCCCAGCGGACCATCCAGGGCATCGGCACACCGGACAGGAGCGCCTCCTTGGCCTCGTCCGCGAGCGCACGCGAGCGCGGATGCTCGCGCTCGAAGCGCTCGATCTCGCGGGGGAGAAGCCGGCTCAGCGCGTCCGTCGCGGTCGCCACGGGACTAGTCAATCAAGCAGCTCGAGGGACCGAGGGAACGAACGTAGAACGAGCATCTGGCCCTCGAACCAACGCGAGGACGCCTTCAGGCGACGAGTCGCGCAGCGTAGCGGCGGCGAATGCCGCCGCGGAGTGCGCAGGACAGAGCCCGCCGCCCGCACCCGCGTCCAGCGGGTGCGCGCGACGGGCAATCACGGGCCTCAACCGAGGGATTTCCTCGACTTGCGGTGCGGTCGACGCCTACACTGAAACGCAGGGACGACCACTGCTGCGGCGGTCGCTCCACCCGTCATGGATACGCCGCAGCTACATCACGGACTCGGAGAAGCAAACGGCGGCTCGTCGCGCCGGCGCATCCTCGTCGTCGACGACGACCCGACGCTGCGGCTGCTGCTCAGAACGACGCTCGTCGCCGACGAGTTCGAGGTCGAGGAGGTCGCGTCCGCAGAGCAGGCGGCCGACGCCGCGCGTTTCCGGCGACCCTCCGTCGTCCTGCTGGACGTGACCCTTCCGGGGATGGACGGCCTCGCCTTCTGCCGGCGTCTGACCGAGATTCCCTCTTACGGCAATCCCACCGTGATCCTGCTGACGGGCGCGAACCTGCACGACGCCGAAGCGCGGGCGGCCGGCGCGCACGCAATCCTTCGCAAGCCGTTCAGCCCGCTCGAGCTGATCACGCTCATCGACGAGCTTGACGAGACCACCAGCGACCTCGTCGTCGGCGCGACGCAGGACGCGGAGCAGCTCCTTGTCTACGCGCGCGACCTCGGCCGCCTCGTCGAGGCCGAGCGAAAACAACGACGACTCCTGCAGCACG
>VAYM01000143.1 GCA_005884945.1 Actinomycetota bacterium | reverse complement strand
CGAGATCGCCGTCGAACACGATCCGCGCAAGTAGCCGCTGTCACAACCACAGCTGGCGACACGGACTCGCAAGGCGTCCGCAATTGCGAGCTTTCCCGCGGGATGACTCAGACGGCCCTCTCCCAACCCGCCCGCTGCGCTCCCCGACACCTGGGGCGGCGGTGTTCACGTACGTCCGCGCCCTGTCCAGTGGGAGAGCCGACCATAGACACATTCGGCACAAGAGACTTAACTCCCCCGTGTAACCGATAGGGGAGGCAGGCTCATGAGCGTTAGGGTGCGGTTGACGCGGAAGCGCGTCGCGATTCTGGTTGCCGTGGCGGGTCTAGTTAGCGCGGGAGTGGCGTACGCGACGATTCCCGACGGCAACAAGGTGTTCACGGCTTGCATGCTCAAGAACGTCGGGACGGTCAGGCTGATCGACCCGTCACTGCCAGCAGCGAACCCGATGGCGCATTGCAGCTCGCTGGAGACACAGGTGAGCTGGAGTCAGCAGGGTCAGCCTGGGCCGACCGGCCCGGCTGGGCCGCAGGGGCAGCCCGGCAAGGACGGGCTCAATGGGACAGACGGCAGGGACGGAACGAACGGCACGAACGGCACCAACGGGACGGACGGCAAGGACGGCCTCAGCGTGACGAATACGGGCGAGCCGGCAGGGGCGAACTGTGCCAACGGCGGTTCGCGGTTCTCCGTGGGCAATGGACTCGCGACGTTCGCGTGCAACGGCAGGGACGGGAACAACGGCAAGGACGGAGTCGACGGGACGAACGGCGTCGACGGGAAGGACGGCAAGGACGGCACCAGCGTGACGAACGCGGTCGAGGCGGCCGGGGCGAACTGTGCGTATGGCGGCGCGCGCTTTACCGTCGGCGACGGTTCGCCGACCTTCGCTTGCAACGGCAAGGACGGAGTCGACGGGACGAACGGGACGAACGGTGTCGACGGCAAGGACGGTAAAGACGGCGTCAGTGTGACGAGCGCCGCCGAGCCCGCCGGCACGCACTGCACGAATGGCGGATCGAAGTTCACGGCCGCGAACGGCGTGACGTACGCGTGCAACGGCGCGCCCGGGAGTGGAGGCGGCCCGACGGGTCAGAGCGGTGCGACCGTTCAGGGATCCGCCGGCGTGATCCTGTCGGCCTCGAACCCGGGACCGGCGGCCCTTCCGGGGGTGTCGCAAACGATCAACGTTCCCGCCAACTCCGTTGTTTTCGCGACCACGGACGGTCAAGCCCAGCTAGGCGCGGCTTCCGCGACCGAATGGATTCAGCTTGCCGTCGACCTCGTGGTCGACGGATCGCTGACCGCGAGCCGCACGATTACCATCCTGAATGGGTCTGGGTTCGTGGGCGTGTTCGGGGGCTGGAGTATGAGCCAGGCGCTGACCCTTTCGCCGGGCACGCATACGATCAGCGTTCAAGCGCAGTTCTCCATTGGCTCCGCGGGAGCGACCGCAACAGTCAGTGGGGGGCCGAACACCTTCGCCCGGGGGGCGTTGACAATCCTCACGTTGAAGACGTAGTGGAGCAAAGCGGCGGCGGGACCTCGGCCCCGCCGCCGCTCTCGATCCCTGATCAGCGAGGCTCAATGTGCGGGCCTGCGAAGACGACGAGGCTTCGGGCGAACGTGAGGCCGGTTGCGAGCGCGGTCCGAGTGCGGTTGAGTTGCGGGAAACCGAGCGAAGGAGGAGCGATGCCGCAGAACCCGCCCGAGGGAACGCCCCACGTGATGCCGTATCTGCACTACGAGGACGCGACCGCGGCGCTTGCGTTCCTCACGAGCGCATTCGGCTTCCGCGAGCGGTTCCGGCTGGACGGACCGGATGGACGCGTCGCGCATGCCGAGGTCGAGACCGGTGACAAGGGCGTCGTCATGCTCGGCGAGCCCGGCAACGAGTACAGAAACCCCAAGCACCTCGGCGCGAAGGCGACGTCGTCGGTCTATGTCTTCGTCGACGACGTCGACGACCACTGCGCCCGCGCCAAAGCGGCCGGAGCAACCGTTCTCCGCGAGCCCGAAGACCAGTTCTACGGCGACCGAAACTACGGCGCCGCCGATCCGGAAGGCCACGAGTGGTACTTCTCGACGCACGTTCGCGATGTGTCGATGGACGAGCTGGGCGCCGCGATGGCGACCGCGGGCTAGGCGCGTGGCCGGCCCCGACCAGGCGGCGCGGGCGACGCTCCGGCGTTTCGTCAACGGCTTCCAGATCTCCCAGGCGATCCACGTTGCGGCGACGCTCGGGATCGCCGACCTGCTCGCGGACGGGGCGCGTCCGATCGACGAGCTCGCCCGGGAGACCGAGACCGATCCCGAGGCGCTCTACCGGCTCCTGCGCGCGCTCGCGGCTGCGGACGTCTTCAGCGAGGAGGAGGGACGCCGCTTCGCGTTGACCGAGCTCGGCGAGGGGCTCCGCTCAGACGCGCCCGGCAGCCTCGCCGGGTGGGCCGCCTATATCGCCGGCCCGGCGTCCTGGCAAGCGTGGGGAGCCCTGCTGCACAGCGTGCGCACCGGCGAGAACGCATTCCGCCACGTCCACGGCGCCGACGCGTGGAGCTGGCGCACTGAGCGGCCGGCCGAGAGCGCGATCTTCGACCGCGCGATGATGACGACCACGCGCACCATGAACCGTGCGCTCGTCGACAGCTACGACTTCGGCCGGTTCGGCACCGTCGTCGACGTCGGCGGGGGGAACGGCGCGCTGCTCGCAGCGCTCCTCGCGGCCTATCCGACGTTACGAGGTGTGCTCTTCGACCTGCCGCACGTGGTCGCGGGTGCCGACGACGTGCTCCGCGGCGCCGGCGTCGCCGACCGTTGCCGCGTCGTCGAGGGCAGCTTCTTCGACGGAGGCATCCCCGAGGGCGGGGACGCGTACGTCCTCAAGGCGATCGTCCACGACTGGGAGGACCCGGAATCGCTGGCGATCCTGCGCGCATGTCGCGGGGCGATGGCCGACGGCGCCGTGTTGCTTCTGATCGAACGCGTCCTCGGGCCGCCGAACGAGGATCTCGTGACGAAGCTCATCGACCTCAACATGCTCGTCCACCCGGGCGGGCGCGAGCGGACGCTCGAGGAATACGACTCGCTGCTCGAGGTCGGCGGCTTCGAGCTCGTCGGCGCGACATCGACGCCGGCGGGAATCAGCGTGATCGAGGCGGCGCCGTCGGCGTAGCGATCGATCGGACACGCGATTGGATCGGTTCGAGAGACGCTTTCTCACGTCCCGGTGGTGATCTGTGAGCAGCTCAGCTGAACGCACCTGCTCGCAGCTGCTGCGCTGACGTCAAGGGCGTCGCATTCGCTTCATGACGCCGTCCAGCCGCCGGAGAGCGGCTCGCCCATCCGCAAGCCGAAGCGCTCGAGCAATTCGGGAACGGTCTCCGGCTGCATCTCGAGGCCGTAGCGCTCCCTGAGCTGCGCGAACGCCTCCGGAGCCGCCTGGGTCACGCCGCCCATGTCGACCAGCTCCTCGAAGAATTGCTCGAAGCCGGCCGGCGAGATGAGCTCGAGGATCCGGCACGGCTCGTCGCCCGCATTCCAGAACGTGTGCCACTGGTTGCGCGGCTTGAAGACCAGCTCGCCCGGCCCGGCCTCGACGACCTCGTCGCCGAGCAGCGCGCCCATGCGCCCCTGGAGGACGAAGCTGTACTCGTCCTCTCGCGTGTGGAGGTGCAGCGGCGCGGCGAGTGCGCGCGGCGACATGGGGTGCTCGACGAGCGAGAAGCGCTCGCCCGACTCGAATCCGCCGATCATGAAACGAACCCCGATGCTTCCGAGGAACCCCTCCTTCCCGTCCCCGGGACCCAACGCCTTCGCCTTCACGGCTGTCGCCTCCATTTCTCTCCTCCTTTTGATGGGACAGTAGTGTCCCGTGAAATATAGTGGCCGGGGAGCGCGGCTGTCAATATATTTGCGGGACACATATGTCCGATCAAAAACGTCCCTACCGGATGAGGCGGCGCGCCGAGCTCGAGGAGCAGACGCGCAGGCGGATCACCGAGAGCACGATCGCGCTGCACGAAGAGCTCGGTCCAGCCCGGACCTCGATCAGCGCGATCGCCGAACGTGCCGGCGTGCGCCGCTCGACCGTGTACCGCCACTTCCCGGACGACGACGCACTCTTCGCGGCCTGCTCGTCGCACTGGCGCACGGCAAACCCGCCGCCCGACCTGGTCCCTTGGGCGCAGATCGAAGACCCAGCTGCGCGCACCGAAACTGCGCTCCGTGAGCTGTACGCGTTCTACGGACGCACTCAAGGGATGTACGCGAGCCTGCTACGCGACGAGCCCGTCGTCCCGATCGTCGAGCAGCTGCTGCGCGACTTCCACGGATACCTGCACACGATCCAGGACGCGCTGATCGCGGGCCGCGGCCTGCGCGGGCGCGCCGCGCGTCGGACGCGCGCAGCGATCGGCCACGCGCTGGCGTTCCCGACATGGCACTCGCTGACCCACGAGCACGGACTGACGGACAACGATGCCGTCGCGCTGATGTGCATGCTCGTGGAAAGTGCCGCCGGCACGCGTCCCGGACCGGCGGCGTCGCATTCGCTCCACCGAGTCCGCTGAATGCGCACAGCCGTCCCCGATCGTTGTGTTCGAGAGGACGACCCGCTTGTTGGTCCCGCGGGCCATATGCATTGCGGCGCGCCTTACACGGTGCGCGGCCGCCAGGGCTCGTGCTCGTGCGCGAGCCAGACGAGCTCGGGCTCGAGCGCGCGCACCCGCAGTTGGCCCTCGGTGCGCGGCTCGTCGAGCTCGCCGAAGCGAACGGCCACGTCGCCGCCGACGACGACCGGACGCCCGCCCGTCTCGACGACGACCACCTGCAGGCCGCGCGTGTGGCCCGGCGCCGGGACGAGGCGGAGCCCGGGCAGCAGCTCGAGCTCGCCGTCGACCGGCTCGTAGCGCACCCCGGGCGCGTCGACCCAGTCTCGGATCGTGTAGTCGTCCTCCGTGCGCGCGTCCTCGAGCTCCTGCCGCTGAACGTAAAACGGCCGTCCGGGGAAGAGGTGGTTGCCGCCGCAGTGGTCGAAGTGCAGGTGCGTGTTGACGACGACGTCGACGCCGGCGAGGTCGAACGCCTGCTCGCTCAGCGCGACGAGGCGGGGGTCAAGGTCGGCCACCTCCGGGTGCAGCTCCGTCATGCCGGTGTCGACCTAGACGCGGGCGGCGGGATGGTCGATGACGTGGACGTAAACCGGCCAGCGCTCGCCCTCGACGAGCAACTCGGCCACCAGCAGCGGCGTGATCGTGGGCGGCGTAACGGGGAAGGTCGTGGGCCCTCAGTCTGGGAGGGCCTGACGATGCCATGCGTGCCTGTTCTGTTCGGGGGCGGTGGGCGCATGAACTGGCAGTGGTGGACCTTCGATCAGACAGTCGGGTCGGGGACGAACTCGCGGACCTCTTGAGCACAACGGCAGGCGACGGCGATCTTGGCGGCCCACTCCAGCGCCTCTTCGCGTGAGGGCACGTCGACGACTGCGAACCCGCCGATGTACGCCTTGCTCTCCGGGAACGGGCCGTCGCTGACTGTCCCGTCGGTGGCCACCACGCTCACCGTCTCGTGGGAATGCAGCCCGCCGCCGAACACCCACACGCCTGCGTTCTTGGCCTCCTCGACGACTGCATGCGCAACCTCCGCCACGGCGGACAGCTCCTCCTCAGGGAAGGTCATCGCGCCGTCATCGAACGAGATCAGGTACCGCGTCATCTCTTGACTCCTTGTCCCGGCCGCCTGCTACGGCCGCGTCTCACCCTGCTACGGATTCGTACGCGGTAGAGACCGGCAGACCACCGAGAACTCATCGGCTTCGGCCAGATCTAGCCTCACGTGCCCAGGGAACATTGTGAACACGCGCCCAGGCGGAGGTTAGTAGGCAGAGGAACCGGGAGCCTACTCACGCCGCGAGACCGGCCTCCATCACCTTGCATTCTTGGTCGCGATTGAGGTTGCGCTCGCGCGAGTGCCGCAGCGTCCGAGGAGTGGCTCGGGCACAGCCGGCGGTTTCGTAGACGGCCAGCAGTCGTCGAGCATCGGGCTCCCGATGCCGTAGCGCCGAAAACCTGGTCGGCTCGGCTGCCCGATTCGGTCACCGCGGTAGCGGGTTCGGGCCGGTGGCGGTGACCAGGCGCTGCGGCACCCAGTCGTCGACGTGGCTGAAGCCGTCGAAGCGCGCTCCCTCGGGGATGCTGCAGGCGTCCTGCAAGGAGCGCCGGTAGAACTTCACGTGGGTGAAGTCCTCGAATAGGACGTAGTACGGCTCGACGTCGGGACTCTGGAACTGCTGGCCAGTTAGCGCGGCCCGATGCACTCGCGAGAAGTCGTCGATGTCCTCACCGACGACGACGCCGAGGTGCTCGAGGCCCATCCGGTAGACGCGCTGGTGAACGGGCGGGATGAGCTCGATGAGCGAGACCGGAGTCCCGTCGAGGACATCGAGCGGCTCGGCGAGCACGATCTTGGAGATCGGGCGCCCGTTCCAGACGTTCTCGAGGTTCGCCCTCGCATGGCGCTCGAGAAGCGTCCGCTGGCGGACGTAAAGGTCCCAATCGGCGACGCGGACGGCGAGGTGGCTGAGCGGGTACGGTGCGATGTCGATGCCGCGGGCAACAAGACGGTCGCGCTGCATCGCCGCGAAGGCTCGATAGTCCCCGATGATGTCGGCGATCGGATCAGACGTCGCCACGTGGCATCCTCCTCGAGCCATCGTACGAGATTGCACGCCGGACACTCGGTCCCGGGTTGGTCTTACTCTCTTCCCACGCACGCGGTAATCTCGGCGGGGTGGACGAGGAGGTCGTTCCGGTTCTCTACGCTGAGGACGCCGCGCGCGCCGTCGGCTGGTACGAGAGGCTCGGGTTCGAGAAGGAGTGGGAGCATCAGTTCGAGCCCGGCTTTCCGTGGTTCGTTGCCGTTGTACGAGGAAACGTCCACATCTACCTCTCTGAGCACAAGGGTGACGCGCGACCGAACACTCTCGTTCATCTCTACATTCAGGACGTCGACCGCGTCTCCGAGGAGTTCGGTATTCCGGTCGATGAGGAGGGCCTTGCCGGTCGTGAGGTGCATCTCGAAGATCCGGACGGCAACAGGCTGCGGGTAGCGACCAGGCGCTCCTGAGCCGCGCGGCGTGATGATCGCGGGAGACTCCTTTCGGCCAAGCGGATCGTTTGCTGCCCGCTTGCTCGGGTAGGCGAATGCCTGGAGGTGATCGAAGTGGCGAAGAAGGTTCGTGACGTGATGACAGCCGAGCCGCGCAGCGCGGAGCTCGCGCTTTCGCTGGCGGAGGCGGCCCGTTTGATGAAGAGTGAGGACATCGGCTCCTTGCCGATCGTCGAGGAGGGCCGCTTAGTTGCGGTACTCACCGATCGCGATATCGTCGTTCGCGCCGTCGCCGAGGGCGTAGACCCGAAGGCGACCGTGATCGGGGACATCGCCTCGCGCGACCCGGTAACGGTCGAGCCGGAACAGGATCTCGACGAGGCGCTGGTGTTGATGGCCCAACACCAAGTGCGGCGGTTGCCGGTTGTCGAGAGCGAGCGCCTGGTCGGCGTACTCGCTCAAGCCGACGTCGCCCAGGAGGCGAAATCGAAGCAAGCGGGCGAGGTGGTCGGGCAGATCTCGAAGCCAACAGGGATCCAATCGACCTAGCGGGACGCTCGACGTCCCCGTGCAGCCTGTCGGCATCGACGGAATGGAAACGCGGTGCGCGGCGACTGCCGGCACGGGAGCGGCCCCCCGCCCGGCAGGCGTCGACGATCAGCAGGCCGGCGGTCCGCTCACGGGCCGGCCGCCAGCGCCTGAGGCGCCGTAGACGCGCGTCGGCGGAGCGTTCTCGTCACTCGTCGCGCCGATGCCTCCAGAAGTACCAGCAAATCAAGGCCAACACGGCCAACGGGACGACGATCGAAGCGAGAATGACGAGGCTGGTCGCGTGATCTGTCTGGGCGAGCGTGCCGATCGTCTGTCGCCTTCGGCCGGGGGGCTTTATGAGGCCGCGGCAGGGGCGGGTTCGGTTGCCTCTGCGCGTCGCGAGCGCACGAGCAACGAGGCGCCCGCGCCGACGAGCAGCGCGAGACAACCTGTCAGGAAGATCAGATGGAGTCCGCTGACGAAGGCGACGTCGGCGACCCGACCGAGCCTCGGGTTCCCCGCTGCGGCCCGCAGTCCTGAGGACGCGACCGCTGCCGACACCGCCTTCCCGTGATAGCCCGCGGCGGCGAGGTGGTCGCCGATGCGATGCTGGAGGAGGACACCGAGGATCGCAACGCCGACGGCCAGGCCACCGAGCCGGCACGTGTTGCTGATTCCGGACGCCATTCCGGTGCGCGCGGGATCCACCACTCGCAGTGCGGCACCTGCGATCGTCGGATTCGCGAGGCCGATTCCGACGCCGGTGACGACGAAACCGGCGAGCAGCACGGTCCAGCTCGAGCCCACCGACACCATCTCCATCAGGGCGAGCCCGAGTGCGACGATCGACAAGCTGCCGGCAAGCAGCAGCCAGAGTTGAACGCGTGCGGCGTACTTACGCGTGACGAGCGGCACGAGGAAGACGAATGCGGTGATCGGCAGGAAGCGGAGCCCTGCACCGAGCGGCGAGTTGCCGTCGATGTCCTGCAGGTAGATCGAGATGAACGGGAAGAGGGCGAACATGCCGGCGCCGAGACAGAACGTCGCAACCTGCACGCCGAGGAAAGCGGGACGGCGGAAAAGCGAGACGTCGAGCATCGGCCTTTCCTGCAGCCGCTCGATCACGAGGAAGACCACGAGCAAGGCGGCACCGCCGAGCAGGGCCCCGAGAATCTGCGCGCTCCCCCAACCGGCGTCGTTTCCGCGCAGGAGCCCGAAGACGATCAGGAAGAGCGCCGCCGCGAAGGTGATGAGGCCGCCGACGTCGGCACGCCGCGCCTGGGGATCGCGCGACTCGCGGACCTCCCGGAGCGTCAGCGCCAATGCGAACGCGCCGACGGGAATATTGACGAAGAAGATCCAGCGCCAGCTGAGGGAGTCCGTGATGATTCCGCCGAGCAGCGGACCGCAGGCGACGGCGAAGCCGACGGTCGATCCCCAGATCGCGATGGCGTTCATCCGCGCCGGGCCTTCGTACTCGGCACCGATCAAGGCGAGCGCGGTCGCAAACAACGCAGCACCGCCGACTCCCTGCAGCGCCCGCGCAACGTCGAGTGCGGCAACGTTCCAGGCGATCCCGCAGAGGAACGACGCGACCGTGAACAACACGATGCCTGCGGCGAATACGAGCCGGCGTCCGTAGCGGTCGGCGAGCGCACCAGCGGTCAAGCTCAGCGCTGCGAGGCTGACCGCATAGGCGTCGACCACCCACTGCAAGCCGGTCAGGCTCGCGTGGAGCCGGCGCTGCACGCTCGGCAACGCGACGTTCACGATCGTGATGTCGACGAGGAGCATGAACGTCGTCGCGCACACCGCGACGAGCGTCCAGCGACCCCTTTCGCTTGCGCCCCCCACGAGCCGCATCGTACGTGTCCCCGGAAGCGTCTACACCGTCTACTTCGTGAACTGAATCAGCGGTGCTTCGGAGTCGTTGGAGTTGTCATGGGTACGTGAACCTGGGCTTCGCCGGAGACAGGCACGGCGAGCCCGCGCCCGACGTCGGTGCGAACGTCTGGTTTGCGGACGAGGCGCACGCATGTTCCGGTCCGCGTGCGACAAACTCCCGCAAGAGACCGCGCCGGCAGGCAGCGATCCGGCCGACGAGCCCGACGAGCGGCCCATCCTCGAGGCCGTCGACTGACGCTCAGCCCACGCGGACCGCGACGATGCCCTTCTTGTCGGTCCACGCGATGACGCCTCCGCTGTGCGCCGCGATCGCCGAGAGGAAGCTCGGGGGTGCGTCATGTGTGGCGCGTCGGCGGCCTCGGGTCGTGCAAGGGTAGAGAGCGAACTGACCGACGTACTCGGTCAACCGTGAACCGTTGGCGCCCGGGTACCCCGTGCGTTGCCGGTAGAGCACCGGAGCGCGGCACCATGCAGCGGCGGATGGTGCGATCGGCCGGGTCCGACCGTGCACGAGCTCGAGCGCGATCAGTCGGTTGCCGCGCGGGAGCACGATCGAGCTGCCGTTGATCCGCGGTGGGAGCACCCTCTGCGTCACGAGTCCGGGGGCGTGGCCCGCGTCATAGCGCCACCGCGTGTGGCCGGTCCCGGGGTCGAAGCCCTCGATCGTCACGCGTGTCGACGGCGATGCGACCGGCAGTCCGTTGAACGTGCCGCTGACGCGGCCGGTTGCACGCACGCGAACCGCGACTGTCGGGCTCGAGCCCCCGGCATTGGCGGGCGTACTGAATTCCGCCTCCGATCCTCCGGGGCACGGCAGGAAGTTGCACATGTACGTCCCCGGGCTGCGCCACGCGACGGCGCCGTCGCCAATCCGAAAGCCGGCGGTCATCGCTTTCGAGAGGTCGGCGACGAAACGGGTGCTCGTCAGCTTGATCGGTTTCCACCCGGGGCTGCCGACGTATAGCCCGAGCCGGCCCGCGCGGTCGAAGTTCCAGCCCCAGTCGGTCGACGCGCCGGGCAGCGTGAACACCGCCCGTAGCGGACGACGCCAGGTGACGCGTCCTGCGCTCGTCGCGAGGAGGACCTCGGGGTTGCGTTGACCGGGATCGAAGAGGCCGGGCGCGAGCTCGCGGCCGCCGAAACGCTTCTCGATCAACGCGCCGGGAAGCTGCTTGCCTCCCTTGGCGTCGAACCGCAGCTCGGCGCCTTGCTGAGACGACGTGCTCAGCAGTCCGCTCAGGCAGATTGCCGTGGTCTGGTCCGGACTCACTCCCGGCCACGTCGTGAATGCGCCGAGCGGGCTCCGCCAGCGCACCTGCCCCGTCGCAACGTTGCGAGCGACGAGCTCGGCGAGCGAGCCTCCTCGTCTGCCGAGATAGAAGACGTCGCCGCCGATGACGGTCAGCACCGGAGGCTCGCCGGGAGCGATCTGCGACGGTGTCGCCGCCGCGGACCACGCCGTCGAGCCGGTGCGGGCGTCGAGCGCGACGACTTGCAGGAGACCCCGGCGGGCGGCGTAGACGACGAAGCGATCGCCGACTGCCGCGGGCTGCGTCACCGCCTTCACATCTGCTCGCTGCCAGCCGGCAGCCGTTTTCACCGGGGCCACCGTCGCCACGACGACCGCCAAGACAGACAGCGCTCCGCGCCCGCCCATTGCTTGGAGGAAACTAGCGCGCCCGGCCGGGCGTCTGCGCGCGGCAGCGAGACGCAAGCGCGGCATGCGGTGACCCTGCCGCCCTGAGTCGGAGCACGCGGACGAACGCGTCGCCCGGTGTGCGTGACCATTCCCGCACGAGCTTGGCCCGGCGCCGCGTCATGAAGGATCAACGGCGCCCGACCGCTCACGGATACGCGCCGGTTTGGTTTTTCGACTGAACGGTCAATCAACCGCCGAACGGGAGACGCGGCAAAGTGGGCGAGTGGCACACGTACACGCCGGACGGGCGCGAGCTCTTCGTCAGCGATGACGAAGGTGAGTGGACTGTCCGCTGCGGCACGGCGCTCGCGCGCAGCCGGGTCCTCGACGTGGCTCTGATCGAGGCGATCCGGGGCGACGCCGACTTCTTCGTGGGCGTCCGACGGGGCGACTACGCGGAATGGGTCCGCGCGCAGGCCGAGCGCATCGAGCAAGAGCGGTCCGTCGGCTAGCGTCGGCGCTAGCCGATCGTCGCGATCAGCTCGCGCGCGGCTTCGAGGTCTTCCTCGCGGACGAGGATCTCGCGTGGGCCGGCGGCCGTGAAGTCCTCGAGCGGAGAGTCGATCGCCTCGGTGTCGCGGTAGGCGCAGTCGATGCCGTTCGTCTGCAGCAGCCCGCAGACGATCTCTGCCTCCGGTTGGTCGGAGACGACGGTCAGGACAACGCCTTCGCCGGGTTCCACAGGCGGAGGCTATCGCGCCTTCGCCGAAATCCGGCGCGGCCCCCTTCCCGTAGCTAGGGAAAACGCGAGGAAGGGGTGTTGCATGAGACAGCTTGCTGCCGTGCTGGCCGTCGCGGCTCTCGTAGGCGCAGTTGGATTCGTCGCCGCGAATGCGCAGACCGAGCGTACGCCGACGCGCGTCTTTCGCGTGACGCTCGTCGGGGAGAGGGAGAACCCCGCCGGCGACCCGGTCGCGACGGGGACGGCGACGATTCGGCTTCGCGCAGGAAAGCCGCAGGTCTGTTACCGGATCGCGGTACGCGACCTCTCGGGGGCGGCCATCGCTGCGCACATCCACCGCGGCGCGGCCGGAGTCGAGGGCCCGGTGATCATTCCGCTGAAGACGCCGAACGCGGCGGGCAACTCGAGCGGATGCGCGAAGGCGTCGCGGGCGCTCGTGAAGGCGATCATCGCGCACCCGGCGCGGTACTACGTGAACGTGCACACGGCCGAGTCCCCGGTCGGCGCAGTGCGCGCACAACTCGTGGGCTCGAAGCCGGTGCTCGGAACGATCCTGCATCTGCAGTTGAAGGGCTCGTCGGAGCCGAACGCGACCGGAACCGCCGTGCTCCGCATCCGCAAGGACGCGGTGCTCGTGTGCTACCGGCTGCGCGTGGCGAACGTGACGCTGCCGACTGTCGCAGCGCACATCCACAAGGGCGGAGCCGGAGTCAACGGGCCGGTGGTCGTGCCGTTCAGCGCGCCCGGCGCCGACGGGACGTCGAGCGGATGCACGGCTACGACCGCAGCCATCATCGACGACATCCTCGCGAACAAGGCGGGGTACTACGTGAACGTGCACACGAAGGAGCATCCGGGCGGCGCGGAACGCGCCCAGCTCGGGTGATGAAACGGAGAACCGGGGGGACGCGCGTCGTCCCCCCGGTTCAGTCCTCTGTTTCCGCGTTAGTGAACCGCTGCGGTGAACGCGTCCTCGGTCGTGCCGGTTGCGTGGTTGACGGTGACGACGCGTCGCATGTCCGTCCAGAACGGATGCGCGACGCCGTCTGACCCGATCGCCAGTCCGTTGTAGTCTCCGAGGAACGCCGTCTCGCCGCTCACGCTGAACCAGCGCGCATTGTTTGGATCGGAGAGACCCGTATCCACCCGTTGTGCGCTGCCACCGAGCTTTGCGAGTGTAACGCCATACTTCGAATTCGCCGCGTCATAGCTGCGATCGAAGTAGACGACCTCGAGCGTCCCGTCAGGTGCGACTGCCGCCCACGGATAGAACTGGTCGTTGGCCGCGCTCGACACGGCGACGGGCGCCGACCACGTCACGCCGCCGTCGGCGGAGCCGGCGACGAAGACGTCCGTGTTCGTGCTCGACGCCGTGCCGTTCCGGTTGTCCGACCACGTGACGAAGAGCGCTCCCGTCGTCGGGTCGATCGCGAGGTTGCCCGCAGAGTTGACGCGGAACTGCGAGTTCGAGAGCGTCTGGCGGCCCTGCACGTTGATCGGGTAGTCGCTCGCGCCGTCGCTCAGCACGTCGCTCGCGCGGACCGGCGCGCTCCACGTTGCACCGCCGTCACTCGACTTCACGACGAGGTATTGGTTGCGGAATTGCCCGTCGTTGACCGCCTGATCGTTCTCGAACCCGACGTAGATCGTTCCGTCGGCGCCCACGACCGGCGACGAGAACTGATCCTCGCGGCAGCTACCGTCGTTGGGGAGCGACGTGCCCGAGAACGTGCAGACTGCCGGATTGACGCCGCTGATCTCTTTCGGCGGCGACCATGTCTTGCCGCCGTCACGAGACGCTGAGAAGAAGATCGGCGACTCGAGGAATTGCGTCTCCTTCTTGTCGGCGAAGTGGAACCGCGTCCATGTCACGTAGACGCTGCCCGCGAACGGGCTCGCGGCACTGTCGTCCGCGGCGAGGTAGGGCTTGTCCTCGAAGATCGTCGGGCTGGTCGACCGCTCGACGACGGACGGTGCGGCGAAGATCCTGCCGCCGTCGGTTGACGTCGAGACCTGGATCGCTCCGCCGAGCGCAAGACCGCCGCGACCGAGGTCGAACGCGACGGCGCCGATGTCGACGCGGCCCGCGGTATCGAACACGACCGACGCATCACTCGTCTGCGTGAACGTTCCATCCGGCACCTGTCCGTTCAGCCACGTCGCGCCGCCGTCGAAGCTCGTGTAGTAGCCGAGAGCGCTCTTCGCCGAGCCCGACGCACCGTTCGGGGGGAGCTCCGTGTCATTCGTGCCGCCGACGAGATGTGCCGGATTGGCCGGGTCGGCGGCGATTGCCGTCTCGTTGTGCGGGAGCACCGTGCTGTCGCAGTTCGTCTGGACGTTCGATCCGAACGTGGTGGCCGACGTGCAGAGCGACGTGAACGGTCCGCCGACCGACTCGTTCTGCAACGCCGCGGCCTCGTCACGGCCGCTCGAGAGTTTCGGTCCTCGGCCGCCGCCTCCGGCGGCGGAGGCCTGAAACGTCAGCAGTGCAACCGTGAGAACTGTCGCCCAAAGAAAGAGAATGCTCTTCCCCATGGTCCCCTCCTCGCTCTCCCAGGTCACGATCCGTCGTGACGCAGTCGATCATCGCAAACGGGCGAACGGCGGCCGTCATGTGACGGGGATCACGTCGTGATCCTCGCGATCGACCAGGGGACGAGCGGCACGACGTGCCTCGTCGTCGACGAGGATCTTCGGTCGCGCGGTCGCGGCTACTGCCCGCTACGCCAGCACTACCCGCGGCCCGGCTGGGTCGAGCACGATCCCATGTTCGTGCGATCGGAATCACGAACCAGCGCGAGACGACGGTCGTCTGGGATCGCCGCACAGGAGTGCCGGTGCAGCACGCGATCGTCTGGCAGGACCGGCGGACTGCGGAGCGGTGCCGCGAGCTGCCCGCCGAGCTCATTCGGGAGCGGACGGGGCTCGTCCCCGATCCCTACTTCTCAGCGACGAAGCTGGAGTGGCTGTTGCGTGGTCGCGACCCCGCGGGCCTCGCGTTCGGCACGGTCGATTCCTGGCTCGTGTGGAAGCTGACTGGCGGCGCGGTTCACGCGACCGACGTGACGAATGCGTCGCGGACGATGCTGCTGCAGCTCGACACGCTCGACTGGGACGACGAGCTCCTCGAGCTCTTCGGCGTCGAACGGTCGCTGCTGCCGGAGATCCACGCGTCGAGCGAGATCGTCGGCGAGGGCGAGGTCGCGGGGGCCAGAGCTCCGATCGCCGGCATCGCCGGCGACCAGCAGGCGTCGCTGTTCGGTCACGGCTGCTTCCGCACCGTCCAGGCGAAGGCGACGTACGGCACCGGCAACTTCGTGCTCGTGCACGCCGGAACGTCCGTGCCCGCGCCGCCACACGGGATCCTTGCGACTGCGGCCGCGGGTGAGCGCGAGTACGCGCTCGAAGGCTCTGTCTTCGTGACCGGCGCGGCGATCCAGTGGCTCCGCGACGGGCTCGGACTGCTCGCGGACGCGGCGGAGAGCGAGACGCTCGCGCGCGCCGTCGACGACAACGGCGGCGTCTATTTCGTGCCCGCGCTCGCAGGGCTCGGCTCGCCCCACTGGCGTCCGGATGTGCGCGGTCTCGTCACCGGTCTCACCGGCGGCTCGCGCCGCGAGCATCTCATTCGCGCGGCGCTGGAGTCGATCGCCTACCAGACGCGCGACGTCGTCGATGCGATGGGGATCGAGCTCGAGGCGCTGCGAGTCGACGGCGGCGCGACGGCGAACGAGTTCCTGATGCAGTTCCAAGCGGACGTGCTTCGTGTGCCCGTCGAGGTCGCGGCGGAGCGGGAAACGACCGCGATCGGCGCCGCCGCGCTCGCGGGGCTCGCAATCGGTGTCTTCTCTTCGAGAGACGACGTCGCGCGTTCGCTCGGGACGGCGAAGTGCTACGAGCCCGAGATCCCTGAGCATGAAGCGGAGCTCCTCGTCGGCGAGTGGCGCGCTGCGCTGCAGCGGGCAATGCCGGAGTAGGCTGAACTAGTGCCGGATCTCGAGACGATCCGCCCACTGGTCCTGGAACGACCCGTCTTCAGCGTCGGCGGTGAGATCTTCACCTGGCGCGATGTCATCTCAGCTGCCCTCGCCTACGGCGCACTGACGGAGGTCGAAGAGGCAACGCGAGAAGGCGTTGCGGCCGAGCGGCGTCTCGCCGCTGCCGGGGAGGAAGTCGAACCGAGCGATCTCGTCGAGGCAACGACTCGGTTCCGGTACGACTGGAACCTGCTCGCGGGCGACCAGCTGACGGAATGGCTCGAGAAATGGGAGCTCACGCCGTCCGAGTGGCGGGGGTACGTTCGTCGGACACTCCTTCGCAATCGGTGGTCCGGGGAGCTTGCCGAGACCGTGCGAAGGTTCCCGGTCGAGGAGGGTGAGCTCGTCGAACCGCTCTGGGCCCACGCCGTCTGCTCGGGTTTCCTTCTCCGGTTTGCGGAACGCCTCGCCGTGGATGTCGCCTTCGCCGCTGAGTCTGGAGTCGAAACCGACGGCGGCAGCGAGAGTCCCGACCGTTTCCGAGCGGCGGCGTCGCACGCGCGAGACGACCTCTTAACGGACGCTGCGATCGATCACGAGATCTCGCTCCACGGCCTCGAGTGGTTGCGCATCGAGGGAGACGCTCTCGAAGTCCCCGACGGGGACACGGCGCGCGAGGCAGCGCTGTGCGTCCGGGTGGACGGACGCGCACTGACGGACATTGCCGACGATTGCGGCGTCCGGCCCCGACGGCTGCGTGTGTACGTCGCAGACGTCGACGCGGAGCTGTCGCCCCGTCTTGCCGCCGCGCGCGTGGGAGAGCTCGTCGGCCCGGTCGCACGCGACGACGGGTTCTCGTTGTTCTTCATCGACGCGAAGACACCGCCCAGCGCCACGGATCCGGAGACGCGCCGGCGGGCCGAAGACCGAGTCGTCGCGCGTGCGGCGCAGCGCGCCGTCGCGGAGCACGTGAATTGGCATGAGTAGCCTCCTCGCGTCCGACCTCGAGCAGGCGCTCGACCATCTGCCGGCACTGTCGCTGCTTGCCGAAGACGTGCGCCGACTCTTGATCGCGAGCTTCGTGCCCGTCGAGTATCCGTTCGGCGCCGTCATCGTCACCGAGGGCGACCCCGCGGACGCGTTCTATCTGCTCGTCACCGGCAGCGCGCGCGTCTTGAAGCGTGGAGAGGACGGCGACGAAGTGCCGCTGAGCGTACTTCGTGCGGGTGACAGCTTCGGCGAGAGCGGCTTGCTCGAGAAGGGGCCGCGAACGGCGACGGTGCGTGCGAGCGAAAAGGTGGAGGTGCTTCGCCTCGACGGTGCCGTCTTTTCGGCGCTGACCGCCTCGCACCCGGAGGTCCGCTCGATGTTCGAAGCAGTCGCGAAGCAGCGCGCGCTCTGGAACTTCCTCCGTGTGCATTCGAGCTTCGGCGATCTGCCCGCTGATGCGCTGGCCGCGCTCGCGTCCGGCTTGCAGCGGATCGAGGTGCCGCAAGGAAGGACGATCATCCGCGAAGGCGAGCCGGCAGGCCCGATGTATGTCATCGAAGAAGGACGTGTGCGCGCGTTCACCGAAACCGATGCGGCGCTCGCGTTCTTCCGTACGGGTGACTTCTTCGGCGAGCGGTCGCTGTTCCTGGGCGAGTCACGTGCGGCAACCCTGGAGGCCGTGACGGACTGCGTGCTCCTCGAGTTTCCGCGGGAGCTCTTCCAGCGTCTCGTCGCCGACAACCCGCCATTCGCCGCACGGCTCGAGGAGCGGTTGCGGCAGTACGAATACCGCACTCTTTCGCGCGTCCCGCTCGACTTTGCGGCCGAGATTCTGCCGGCGGACGCTTCCGTTCAAGAGAAGGTTCCGCCGGATGTAGCGGACGGCGAGGTCGAGCAAGCGGCGGAAGAGCTGACGGCCTCGGACGGAAACGTCGCGCGAGCGAAACGGATTCGCAGCTTTCCCCACATGTACCAGCTCGACGCGATGGACTGCGGTGCCGCCTCGCTCGCGATGGTCTGCCGCCACTTCGGCCGCAACGTCAGCATCGGGCGAGTCCGTGAGGCCGTGCACACGGCCACGGACGGGACGAGCCTCGCAGGGATCACGCGCGGCGCGCAGGAGCTCGGGCTCGACTCACGCTCGGTCCGTGCCTCGAAGACGCGGCTCGACGAGGTCCCGTTGCCGGCGATCGTGCACTGGCGCGGGAACCACTGGGTCGTTCTCTACGCCGTGAACGACGGCCACGTGCGCGTCGCAGACCCGGCACTCGGCCTACGCAAGATCCCGCGCGACGAGTTCACCGAGAAATGGAGCGGCTACGCCTCTCTTCTCGCGCCGACCGAACGTCTGGCTGAGGCGCCGGAGGCGCGCACGAGCCTCGCCTGGCTCGTTCCGTTCGTCCGACCGCACCTGCGAAAGATTGGCCTCGCCGTTCTCCTTGCTGCTGCCGCCGCCGCCCTGCAGCTCGTCCTGCCGATCATGACGCAGGTCGTCGTCGACCGCGTGCTGCCGCATCACGACCTGAACTTGCTCTACGTCGTCCTTGCGGCGATTGCGGGAGTGACGATCGCGATGACCGGAGCAACGCTCGTGCAGCGCTACCTGCTGAGCAGCGTTGCCGTGCGTTTCGACGTCGCCACGCTCGACTTCGTGACGGGGAAGCTGCTCGACCTGCCGATGAGCTACTTCAACACGCGCCGGACCGGCGACATCGAGCGCCGCTTGTCGGGCGTACGGGACGTGCGAGAGTTCCTCGTCCAGAGCGGCGTCCAGGTTCTGACATCCCTGACGCAGCTCGCGGCAGCCGTCGTGCTGATGATCGTCTACAGCTGGCAGCTCGCGCTCGTCTACCTCGCGACCGTCCCGCTCTACGCCGGGTTGATGCGCTTCTCCGCGCGACGGCTGCGGCCGATGTACGACAGCCTCGAAGAGGCGTTCGGCAGGTATCAGTCGGCCCAGATCGACGCGATCCGCGGCATCGAGACGGTGAAGGCGATGGCGGCCGAAAAGTCGTTCCGCAATCTCATGCTCGAGCAGTTCCAGAGCCTCGCCGACCGCGTCTTCCGCTCGGAGTTCCTCGTGATGGCGTATCAGGGCGCGCTGCAGATGATCACATTCGTGTCGCTCGGACTGTTTCTCTTCGTGGGAGCGCTCGAGGTCGTCCATGGACATCTCTCGCTTGGCCGCTTCGTCTCGTTCAACGCGTTGATCGCGCTCGCGAACGCGCCGCTGATCCTGCTGTTGCTCCTGTGGGACCGGCTTCAGCTTGCGCGCGTGTTGCTCGGCCGCCTCGACGACGTTCTCGAGCAGGTGCCCGAGCAGGGTCACGATCGCTCCCGTCTACGTCCGGTGCCGACCCTCGCAGGGCGCGTTCAGTTGGAGAACGTCGGCTTTCGTTACGGCGGCCCGGAATCGCCGCTGATCCTCGAAGGGATCAACCTCTCTGTCGAGCCAGGTGAAGCCGTCGCGATCGTCGGCCGCAGCGGGTCCGGCAAGACGACGCTCATCAAGCTGCTCGCCGGGCTCGTGGAGCCGACGGAAGGCGCGATCCGCTTCGACGGCCTCGAGATGCGGACGCTCGACTACCGGACGCTCCGCCGGCACGTCGGCTTCGTCCTCCAGGAGAGCTACCTCTTCGACGACACGATCGTCGGAAACATCGCGTTCGGGGAGGTCATGCCCGATCCGGAGCGTGTGCTCTGGGCGGCGCGCGCTGCGAACGCCCACGAGTTCGTGCAGCGGTTACCGCTTCGCTACGAGACGAAGGTCGGGGAGACCGGCCTGCGCCTCTCAGGCGGGCAGCAGCAGCGGATCGCCATAGCACGTGCGCTCTACAACCGCCCGCCGATCCTCCTGTTCGACGAAGCGACGAGCTCCCTCGACAGCGAGTCGGAGCGTGCCGTCAAGGAGAGTCTCGACGACCTGCTCGCCGACCGGACGTCGTTCGTGATCGCGCATCGCCTGAGCACGATCCGCGATGCCGACCGCATCGTCGTGCTCGAGCGCGGCCGGCTCGTCGAGCAGGGGACGCACGACGAGCTGATGGAGCGGCAGGGGTTGTACTTCTATCTAGCGAGCCAGCAGCTCGAGCTCTGAGGCCGGCGGCTTAGGCCGGTTTCTGGCATATCCTTTCTGTGCACTCCATCGCCGATCCGCCGCCGCGGACGTCCTCTGCGTCTTCGTCCTTCGGTTCGAGATCCCGCACCGTCTCGGGATCGAGGTCGAGCGCATCCTTCTGGTCGTCGTGCTCGTGGCCGGTCATGTCCGCTCCTTTCGCAGGCGGTTTCGTCAGGAGTGGCCAGCGAGCTCCTTCCTCGACGATGCGACGATACGACGATCGTGCCCGCGTGTACAGACCCGGTTGACGTAGCGCGCGAGGTGGGACGTCGCCTCGCCGACGCGCGCCGGCTGGCGAGTGCGGTCGAATCGGCGTCGACCGCGGACCGAGAGACGGCCGCAATGACCTGGCATCCCGCGGCGCTCGCACAGGGGCATCCGGGTCTCGCGTTGACGTTTGCGGAGCTCGCTGCGCGCTTCCCGGGCGAGGGCTGGGGCACCGCGGCCCACCGTCAGATCGAGCTGGCCGTCGAGGCCGTCCGCTCGGAGAGGCGGCCGGACGGCAGTCTCTTCGGTGGGCTCCCGGGAGTCGCATTCGCTGCCGCTCTGGTCGACGCCGACCGGTACGCACGTCTGCTCGGGACGCTCGACAGGCTTCTTCGCGAGCACACGGAACGCGGGATCGAGCGCCTCGACAGACGGGAGCGCGGCTCAGCGGAACGCGACTTCGACGTCGTCTCGGGTCTCGCGGGCCTCGGCGCGTACTTCCTGCTGCGGGGTGACGACGCTGCGGTGCGGCGGATCGTCGGTCGGCTCGTCGACCTGATCCTCGCCGAAGGGAAAGTGCCCAACTGGTATACGCCGCCCGAGCTACTCGACGATCTCTCCGCGGCGACCTATCCACACGGCCGTCTCAACTGCGGGCTCGCACATGGCCTCCCCGGTCCGCTCGCGCTCCTTGCGCTGGCGCGCGTGTCGGGCGTCGAGGACGAGAGCGTCGTCCGCGCGGTCCAACGGGCTTCGACGTGGCTGGTCGATCAGGTCGTCGAGGACGAGTGGGGTGTGAACTGGCCGTATGCGGTTTCGATCGACGGCGGCGAGTCGCGTCCCGCACGTGCTGCGTGGTGCTACGGCGCCCCCGGAATTGCGCGCACCCTCTGGCTTGCGGGCACGGCAATCGGAGACTCGCGCATTCGCGACGTCGCAGTCGCCGCGCTCGAGGCGGTTGCGGCGCGGCCCGCGTCGGTGCGCGAGGCCGATGCGCCGACGTTCTGCCACGGCCTCGCAGGTCTGCTCCACATCACGCTGCGAACTGCGAACGACTCGGGGAGCGGAACTCTCCGCGCGTTCGCAGATGAGTTGCTCGTGTCGCTGCTCGACGCGTTCGAGCCGGACTCGATCTTCGGCTATCGCGATCTCGATCCCGACGGCGGAGCCGTCGACCGCCCAGGCTTACTTCAAGGTGCCGCCGGCGTCGTGCTCGTGCTACTGGCGGCCGGGTCAGGTGTCGTCCACCGCTGGGACAGAGTCTTCCTCGTCGCCTAGTTGGGCTTGATGCAAGAGGCGCTGTTGAAGATGTTGCTGACCGTGGGAGACGAATCAGTGGCGGCCACGCTTGCGAGACTCTTGACGCAGGCGTTGCCGCTCCTGCTCGGCTAGTTCTGAACGCCGCACTTAAGAGCCGCGGTGTAACCGCAGAATCTTGTGTTGAATCCTCCACGGACTTCTTCGGCGCTCTCCTCGTTCGGTTCGAGATCTCTGACGGTCTCGGCGTCAAGATCGAGTTCGTCGTCGTCGAGGTGTGGGTTTGGATCGCTCATCCGGCTTTCCTTTCGTCGTCGACCCTTGCGCTTGTCTACTTCGGCTTGATGCAAGTCATGAAGTCTACGGCGGTGCAGCACTGAAGCGACAGTCCGCCGCGGACGTCTTCCGCGTCGTCCGCGCTCGGCTCCAGATCTCTCACCGTCTCGGCATCGAGCTGGAGGTCGTCGTCCTCGGGCTTGTGCTCTCTCGGGTCGCTCATTCGTTCCTTCCTCACATGCGTCGACAGGTGTTCCTGCTCGGGGAGCCGCGCTCGCTCGGGATCCATGCCGGTATGGCCGCCGCTTCTCCCACGCCTCAGTTCTGGTTCATCGAGAGCGTGCCGCGACGCCGAGCTCGATCGACCAGCACGAGCGGCCTCCTACTTCGGGATGATGCAGGACACAGGGCGGACGCCTGAGCAGCACTGAAGCGTTGCACCGCCGCGCACGTCGTCGGCTTCTTCCTTGCCGGGCTCGAGATCGCGGACTGTCTCGGAGTCGAGATCGAGCTCTTCGGGCTCGCCTCTCCGTTCCTTCGGGTCGCTCACGGCTGCACCACCGAACCGTACGAATGCATGCACGGGCCGCCGCGGACCGCGTCGGCCTCTCGGTCTTCGACGTCGAGATCGCGGATCGCTTCGGAATCGAGCTCGAGCTCGTCCGGCTGGTCCTCTTCGCGCCCGCGTTCCGTCGGGTCGCTCATCGTCGTTCTCCTTTCCTTGGCAGCGCAGCGAGCGTAGATCGCGGCGGCTTCGCCGCCGCTCGCGGGTTAATTCGCTACACAATTGATGTTGCTAACCGCCTGGCAGTTGCACGTGTGTGTCATTTGGCCCACGATGCCGCCGCGTACCCCGTCCGCGTCCTCTTCGCCCGGGTCGAGGTCCTTGATGGTCTCGGCGTCGAGATCAAGTTCGTCCGGCTCGCGCTGCTTGTGCTTTGGATCGCTCATGTCGTCCCCTTTCGCGGAGCCGCCGCTCAGTTCGGGTTCACCGAGAGCGTGCCGCTATTCGAGCAGCCGCCGCGGATCTGACCGCCTTCGTTCTCGTCGACGTCGAGATCCTTGACGGTCTCGGCGTCGAGCTCCAGCTCTTCGACGTCGCGTTTCTCTTCCTTTGGATCGCTCATGGTCTTCTCCTCGATTTGAGCCCGCCGAAGACGATCGTAGGACTCATCGCCCTAGATGTCACGCGCGGGCGTCACACACGGAGTGTCACGCTCGCGACACACGCTCCAGCCGCTCAGCGAGCTCGCGCAAGCGTGCGATCGGGACTTCGTTCAGGCCTCGACCGAGCGGATTGACGCAGACGTGGTCCGCACCGGCCTCGAGGTGCTCGCGCACGCGGGCAGCGACGTCGTCGCCGTCACCCATGGCGACGATCGCGTCGATCAGCCGTTCGCTCCCGTCCCCGGCAACGTCGCGCTCGGTGAAGCCGAAGCGGAAGAAGTTGTTCCGGTAGTTCTCCGCGCCGAGATAACGCGCGAGGTGCTCGTGCGCGACCTCGCTGGCGCGCTTGGCAGGCTCGCCGATGACGACCGCCTGGTGAACCGCGAGGACGGGGTCCGGTCCGAGCCGCTCCCGAGCAAAGCTCGTATGTGCCACCGGCACGAGGTACGGGATCGCACCGCGCGAGCGTCGACGTGCCAGGTCGAGCATCTTCGGACCGAGGGCAGCGAGGACGCGTGGGACCGGAGGATCCGGACGAGGGCCGTCCCAGAAGGCCGCGTCCATCGCATCGAGATACTCGGGTATGTCGGTCAGGGGACGCACGTATCCGCGTCCGTGCCAGGACCTCGCACCCGGGTGGCTCGGGCCGATACCGAGCACGAAGCGGCCGGGGAACGCCTCGCCGAGCGTCCGCGCCGCGTTCGCCATCTGGCCGGGCTCGTGGCGCCAGATGCTGACGATGCTCGTCCCGACCACCAGCCGCTCCGTCGCCGCAAGCAGAATCGCCGCGCCCGCGAAAGCATCTCGGCCGCCCTCGTGCAGCCAGGCGGCGCCGTACCCCCCCTCCTCGAGCTCGACGGCGGCCGCGCGCGCCTGCCGCGCGGGCGCGTAGTTGAGACCGGCGTCCCAGACGCCGAGCGTTCCGATCGCCGCGGCGAGCTCACCGTCGCGCTCTGCCCGCGCGCCGCGGTTCCCCGCGTCGAGTCCGGTCACGAAGCGGGCCCGTGCGATCAGTTCGCTAGGTCGACTTCGTCTCGATTCCGAACGAGTTTGGGCACGGGCCGCCGCGGACGGCATCAGCGTCCTCTTGATCGACGTCGAGGTCGCGAATGGCCTCCGCCTCGAGCTCGAGTCCCTGATCGTCATTGTCGCGGTGTTCCTGCGTCTTCGGATCTGTCATCGCGTGCTCCTCCGTGATGCGTCGTTCTGCGGATTGTCCCTCTCTGCCTCCTTCATTTCCAGCGCGTCGGCGTCGCGACACAGCGACGGTTCGACCTTGACGCATCGGCCCGGAACGCCTGACGATCAGGGCGATGCCTCGGCCGAGCGATCTCGTCCCCTCGGGCTTCTTCGTCCTGCGCACGCCGCTGCTGCCCTTCGACGAGCTGCTTCGTTGGGCGGACGATCTCGAGGCGCCGGACGCGCCCGACGATGCGGATGCCCTCGACCGAGATCGGCGAGTCCTCCGCGCTCGCCTTCGGGACTTCGTCACGAGGCCCGAGGTGCGCGAGGCGATCTTTGTCGCCTCGCCCGGCGTCCACGACCTCGTCGACGGTTGGATCGCGAATCCCGACTCGGAACGGAGCCGCCAGTGCGAGCGTGCGCTCGTCCGCTACTTCTGCCGCATGACCGGCCGGTCGACGCCGTTTGGTCTCTTCGCCGGAGTTTCGACGGGACGGATCGGCGATGTGACGAACCTCGCGCTCGGGCCGCACAGCGCATACCGGCGAACGACACGTCTCGACGCCGGCTACCTGGTCGACGTCGTCGAGGGACTGTTGGCGGAGCCGGCGTTTCGCGACGGACTGAGGTACGCCCCGAATCCGTCGCTGTACCGGTGCGGGGATCGTCGACGGTACGTGCACAGCCGTCCCGCAGCCGACGAGGACCGGCACACGTTGATCTCCGTACGCGACTCCGATGCGCTTGCGGACGCGCTCGCGGCTGCCGAGAACGGGGCGGGACCAGGTGGCATACGGGCGACGCTTGTCTCGAGGGGCCGCGCCGAAGAACGAGTCGGAAAGTACGTCGATGACCTCATCGCCCAGCAGGTCTTGGTTCCGGACCTCGACGTGCAGGTGACGGGCGCGGACTCGACGTACGGCCTCGCTGATTCCGTACCCCGTCTCGCGGCGGTTCGCGAAAGGCTCGCCGAGCTCGACGCGGAGGAGCTCGGACTTGTGGCGGAGATCCTGCGCGGCGCAGAGCTCGTCAAGCGGATCAGCCGTCGAGACACAGGCACGACGTCGCTGGAGCGGTTCGCGGAGCGCTTCGAGAGTCGCTACGAGGGACAGCGCGTCTCCCTGCTCGAGGCGCTCGACCCGGATCTCGGGGTCGCATTCGACGACGACGAATCCGCTAAGGCGCCTTTGCTGGAAGGGATCGGCGCGAAAAACGACAGGCCGTCGTCGAGCTGGGGGCCGCGCGAGGATCACCTACTCGCGCGTCTCCAAGAGTCCGTGAGCGCGGGTCGCGACGAGCTCGTGCTGGGGCGGGAAGACCTGGAGAAGCTCGAGGATCGGGACGCGGTCCGGTTTCCCGATGCGTTCGGCGTGATGGCGACCGTTGCGGCTCGCTCGGCGTCGGCGCTGGCGGCAGGGCGGTTCCGCGTTCTCGTGCTTTCGTTCGACGGTCCGTCCGGCGCTCGTTTGCTCGGTCGTTTCTGTCACGCGGATCCCGGCCTGCGCGCCGCGGTCGAAGAGCACCTACGGACGGAGGAGGCGCTCGATCCGGACGCGGTGTTCGCGGAGATCGTCCACCTCCCCCGAGCGCGTGACGTCAACGTCGTCGCGCGTCCCGTTCTCCGCGAGCACGAGATCGCGTGCCTCGGCGGGCCGGGCGCTCCGCCCGAGCGTCAGATCCCGCTGGCCGATCTGCTCGTGTCGGTCGAGGACGGCCGGATCGTCTTGTTTTCGCAGCGGCTCGACCGTCGCGTCGTGCCGCGGCTCACGAGCGCGCACAACTTTCGGTTTCGCGGCATGTCGGTATACCGGTTCCTCTGCGCGTTGCAGGATCAGAGCGGGTGGGGCGGCGGCTTCTGGGGGCCGCTGGCTTCCGCACCGTTCCTCCCGCGTGTGCGCTCAGGCCGAATCATCGTCTCGCGCGCGCAGTGGCGGCTCGACGCGAAGCTGCTCGACAAGTCCGGAAGCTACGAGGCGGTCCAACGATGGCGGGAGGAGCGGGGCGTTCCTCGGTTTATCGCGTTGTCCGACTTCGGCGGTCAGCTCCCAGTCGACCTCGACAACGTGCTTGCCGTTGAGTCGCTGGCGCAGACGGTGCGCAGTCGAGAGTTCGTGGACCTCGTCGAGTGTTTTCCGCCGCCGGGCGAGCTCTGCGTCGAAGGTCCGGAGGGTGCGTTCGCACACGAGCTCGTCGTGCCGTTCGTCCGAAACGCGCCGGCGCGAACGCGTCGCACATCTCCTCGCGACGCTCCGGTCCGTCGACGATTCGCTCCCGGGGACGAGTGGCTGTACGCGCGTCTGTACACCGGTGAAACGATCGCCGACGCGGTCCTCGTGGACACCGTCGCCCCGATCGTGCGAGAGGTTCTCGACGGCGGGTTCGCGGACCGCTGGTTCTTTCTCCGCTACCAAGACCCCGAGTTCCATCTGCGTCTGCGCTTTCACGGCGAACCGGCCGTGTTGCGCGAACAGGTTCTGCCGGTCATCGAGCGTGGGGGACAGACGCTAGTCGACGATGGGCTCGTGTGGCGCGTCGAGCTCGGCACGTATCAACGCGAGGCGGAGCGTTACGGCGGGCCGGAAGCGATCGAGACGGTCGAGCGTGCGTTCCATGCGGACAGCGACGCTGTTGTCGCGATCCTGCCGCTCTTCGAGCCCGGCGATGCCGGGCTCGAAGAGCGCTGGCAGCTCGGTGTCGTCGGTGTCCACCGGCTGCTCGTCGATCTCGGTCTCGACATGCAGGAACGATTCGCCCGCGTCCGCGATCAGCGGGACGGATTGCTGCGCCGGTTCCGCTGGGACGGAGCGGCGCGCGGCCGCGTCGGTGCGAGGTTCCGTCGCGAGCGGACGAGTCTCGAGCGTCTCGTGAATGCTGTGCCGGACGAGGAGCATCTGCTGGCGCCCGGCGTGAAGATCTTGGACGAGCGATCGGCTCGGTTGGCACCGGTTGCGGAGAGACTCCGCGAGCTCGAGAAGGCAGACCGCTTGACGAGATCGCGTTCGGAGATCGCGAGCAGCCTCGTGCACATGCATCTCAATCGGCTCCTCCGCGGGAACAACACCGCGCAGGAGCTCGTCATCTGCGACTTCCTCGCACGCCTCTACGAAGGCGCCGCGTCCCGAAACGTTTAGTTC
>VAYM01000142.1 GCA_005884945.1 Actinomycetota bacterium | reverse complement strand
GGTCAACGACACGACCGCGCCGTCCGCGCCGTCGCTCTCGTTCGGCTCGTTCGCGAACGCAAGCGCAACGGGGTCGACCGTGTACGTCCGCCAGGGCGCCGCGGGCGGCTTCACCGTCACCGGCACGTCGTCCGACGCGGAGTCCGGTATCGACCACCTCACCTTCGCGAGCGGGCTCGGCTCCGGCTGGACCGGCGGCGGCGCCGACTCGAGCTCGCCGTACACCGGCGCCTACACGTTCAGCGCGGCCGCGGCCGCTCCGTCCGGTAGCCAGGACGTGACCGCGACGAACGGCTGGGCTCTTACCTCGGCCTCGACGCCGTTCACCGTCGTTGCGGACACGACGCCGCCGTCCGTGACCGCGCCGAGCGTGACGGCCGGCTACTACACGACACTCTCGGTTCCGGTGACGCCTGCGGGCGGAACGGATTCGGGGTCCGGCGTCGACGCGACGACGAGCATCGTCCAGCGCGACGTCGCAAACCTCGCGAACGGCGCGTGCGGAAGCTTCAGCGGCTCGTGGTCGACGATCGCGCTCGTCGGCGGGAACGACACCAACGTCCTCAGCGGCCACTGCTACGAGTACCGCGAGCTGCTCTCCGACCGGGTCGGCAACCAGAGCGCTTCGACCGCGTCGAACGTCGCGAAAGTCGATACGGCCGGGCCGGCGAACTCGCTGTCGCTCTCGGCCGTGTCGGGCGGTGCGTACATGAGCGGGACGACCGTCTACTACCGCGGTGCCGCCGCCGGCAGCTTCAAGGTGAGGAACGCGGTGTCGGACGCGGAGTCCGGCCCGGCGTCGAGCGCGACGGCGGCGCTCGGCGGGACGACGAGCGGCTGGTCGCACACGCCTTCGACGGTGTCCACGCCGGCCGGCGGGCCCTACGACTCGAACACCTTCAGCTGGAACGCAGGCACGAATTCGTCGCCGACGGAGGTCGTGACCGGTGCGGACGCGGCGGGGAACACGACCGCCGCGACGGCGCTGACCTTCACTGACGACTCGAGCGCGCCGGCGGTCACTGCCCCGACAGTGACCGCCGGCTACTACACGAGCCTGTCCGTAACGGTGACGTTGAACAGCGGCTCGGACTCCGGTTCCGGGCTCGCGTCCGGGTCGAGCCAGGTGCAACGCGACGTCGCGAACCTCTCGAACGGGACATGCGGCTCGTACTCCGGCTCCTGGACGAACGTCACGCTCAGCGGCGGCAAGACGAGCTCGCTGACGCTCTGGTCTGTGACCGGCAACGCGAACAAGGTCGGCAACACCGTCTTCTACCGCGGCTCCGCGGCGGGCAGCTTCAAGCTGACGAACGCGGTGTCCGACGCCGAGTCGGCCCCCGCTTCGAGCGCGACCGCCGCGCTCGGCGGAACGACGAGCGGCTGGTCGCACACGGCGTCGACCGTCTCCACACCCGCCGGCGGGCCGTACGACTCGAGCACGTTCAGCTGGAACGCGGGCACCAGCTCAACGCCGACCGAGGTCGTGACCGCGGCCGATGGTGCCGGGAACACCGCGGCCGCTCCGGCGCTGACGTTCACGAACGACACGAGCGCGCCGGCGACGACGATCCAGTGCAACGGGGCGACCTGCCTCAACGGCACGTACTACACCTCCTCGCCCGTAGTTGTGACCCTGTCCGCCGACGACGGCACGGGCACCGGCGTGCAGACGATCCGTTACACGACGGACGGCAGCGATCCGAGCCCCGTCAACGGATCCGACTATCTCGGCGCGATCAACGTCAACACGACGACGACGATCAAGTTCCGCGCGTACGACAACCTCGGGAACGAGGAGGCCGTCGGCACACAACCGATCCTGCTCGACGGCACGCCGCCGACGGGCCCGACGCTGACGCTCGCGCAGAATCCTGCGAGCGCAGGTCAGTACGTCTCGGGGACGAGCCTCTTCTACAAGCCGGGCGGCAGCGGCACGTTCCGCGTGACGGCTGCGACGAGCGACGCGGAGACGGGCGTCACGGGCGTCGCCTTCCCGTCCGTCGCAGGCGTGACCGGCGGCGGGACGACCGCGTCCGCGCCGTACCGGATGGACTACACGTGGAACGCCTCGACGAACGACGCCGCCTCGCACGACGTCGTCGCGACGAACGGCGCCGGCGCGACGTCGAGCGCGCCGTTCGCGCTGACGCCGGACTCGTCCGCGCCAACCGGCCAGACGATCGCGCTCACCGGCGCGACCGCTCCGTACTTCGGCGGCGCGGTGACGTTCTCGCTCGGCGACGGCAACGACGGCAGCGGCTCCGGTGTCGACACGTCGTCGCGCACGGTGACGCGCGAGTCGGCGCCGCTGAGCGGCGATTCCTGCGGCACGTTCACCGCCGACCCCGGCACGTACTCGAGCCCGGACTCGACCGTCTCCGGCGGCCACTGCTACCGCTACTCGTTCACCGTCGCGGACAACGTCGGCAACGTCTCGTCGACAGTGACGACGACGGCCAAGGTCGACACCGCCGGGCCGAACGTGTCGGTGACGGGGCCGACCGAGGTCGCAGGCGGTGCGAACCAGTACTACGACGCCGGGACGAAGACGCAGTACTTCCGGCCGGCAGGCTCCGGCACGTTCACGCTCAACGCGACCGCGTCCGACTCGGACACAGGCGTGACGGGCGTCGCCTTCCCGGACGTCTCCGCGACGTCCGGCTGGAGCGGCTCGACGGGCGGGACCGATCCGTCCAGCCCGTACGCGTCGCCCGCGAGCTACTCGTGGACCTCGGGTGCGAGCGCGCCCGGCGCCGAGAACGTCACGGCGACGGACGAGGCGGGCAACTCGAGCTCCGAGGCGATCGCGATCGCCGCCGACCCGGCCGCGCCGACGGCGGGCTCCGGCCTCGACGCCTCGTCGCGCGCCGTCACACGGGAGACCGGAACGCTCGCGAACGGCACGTGCTCCGGCTTCACGGCCGACGCCGGGACGTTCAGCAGCCCCGACACCGCGGTGTCGAGCGCGCACTGCTACCGCTACACGTTGACGATCGCGGACAACGTCGGCAACGTCTCCGCGCCGGTCCAGACCGTGGGGAAGGTCGACACCGACGCGCCGGGCGTGTCCGTCGCCGTGCCGACCGAAGTGGCCGGCGCCGGCAGCCAGTACTACGACTCCGCGACGCAGACGCAGTGGTTCCGGCCGTCGGGCTCCGGATCGTTCACGCTCAACGCGAGTGCCTCGGATGCCGAGAGCGGCATCGACAACGTCTCGTTCCCGAACGTGTCGGCCGTCTCGGGCTGGAACGGCTCGACGGGCGGTGCGGACACGTCCTCGCCGTTCGGCTCGCCGGTCGACTACACGTGGACGAGCGGCGCGACGGCGCCGGGCGCACGCTCGATCACGGCGACGAACGCGGCGGGCATCCCCGGCAGCGCGACGATCGCGATCGCCGCCGACTCGACCGCGCCGACGGGTCAGGGGATCACGCTCACCGGTCCGAACTCGCCGTACTACAGGGCGGCGTCGGTCTCGTTCTCGCTCACCGACGGCGCCGACTCCGAGTCCGGCCTCGACACCTCGACGCGGACGGTGACTCGCGAGAGCTCGACGCTGAACGGCGACAGCTGCGGCACGTTCAGCGCCGACGCAGGCACGTACACGAGCCCCGACACGTCCGTCACGGGCGGCCACTGCTACCGCTACACGTTCGCGATCGCGGACCGCGTCGGCAACGTCTCCGCGGGCGTCAGCGCCGTCGCGAAGGTCGACACCGCGGCGCCGACCGCGGCTGTCACCGCGCCCACCGAGTTGACCGGCAGCGGGAACCAGTACTACGACGCCGGCACGAAGACGCAGTTCTTCCGGTCGACCGGGTCCGGCTCGTTCCGCCTCAACTCGACCGCGTTCGATACGGACACGGCCGTCGCGCAGGTCGCTTTCCCAGACGTGTCCGGAACGTCCGGGTGGAGCGGCTCGACCGGCGGCGCCGACACGTCGGCTCCGTACTCGTCTCCGGCGGCCTACACATGGTCGTCCGGCGCGGCCGAGCCGGGCGCGCAGACGGTGACTGCGACGGACGCGGCCGGAAACGACGGCACCGACACGATCACGCTGAAGGACGACACCACAGCGCCGAGCGGCCAGACGATCACGCTGACGGGGGCAGGCGCGCCGTACTACTCCGGCGGCTCGGTCACGTTCTCGCTCGCCGACGGCACCGACAACGGCGGCGGCTCCGGCCTCGACGCCTCGTCGCGCACGGTCACGCGCGAGACCGGCACGCTCGCGAACGGGAGCTGCAGCGGCTTCACGCCGGACGCCGGCACCTTCACGAGCCCCGACACCGCCGTCTCGAACGGCCATTGCTACCGCTACACGTTCGTCGAGTCCGACAACGTCGGCAACCAATCCGCGGCCGTGCAGGTGACGGCGAAGGTCGACTCGGGCGCGCCGACGAGCACGCTCACGAATCCCGGCTCGCCGCTCCATGCGACGGTGAGCCTCAGCGCGAGCGCGAGCGACGCCGAGTCGGACGTCCAGCAGGTCGTCTTCCAGCGGTCGCCCGGCGGCGCCGGCACGTGGACGACGATAGGGACCGACACGACCGCCCCGTACACGGCGAGTTGGGACACGACCGCCGTCGCGGACGGTCTCTACGACTTGCGCGTCGTGACGACCGACCTCGCCGGGAACAGCGCCGCCTCCGCCGTGGTGACGAGCCGCGAGGTGGACAACACGGCGCCCGACACCGCGATCGACGCGCATCCGGCGAACCCGTCCAACGCGACGTCGCCGGTGTTCCTGTTCAGCTCCAGCGAGACCGGTTCGACGTTCGAATGCCGCGTCGACGGCGGCTCGTGGTCGTCCTGCTCGAGCCCGGACACGATCGCCCCCGCACTCGGCGAAGGGAGCCACACGTTCGACGTCCGCGCCACCGACCCGGCCGGCAACACCGACGCGAGCCCCGCAAGCGACACGTGGACGGTCGACACGACCGCACCGGACACGTCGATCACCGCGCATCCGGCCGACCCGTCCAGCAATACGGCGCCGAGCTTCTCCTTCGCGTCGACGGAGACCGGCTCGACGTTCGAGTGCCGCGTCGACGGCGGCTCGTGGGCGCCGTGCGCGAGCCCGCACTCGCTCTCCGGCCTCGCCGACGGCCCGCACACGTTCGCTGTCCGCGCCACGGACGCCGCGGGCAACACCGACGCGAGCCCCGCGTCCTACACCTGGACGGTCGACACGGCCGCGCCGGACACTTCGATCACGTCCGCACCGACGAATCCGTCGAACGACACGGCCCCGAGCTTCTCCTTCACCTCGACCGAGAGCGGCTCGACCTTCGAGTGCCGGATCGACGGCGGCTCGTGGGCGCCCTGCTCCAGCCCGCACACGATCGCGCCCGCGCTCGCCGAGGGGAGCCACACGTTCGACGTCCGCGCGACCGACCAGGCGGGCAACACGGACGCGACACCGGCGAGCCGCACGTGGACGGTCGACCTGACGGCGCCGCAGACGACGATCGACGTCCAGCCGCCGAACCCGGACAACGACACGGCGCCGTCGTTCCAGTTCTCGTCGTCCGAGACCGGCTCGACATTCGAGTGCCGCGTCGACGGCGGGTCGTGGGCGCCGTGCACGAGCCCGCACTCGCTCTCCGGCCTCGTGGACGGGTCGCACACGTTCGACGTGCGCGCGACCGACGCCGCCGGCAACACGGATGCGACGCCCGCGAGCTACACGTGGACGGTCGACTCCACCGTCCCGAACACGACGATCGACTCCGGCCCGGCTGATCCGTCGAACAACCCGACGCCGACGTTCACGTTCAGCGCCGATCAGAGCCCGGCGACGTTCGAGTGCAAGCTCGACGGCGGATCGTGGTCGGCGTGCTCCAGCCCGGACACGCTCGGCACGCTCCTCGCCGGCACGCACACGTTCAGCGCCCGCGCGAAGAACGGCGCGGGCTCGATCGACCCGTCGCCCGCGTCGGCCACCTGGACGATCGACCTGACCGCGCCGAGCGTCACGATCACGGCGCCGATCCAGTACATCAATGCGTCGGATCCGACGACGTACACGGTCACGGCGTCGACGCCGGACAGCGACGTCGCGTCCGTCGTCTTCTACGAGTGCTCGAACGCGAGCGCAAACTGCTCCACGGGCACGTGGAGCGTCTTCGCGACCGACCCGACCGCTCCGTACAGCGGCTCGTGGACGACGCCGGCCTTCGACGGGCCGAAGGCGATCCGCGCCGTCGCGACCGACCAAGCGGGGAACACCGGCGCCGAGGTCAGGACGATCTCGATCGACCGCACCGCGCCATCGGGCGTCACGGTCTCGTACGTGAACGGCTACGCGAGCGGCGCCGTCACGATCACGACGAACAACGGCCCCGACCCGGACGTCGATGCATCCACCGGAGTGCTCGAGCGCCAGACGGGCACACTCGCTACCGACACGTGCAGCGGCTTCGGCGGGTGGTCAGCCGTCTCGAGCCCCGACACGGTCGCGTCCGGCCACTGCGCCGTCTACCGGTACAGCGTCGCGGACGACGCGGGCAACGTGGCCGTGGCGACGAGCGGAAGCGTCGTCAAGTCGGACACTGCCGCGCCGACGAGCTCGATCGGCGATCCGGGCACGAACCTGCGCCAGACGATCACGCTCAGCGCCTCCGCCTCAGACACGGGCGGCGCGGGCGTCGCGAGCGTCGCGTTCCAGCGCAAGCCCTCGGGCGGCGGCTCCTGGACGACGATCGCAAGCGACACGACGGCCCCCTACTCGGTGACGGCGCCGGTCCCGGTGACGAACCGCCGCATCGACAACATAGCCCCGAGCGCGACGATGACGAACCCCGGCAATCCGGTGCACGGCTTGGTCACGCTCACGTCGAACACGAGCGACGGCGGCTCCGGTGTCGCGAGCGTCTCCTACGAGATCGCGCCGCACGGCGGTGCGTTCTCGAGCCAGACCGCGCTGTGGGACACGACCGCCGTGATCGACGGCCTCTACGACCTGCGCGTGACGGCGACGGATGCGGCCGGCAACTCCACCACCTCCGCGCCGATCACGGCGCGCGTCGACAACACGCCGCCGTCCCTGACCTTCTCGAGCCCGGCCGGCGGCGCCTTCGTCAGCGGCATCGTCCCGCTCACCGCGAGCGCGAGTGACGCCTCGCCGGCAAGCCCGCCCGTCACGTTCGAGTACAAGCTCCACAGCGACGCGACGTGGACGCCGACGCCGTCGTCCTGGAACACGACCGCGCTGCCCGCGGGAGACGGCCGGTACGACGTGCGCGCGAGCGCCACGGACGACGCGGGGAACTCCGCACACGTCGTCAACTCGAACATCCTGGTCGACAGCATCCCGCCGTCGGTGACGATCACCGCGCCGCCGGCAAGCATCAACGCGTCCTTCCCGAGCCCGACGACGTTCGGCGCCACGGCAACGGACGGCGGCAGCGGCGTCGCGTCCGTCGAGTTCTTCGAGTGCTCGAACACGAGCGTCGACTGCGCAACCGGGACGTTCACCTCGCTCGGCGTCGACACGACCGCGCCGTACAACGTCAGCTGGAACGTCCCGAGCGACGGCAACCACGCGCTCGAGGCGGTCGCGACGGACAACGCCGGCCACCCCGCGTCGACGATCGAGAACGTCAGCATCGACACGACGCCGCCGGACACGCTCGTCACGAGCTATCCGGCCGATCCGAGCAACGCGCCCGCGACGTTTGCGTTCGTCTCGAGCGAGCCCGGCTCGACGTTCGAGTGCCGGATCGACGGCGGCGCCTGGGGCGCATGCACGAGCCCGCACACGTTCCCGGGCCTCACCGACGGGCTCCACACCGCACAGGTTCGCGCCACCGACCCGGCCGGCAACACGGATCAGACGCCGTCGACGTGGTCGTGGCATCGCGACACGACGCTTCCGGCGGGAACGCTCAACAACCCCGGCGCGAACGTGCGCGGCGTCGTACCGTTGACGTCCTCCGAGAGCGACCCGACCTCGAACGGCTACGCGTCCGGAATCGCGTCCGTCAGCTACGAGTACTCGGCGGACGGGACGACGTGGGCGACGATCGGCACGCTGGCCTCGGCACCCTTCGACACGATCAACTGGAACACCGTCGGGATCACGGACGGCGTCTACCAGCTCCGGGTCGTCGTGACCGACGTCGCCGGCAACGTGACCGGCTCCGCACCGGTGACGAACGTACGGATCGACAACACGCCGCCGACGACGAGCCAGGACGATCCGGGTGCGAACCTGCGCCAGACCGTGACGCTGACCGGCTCCGCGGCGGACAGCGGCTCCGGCGTCGACCACGTCGACTTCCAGGTCGCGGCTGCCGGCAGCAGCACGTGGACGACGATCGGCACCGACGCCTCCGCTCCGTACTCGGCGTCTTTGGACACGACGACCCTGCCGGACGGCCACTACGACTTCCAGACCGTTGCGGTGGACGTCGCAGGAAACCAGGCGACGTCGATTCCGGTCACCGGCCGGTTGGTCGACAACACGCCGCCGACCGCGACGATGAACGACCCGAGCACCGCGGGCGGCTTCGTGCGCGGCACGATCCACCTGACGTCGGTCACCGACGACCCGAACGGGACCGACGGCTCGGGCGTCGCCTCCGTCACCTACGAGTACTCGACGAACGGCGGCTCGACGTGGGCGAACACCGGCGCGACGCTGAACACGGCCTCCATGCCGGACGGCAACCTGATGCTCCACGTGATCGTCACCGACCACGCGGGCAACACGACGACCTCGGCACCGGTCGGCGACACGATCGACAACACGAAGCCGGTGACGACCGACGACGCGCCCTCCGGCTGGCAGGCGTCCGACGTCACGGTCCACCTGACGGCGACCGACGCCGGGTCGGGCGTGAACGTGACTGAGTACAGCGTCGACGGCGGCCCGTACACGGTCGGCTCGACGGTGACGATCCCGGCGCCGTCCGACGGGTCGAACGACGGCGCGCACACGATCGCGTACTTCTCGGCCGACAACGTCGGCAACGTCGAGCAGGTCAAGAGCGCGACGGTGCTCATCGACGCGACGCCGCCTGCCTGTCCGTCCTGCTCGGCGGCGGACTACCTGCGCGGCACGGTGACGCTCAGCGCGAGCCCGGCCGACACCGGCGCCGGCATCAAGTCGGTCGCGTTCCAGTACGCCGATCACGGCTCGACGACGTGGACGACGATCGGCACCGACACGACGGGGCCGGCCCCCTACACGGTGAACTGGGCCACGACGGCCGTTCCGGACGGTCACTACGACCTGCAGATCCTCGTCACCGACAACGCGAACAACACGACCGCCACGACGCTCGCGGACAAGATCGTCGACAACACGCCGCCGAACGTCGCGGTCGTCGGCTCGCCGACGCAGGGCGCGGTCGTCTCCGGCAACCTCGGGATCACGGCCTCGGCGGCAGACGTCACGTCGCCGATCGCATCCGTGCAGTTCCTCGTGAACGGCTCGCCGCTCGACACGGACACCACGGCGCCGTACTCCACGACGTGGATGGCCGGCAACAGCACGACGTCCGCCGTCCGCACGATCACGGTCGACAACCGCTCGCCCGTCCCGACGCTGAGCGATCCGGGCGCGAGCCTCAGCGGCACCGTGACGCTGACTGCGACCTCCGACCCGGACACGGTGTCGGTCGACTTCCAGCGCGCGGACGCGGGTAGCGGGACGTGGACGACGATCGCGACGGACACCGCCGCACCGTTCTCGGCACAACTCGACACGACGACGCTTGCCGACGGCCTCTACGACCTCCGCGTGGTTGCGACCGACGGGATCGGCAACACGGGCACGAGCGCCGTGATCGCGAACCGGCGAGTGGACAACACGCCGCCGACCGGCTCGCTGACGGCGCCGGCGGCGGGCGCGACCGTCGGCGGCTCGGCCGTGCCGTTGCACGTGTCTGCTTCCGACTCCGGCTCGGGCGTCGCGTCCGTGAGGTACGAGATGCGTCCGACCGGCGGCGGCTCCTTCTCGACGGTCTCGACTTCGACCAGCGCTCCGTTCGACGGGAGCTGGAACACGACAGGTCTGACCACGGGCGACTACGACCTGCAGCCGGTGATCACCGACCGTGCCGGCAACACGTTCACCGGCGCGACGGTGACCGTCCACGTCGACGCGACCGCGCCGACGATCGCGCTCGCCGACCCGGGCGCGACGCTCGCCGGAACGGTGACGCTGAACGCGACGGTGACCGGAAGCGGCGCGACGCAGGTGACGTTCCTCGCGAGCCCGGCCGGCGCGAACTCGTGGAAGCAGATCGGCATCGACACGGCTGCGCCATGGAGCGTCGCATTCGACACGACGGCGGTCGCGGACGGCCTCTACGACCTGCGCGCGGTCGTGACCGACTCGGTCGGCAACACGTCGCAGGACACACGCCCCAACATCCGCGTCGACAACACCGCGCCGGTCCTCGTCTCCTCGATGCCCGCGGACGGGTCGACCGTCAGCTCCGCGAGCTCGATCGAGCTCGTCACGAACGAGCCCGCGACGCCGACGAACGTGGGGCTCGACGGTGCGGGCACGGTGGCGCCGGTCGTCTCCGGAACGCACATCCTCTACAACACCGGCCCGCTCGCGACCGGCCTCCACACGCTCTCGGGCCGGCTCTCCGACCCGACCGGGAAGTCCTCGTCCTTCCGCGTGAGCTTCACCGTCTTCACGCCGAGCTCCGGCGGGACGCCGCCGCCGGTCGAGGGCGGGTCGAGCTCGAGCTCGTCGACGTCGGTGACCTCCGCGGACGGCTTCGCCACGGTGACGATGCCGGCGGGCGCGTGGGCGCCGAACGGCGACGACTGGATCGTGATCCGGCTCGAGACGACGCGCGCGCCGTCGCTCGCGAACGGCTACGCGCCCGGCTCCGAGGTCGTCAATGTGACCGCCTTCTGGGCACTGAGCGGCCAGCCCGTCCACCGCTTCCTCAAGCCGATTGAGATCCTGCTGCGCGCGTCCGGCAAGGGCCTCGTGCCGGCCACGTTCGAGAACGGCGCCTGGCGCGGTCTTCGGCGCATGCCGACCGACCTGCTGCCCGACGGCTGGGACGACGGCTTCACGGCGAGCAGCACGAGCTTCCTCCTGCGGACGCTGCATCTCACGGAGTTCAGCGTGCTGCGCGACGTGCAGGCGCCGTCCGCGCCGTCGAACGTGCTCGGCTTCCTGATCGGCGGCGACCTGACGCTCACCTGGACGCCGGGCACCGACAACAGCGGCACATACGACTTCGTGCGTGTGCTCGCGAACGGCGCCGGCGTCGGGAACTTCGGCGTCGACCGCACGAGCGGGGACGTGGGCCCGTGGACGGCGAGCGACTCGCGAACGTTCACGCTCGACGAAACCGACATCGCCGGGAACACGAGCCCGCCGACCGCGACGCTGAGGCGCGTGCCCGCGCTCACCGGCAAGACGCTCGACGCGGCTCGATCGGCACTCGAGGCCGCCGGCCTGAAGCTCGGGAACGTGACGCGGGGCGGCGTCGGCCGACCGGGTACGGTGACCGGGCCGACGAACCTCGTGCTTGCCGCTCCGGGCTCGGCGATCGACGTCACGGTCGCGCCGGGGACGACCGGCTTCACGAAGCTCGTCTTCCGCGTCGTCAGCACGAAGAAGCTGCGGGCGACGAAGCGGACGCTCGGGGCGCGCGTCCTGCTCACGCGCAAGGCGCGCGTATCCGCAGTTCTGTACAGCCCGCAACTGCTGAAGCTCTCGACGTGGGGCTTCGCGATGAAGGCTGGACGCACGATCGTCAGGCTCCGGTTCCCCGCCCAGGTGCGGCAGCCGGGCATTTACTCGATCCGCTGGACGGCGGTCTCCGGACACGAATCGGTGACGCGGACCGTCAGGGTGCGGCTCTTCGCGGGCCGAGGCCGCGGCGGTCCCGTACAGGTCGTGATCGCCGGCTCCGCCGTCACGCCGAAGCTCGCACTGAGGACGAAGAGCGCGAAGATCGTCAAGACGACCGGCGAGGACAGCGCGTTCGACGCGGCCGGCGCGGGCAGCAACGGCGTGCAGGTGATGGTCGTGGACGCCGATCAGTTCGGTGTGCAGTTCGTCCGCGACCTGCACACCGTGTTCCCCGGGCTGCGGATGGTCGCGCTCTCGCGCAGCCCGAAGACGCTGGCGAAGGCTGCGAAGGCCGGGGCGACGATCGCGCTGCCCCGGTCGATTCCGAATTCCGTGCTCGCCGCGGTCGTTTCGCGGCTCCTGAGGAAGGCCTAGCCGCCGGGGCGCCAGAGCGGCTCGTCGCGGCCGGCGCCCGCGTTCGCCGCGCGCGCGGCGATGAAGAGCAGGTCCGAGAGCCGGTTCAGGTACGTCAGCGCGAGCGGGTTGACGCCGTGCTCGGCGTTCGCGGCGAGCGCCTCGCGTTCGGCTCGCCTGCAGACGGCGCGTGCGACGTGAAGGCGCGCCGCCGTTTCCGTCCCGCCGGGGAGGACAAAGCTCTTCAGCGGCGAGAGCGGTGCGTTGAGCTCGTCGCAGAGACGCTCGAGCTCGTCCACGGCGGACTGCGTGATGCGCAGCCGGTCGCCGGCGGCGAACGGGACGGAGAGGTCGGCGCCCACGTCGAAGAGGTCGTTCTGCACGCGCTCGAGCCAGGGTCGGAAGTCGCCCGGGATGTCGCCCGCAAGCACGAAACCGATCTGTGAGTTGAGCTCGTCGACGGTGCCGAACGCGGCGATGCGCCGGTCGAGCTTCGAGACGCGAGAGCCGTCGCCGAGCGAGGTCTCGCCGCGGTCGCCGCCGCGCGTGTAGATGCGCGTGAGGCGAACAGGCTCGTCGCGCTTGCGTGCGCTCACGTGCGGGCGCGCGATCCAGCGGGCGCGCGAAAGTCGGCACAGTTTCGGCACAGACAGGTATGCCGAAAGCCGGTATCGTCGAACGCAGTGGGTGGTGGGTGTTCACCCCCACCCGGGTGGGGACGCGCGCGCGTGTACATCAAGAGGGCACCGGCACCGAGCGCTCCGCCAGACCGAGTATCGACCGCGCGATCACGAGCCGCTGGATCTCGCTCGTCCCTTCGTAGATCTCGGTCACCTTCGCGTCCCGGAAGTAGCGCTCGACCGGGAACTCCTTCGTGAAGCCGTACCCGCCGAAGATCTGGATCGCCTCGGCAGTCTGCCGGCGGGCGACCTCCGACGCGAACAGCTTCGCTTTCGCGCCTGCCTCGCCGTGCGGCTCGCCCTGCTGCTTCAGCCACGCGGCGCGATACACGAGCAGCCTGGCCGCGTCGATCTCCGTCGCCATGTCCGCGAGCTTCCACTGCACCGCCTGGAACTCCGCGATCGGCCGGCCGAACTGCCGCCGCTCCAGCGCGTACTCGCGCGCTGCGTCGTACGCGGCCTGTGCGATCCCGAGCGCCTGCGCGCCGATTCCGATTCGACCGCCGTCGAGCGTCGCCATCGCTACGCGGAAGCCGCGGTTCTCCTCGTGGAGCAAACGGTCGCGCGCGACGAGCACGTCGTCGAGGGCGATCGAATTCGTCACCGACGAGTTGAGGCCGAGCTTCTCCTCGCGACCAGTCACCCGGACGTGATCAGCGTCGAGGATGAACGCGCTGACACCGTCTGCGCCCGGCGTGCCGCGATCGGTCCGCGCGAAGAGGACGAACGTCCCGGCGTGCTCGGCCGTCGAGATGAACTGCTTCGCACCGCTCAAGCGCCAGCCGTCCCCGTCGGGCGTCGCCGCGGTGCGAAGCGAGCCGGCATCCGACCCGGACTCCGCCTCCGTCAGCGCGAACGCCCCGATCAGCTCGCCGCGTGCGAGCGGCGGCACGAATCGCGAGCGCTGCTCGTCGGTCCCGAACATCAGGATCGGCAGCGTCACCGCGCTCGTGTGCACCGCCACCGTCACGCCGACGCCCGCGTCCGCGCGCGACAACTCCTCGAGCACGAGGATGTACGAGAGGAAGTCCGCTCCCGCGCCGCCGTACTCCTCCGGAATGCAGACCCCCATGAGCCCGAGCTCGGCGAGCTTGGGATAGAGCTCGCGCGGGAACCGGTGGTCGCGGTCCCACTCCGCCGCGTACGGCTCGATCTCGGAGCGCGCCACGTCACGCGTCAGCGCCTGGATCTCGCGCTGATCGGGCGTCAGCTGGAAGTCCACCGCCGGCGATGATACGCGCGGCGCGGACCGCGGGGGTCTAGGCGGCTGCGAGCTCTCGCCGGATCTCGCGCAGCTCAGGCTCGATCGAGACGAAGGCCTCGACGATCAGCGGATCGAACTGCCGGCCGGACTGCTCGACGATCTCTCTCCGCGCGACGTCCCAGCCCATCGCTCGCCGGTACGGCCGGTGGCTCGTCATCGCGTCGAGCGCGTCCGCGACGGCGAAGATCCGCGCGCCCGCGGGAATCTCGTCACGCGCCAGTCCGTCGGGATAGCCGCGTCCGTCCCAACGCTCGTGGTGAGAGCGCACGACGCGGAGACCTTCGCCCTGCAGGAATGCGACGCTCGAGAGCATCGCCTCGCCCAGCACCGTGTGCGTCTGCATGCGCCGGCGCTCGGCAACGCTCAGCGGACCAGGCTTCTGGAGGATCCCGTCCGGGATCCCGATCTTGCCGACGTCGTGGAGCAGGAATCCATACGGCGCGCTCGCATCCCTCGTGACGGCACCGTCGCCGACGCGCTCGGCGAGGGCGGACGCGTAACTCTGGACGCGCTGCGAGTGGGCGCGCGTCCCCGTGTCCTTCGACTCGAGCGCGCTCGCGAGTGCCGAGACGGTCTCCATGTACGCGCTCTGCAGCAGACGGCGCTGCCCGCGCTCGAGCTCGAGCATGTGCCGCAGGTCGCGCGCGTAGAGGAGCAGCTCTGCGTCCGGGCGGCGGTCGCGTTTCCTCGTCGCGCGGAACGGAACGCCGTACAAGCCGCCGGCGAGCCGCTCGGCGACCGACAGGAGCTCGAGCGGGCTGAACGGCTTGAGCATGACCGCGTCGGCGCCCGCCGCCTTCGCTGCTCCGTCCGGATCGTCGTCCGAGCCCGTCAGGAGCACGATCGGGATGTCGCGTGTCTTCGGGTCGTTCTTGAGCTCGCGGCAGAGCTCGAGCCCGTTCGTGCCCGGCATCTTCACGTCGAGGACGATCACGCTCGGGTGCTGCTTGCGGACTTGCCGCCGCGCACGTTCGGCGTCCTCGGCGACGGCGACGTCGACGTCCGCAACCTCGAACGTCGTTCGCAGGAGCTTCAGTAGCCCGGGATCGTCGTCGACGAGCAGGATGCGCAAGACGGTGGACCTCCCTTGCCCGAACCTGGTGAAGGGTGTCGGCACTTCACCCATGTCACTTGAGCCTCTGTCCGTAAGACCCCTCAGGCGGCGCAAACCTGCGCCCGGATGGGCGATTCAGCTCAGTAGTCGTAGAAGCCGCGGCCGCTCTTGCGCCCGAGCCGGCCTGCGGCGACGTACTCTCGGAGGAGCGGCGCCGGCGCGTAACGGTCGTCGCCGAGCCCTTCCTGCAGCACCTCCATGATCGCCACGCAGGTGTCGAGGCCGATCAGATCGGCGAGCGCGAGCGGGCCGAGTGGATGCGCGAACCCGAGCCGCGCGATCGTGTCGATCGCCTCAGCCTCGGCGACGCCGTCCTGTAGCGCACACACGGCCTCGTTGAGGAACGGCATCAGGATGCGGTTCGAGACGAAGCCGGGAACGTCGTTCGCGACGGCGGGCGTCTTTCCGAGGTCGCGCGCGAGCGCCGTTATTGCCTCTGCGGTCTCGTCGGACGTATCCCGCGCCCGGATGATCTCGACGAGCTGCAGGACAGGAACCGGATTGAAGAAGTGCATGCCGATGACGCGATCGGAGCGCCGGGTCGCCGCGGCGAGCGACGCGATCGGAATCGACGACGTGTTCGACGCGAGCACGGCCTCTGCGGGGAACACCGCGTCGGCCCGCCGGAAGATCTCGCGCTTGACGTCTGCGTCCTCGACGACCGCCTCGATCATCAGCTCGGCGGGTACGACGGCGTCTACCGCTTCGATCCGCCCGATGACTTCGTCCGGATCGGCGCCGCCTTTCTCCACGAGCTTCGACAGCGACTTGCGCATCGCAGCAAGACCGCGTTCGACGGCGCCGGGAGCCGCGTCGTGCAACGACACGCGACGGCCGGACGCGGCGACGACCTGCGCGATGCCGCCGCCCATCTGCCCGGCGCCGACGACGAGAACATGCTCGAACCTCACGTGAGGTGCGCCAGCCGCGCGACGCGGCCGAGGTTCACCGTCCAGCCGACGCCGAACGTGTGCGGCGTCAGGAGGCGATCGAGCTCCGGGTTCCACATCCGCGCGCGGAGGCGCTCGACTGTGGGGGCCCGGAAGTCGTACGGGACGAACCCGAAGAGCTCGCCCTGCGTCCGTTCGTTGCGGAGCGCGTCCGTGATCGCGGCGGCGAGGAGACCGAGCCAGAGCGTGCGCACGACGCGCTTGACGCGCTGATCCTCCACGGCGTCAGCGTAGACAAAAGGGCCGGCGGCGAAGCCGCCGGCCCCCTGCCGTCAGGTGTTGTTGCCGCGCCGCACGATCCCGCCGCCGACGGCCGCGAGCAGGATGCTGCCTCCGACTGCGACCGCCCACCACGGAAAGTCGCCGCCGGCCGTCGCCGGTCGCGCGAGCCGGTACGTGGTCGTGTCGACGGAGATGAACGTGCGCCCGCCCGGCCAACCGAGCCGGAGTTGGTTCCGGGCGAGCGTCATCTGCAGCTTCGACAGGCCGTTCTGCTGTGCCCGCCACGGAACGCCGATGCAGTGCGCGGTGCCGTGAACGGTGTCGAGCGCGTGGATGAACGGGTACCCGCCGGGGTTCGCGTAGAACGTGTACGCCATCCGGCCGTCAGGGCTCGTCACGCGCTCAAGCGGGAAGCCCTGCATCACCCAGCCGCGCTGCGTGCGGTCGGCGATGCGTCCTGGGAGCAGGCGTCCGTGCGCGAGGTCGTATGCGCGAACGACGTAACGGAAGATGTCGCGACTCGACACGTGCTGGATCAGGTACAGCGTCGTGCCGTCTGGCGAAAGCGCGTCGTATCCGTAGTCGCCGCGCAGCCTCACCTCAGCACGCGTTCGGAGCGTCGCGGTGTCGACGACGAGGAAACGGCTGCTCGAGCGCAGCGGGCCGTTGTACTGTGACGCGTCGCCGAGCACGAGCGTCCGCCCGTCGGCGCTCAGGCCGCCCGTCGTGCCGTCCATGGCGACGAGTGGGATTCCCCAGCTCGCGGCGAGCGAGGCCTGGCGCAAGACGCCGCCGTCGCGTTCGCGAACGGCGAGGAGCGTGGTTCCCGCGCCGTCGGGCTCGGCCACGTACGAGACGTCCCCTTCCGGCAGCTGGACACCCTGGGAAGCGTCCTGCGTTACGCCGGGCGAAGGGCCGCCGGCGAATGCTGCGGGCACGACGACGAGCGCGGTGAGCGCGCAGCAGAGCGGGAGACGAAGCATCGCGTCCTCCTTCGGTCGACGCGACTGATACACCGGCCGGGACCGTTCGGGTCCCGGGTCAGACCTCCAGCAGCAGCGCGTCTCCCTGGCCGCCGCCGGAGCAGATCGCGGCGAGGCCCAGCCCGCCGCCGTTCCGGCGAAGCTCGTAGATCATCGTCCCAAGGATCCGGGCGCCCGACGCGCCGATCGGGTGCCCGAGCGCGACGGCGCCGCCGTTCACGTTCACGCGCTCGGGGTCGACGTCGAGCATCTTCGCGCTGTTGAGGACGACGGACGAGAACGCCTCGTTCAGCTCCACGCGCTCGACATCGTCGATCGTCTTGCCCGCCTTGGCGAGCGCTTGCTTCCCTGCCGTGGCCGGCATCCGCGCGAGGTATGCGAACTCGCCCGCGACGTACGCTTGGGCAACGATCGTCGCGAGCGGCTCGAGGCCGCGCCGCCGCGCGAAGTCCTCGCTCGTGATCACGAGCGCGCCCGCGCCGTCGTTGACGCTCGGGGCGTTCCCCGGGGTCGTCGACCCCTCGGGGTCGAACACCGGTTTCAGCTTCGCGAGCTTCTCGTAGGAGGTGTCGCGCCGCGGCCCCTCGTCCGTCGTGAGCGCGCCGACGGGAACGATCTCCTCGCGGAACTTGCCGTCGTCGATCGCCTTGACCGCGCGTTCGTGCGAGCGCAGGGCCCACCGGTCCTGGTCCTCGCGCGCGATGCCGAGCTCGCGGGACACGAAGGACGCCTGCTCGACCATGTGGCGCTTGTCGAACGTGGAGACGAGACCGTCGTGCGTCATCAGGTCGATGAGCGTCCCGTCACCGAGGCGGTACCCGAACCGCGCCTTCTTCAACGCGTACGGCGCGTTCGTCATCGACTCCATCCCACCGGCGACGATCACGTCGTGGTCGCCCGCGCGGATCATCTGGTCGGCGATCTCGACGGCGCGGATCGAAGACGCGCAGACCTTGTTGATCGTGTCCGAGCCGACCTCGATCGGCAGCCCGGCGCCGATCGACGCCTGGCGCGCCGGCGCCTGCCCCGCGCCACCCTGCAGCACCTGGCCCATGAGCACGTACTCGACCTCCTGCGGCTCGAGGCCGATCCGCTCCAACGCCGCGCGAATCGCGAACGCGCCCAGCTCGGTCGCCTCGTAGTGCGAGAGCGCGCCGCCGAGCTTCGCGAACGGCGTGCGGACGGCGGAGACGATGACCGAGCGACCCACGATTCGAGCGTACCAACGGCCCTCCGTGCTCGGTTTGACCTCGCCCGGCGCTGCGCCTACCCTGAGGGCCGATGACTCCCGCCACTCGCACCTGGTGGTCCTGGCGCTGCGAGCGGGGCGGGAGCCTGCGCCGGGACTGACTCTGGCGCACAGCCCGCTCCGCTCGTCCCGACCTCCGACTGGAGGTCGTTTCGTCTGACCATGCACGCAACGAGAGACATCGCGACCGACCTCATCACTCCGCTCGGGGCGTACCTCCGGCTTCGCTCGATGGCGCGCGCCGCGTTCCTGCTCGAGTCGGTGGAGCGCGGGCGGCTCGGACGACACTCGTTCGTCGGGTGCGGGACGCGCCTCTGCTCGTTCGACGAAGCGGAAGCGTGCGGCGCACCCGTCGTGGGCTACCTCGCGTACGACTACGCGGCGACGCTCGAGCCGACGGTTCAGCTCCCCGCCGATGGATCTGGGCTGCCGGAGAGCCGGTTCCTCGTCGCCGACACGCTCGTGCGCTTCGACCACGCGCTCGGCACCGCGGAGGTCGTGTGCGGCGATCCCGCCGACGTCGCGCGCGCGCTCGAGTCGCCGGAGCCGCCGATCCCGCGCGGCAGCGGAGCAGCCGCCGGGACGCAGCGGTTTCCGGACCGCGAGACGTACGAGCAGAACGTCCGGCGCGCGCAGGAGCACATCCGCGCGGGTGACGCGTTCCAGATCGTCGTCTCGCAGCGCGCGGAACGGCCGACGCCGGCCTCCGCGCTCGAGCTCTACCGCGCACTGCGTCGCGTGAACCCGTCGCCCTACCTCTTCCTGCTCGAGCTCGACGGGATCGCGCTGGTCGGATCGTCCCCGGAAACGCTCGTCAAAGCGGACGGTCGCCGCGCGAGCCTCAATCCGATCGCGGGGACGACGGAGCGAGGCGACGGGGATGCGGAACGTCTGCTCACGTCGGACAAGGACCGAGCCGAGCACGTGATGCTCGTCGATCTCGGTCGCAACGATCTCTCGCGCGTCTGCCTGCCGGGAACGGTGCGCGTCGAGCGGTTCCGCGAGCCGGAGCGCTACTCGCACGTGACGCACCTCGTCTCGCAGGTCGACGGCGAGCTCCGCGACGGGGTCGCGCATTTCGACCTGCTGCGCGCGTGCTTCCCCGCGGGGACGGTGTCCGGCGCGCCGAAGGTGCGAGCGATGCAGATCATCTCGGAGCTCGAAGGGCGGCGGCGCGGGCCATATGCGGGTGCCGTCGGCTACGCGATCCCCGCGGCGCCGCTCGCGGCACCGCCCTCAGGGCGCGCGGTTCATCCGCGCGTCCGTCTGAACCGACCGGCCGACACGTTCGAACCATCAACCGACCCGCCACAAGGAAGTCTCGACACGTGCATCGCGATCAGGACGATCGTGCTCGTCGACGGCGTCGCGCATCTCCAGGCGGGCGCGGGCATCGTCGCCGACTCCGATCCCGCCGCCGAGCACGAGGAGTGCCTGCGCAAGCTCGCGGCGGTGGAAGCGGCGATCGAGCTCGCGGAGAAGGAAGGACGATGATCCTCCTCATCGACAACTACGACTCGTTCACGTACAACCTCGCGCACCTCTTCGGCGAGCTGGGCGCAGAGGTCGTCGTCCGCCGCAACGACGGGATCGACGCCGAGGAGGCGGAGCGACTCGCACCTGCTCAGCTCGTCGTCTCCCCCGGTCCCGGCCTCCCGCGCGACGCGGGCGCGACGAAGGCGATCGTGGAGCGACTCGCGTCCACGACGCCGACGCTCGGGGTGTGCCTCGGACATCAGGCGATCGTCGAGGTCTTCGGCGGAGCGGTCGGGCCGGCGCGCGAGCTCGTCCACGGCAAGGCATGCAGCGTCCGGCACGACGGGCGCGGGCTCTTCGCCGGCCTGCCGGCCGACCTCGAGGTCGGCCGCTATCACTCGCTCGCCGCGAGGGAGGTGCCCGCCGAGCTCGAAGTCTCGGCACGGGCGGACGACGGCGAGGTGATGGCCGTCCGGCACCGCGAGCTGCCGGTTGACGGCGTGCAGTTCCACCCGGAATCCGTCCTCACGCCACTCGGCCGCGAGATCGCGCGAAACTTCCTGGAGCGCAGGTGATCCAGAAGGCGTTGCAACGGTTGCTCGACGGGCACGACCTGACCCGCGAGGACGCGCGCGACGTGATGGGCGCGATCATGCGCGGCGAGACGACGCCTGCGCAGATCGGCGGCTTTCTGATCGCGCTCCGCGTGAAGGGCGAGACCGCGGATGAGATCGCCGGCTGCGCGGAGGCGATGCGCGACCACGTCCGCGCCGTGCGTCCGCGGCGCTCGGATCTCGTCGACACCGCCGGCACGGGTGGCGACGGCGCGCGCACGATCAACATCTCGACTGCGGCGGCGCTCGTCGCGGCGGCCGCAGGCGCTGCGGTCGCGAAGCACGGGAACCGCGCTGTGTCGTCCGCGTCCGGCTCGGCCGACGTGCTCGAGGCGCTCGGCTTCACGCTCGAGCAGGAGCCCGATCGCATCGCGCGGTCGATCGACGAGCTCGGCTTCGGATTCCTCTTTGCGCCGACCCACCACCCGGCGATGCGTCACGCGGCATCGGTGCGACGCGAGCTTGCGACCCGAACCGTCTTCAACGTCCTCGGGCCGCTGACGAATCCCGCAGGGGCACGCGCGCAGGTCGTCGGCGTCTACTCGCCGGAGCTCGTCCGGACGATCGCGGAGGTGCTCGCGCGGCTTGGCGCGCGTCGCGCGTTTGTCGTACACGGCGCGGGTGGGATCGACGAACTGTCTCCCGCGGGCCTGAATCTCGTCTGCGAGGTAGTCGACGGCGACGTGCGGGAGCGGCAGCTCGATCCCGAGGGCGAGCTCGGGATTCCACATGCGCCTGTCGACGAGCTTCGCGGCGGCACGCCGGAGGAGAACGCGCAGGCGATCCGCGACGTCTTCGCAGGCGCGGACGGCGGGCGCCGCAGCGCAATCCTCCTGAACGCAGCGGGCGCGATCGCGGCCGGCGGACACGCAGCCGACCTGCGCGAAGGGCTCGAGGTCGCGCGCGAAACGGTCGACTCCGGTGCCGCGGCGTCACGCCTCGAGGAGCTGATCGTGTTCTCGGGCGCGGAGGTGCGGGCCTAGTGGGCCGCTTCCGGGACGCGCTGGCGGGACCAGGCCTGAGCGCCGTGGCCGAGGTGAAGCGACGCTCTCCCTCCGCGGGAGATCTGCGCCCGGACGCCGATCCCGCGAAGCTGGCCGCGCAGTTCTCGAGCGCAGGAGCGTCGGCCGTCTCGGTGCTCGTCGACGAGCGTTTCGGCGGCTCGCTCGACGATCTTCGAGCGGCGCGCGCGGCGACGACCGTGCCGCTGCTCGCGAAGGGGTTCTTCCGCGAGGAGTTGCAGATCCTGCAGGCGAGGGTCGCAGGCGCGGACGCGGTCCTGCTTCTGCTCCGCGACCTCGACGACACGCGGGCGCGCGCCATGCTCTCGTACGCCCGCGAGCTCGGTCTCGATTCGCTCGTCGAGACGCACGACGCGGACGAGCTTCATCGAGCCGTGGCGCTCGAAGCCGGCGTCATCGGCGTGAACGCACGCGACCTGTCGACGTTCGAGGTCGACCGGCGCGCGCAGCTCGACCTCGTCGGGCGGATGGGGCGACACGAGGCGGTCGTCGTCGCCGAAAGCGGCATTCACACGCGCGCGCAAGGTGCCGAGGCTGAGCTCGCCGGAGCGAACGCGATCCTCGTCGGTTCCGCGCTCATGCGGGCCGAGGACCCCGCGGCGAAGCTCGCCGAGCTCCTGTCGCGGCCGCTCGTCAAGGTGTGCGGGCTCACGCGACAGCAGGACGTCGACGTCGCGGTCGAGGCCGGCGCCGACATGCTCGGGTTCATCCTCGCCGAGGCGAGCCCGCGCCGCGCTCCCGACGTGCTCGACGTGCCGGACGACCGGCTCAGCGTTGCCGTCTTCGTCGGCGAGGTCAAAGACACGAAAGCCGATCTCGCGCAGCTCTACGAGCGCGAGGAGGGGCGCGTCCGGGGGCGCGAAGCCGTGCTGTTGCGCGACGGCGAGCCGGTCGTGACGGTGATCGACCTGCCGTGGGACGAGCAGGATCCGCTGCACCTCCAGCGCGCGGTCGCGACGGAAGGCCGCGTGATGCTGGCGGGGCGGCTCGGTCCCGACAACGTCCGTGAGGCGATCCGCGCAGCGCGGCCGTGGGCGGTCGACGCCGCGTCACGTCTGGAGACCGAGCCTGGGATCAAGGATCACGAGAAGGTGCGCGCGTTCGTGGCGGCGGCACGATGACGACCGGCCTCTACGGCACGTACGGCGGGCGCTACGTCCCGGAGACGCTCGTCCCGGCGCTCGACGAGCTCGAGGCTGGTTGGCGCGAGGCGCGGGCGGACCCGGACTTTCGTTCCGAGCTCGACGAGCTCGGCCGCACGTTCGCGGGGCGGCCGACGCCCCTGACGCGAGCCGACCGCTTCGCCCCGGGCAGACGGCTGTACTTGAAGCGCGAGGACCTCCTGCACACCGGCGCGCACAAGCTCAACAACGCGCTCGGCCAGGCGGTGCTCGCTCGCAGGCTCGGCAAGCGGCGGATCGTCGCCGAGACCGGCGCGGGACAGCACGGTGTCGCCGCTGCGACCGTGTGCGCGCGCTTCGGGTACGAGTGCGTGGTCTACATGGGCGAGGAAGACATGCGCCGGCAGCGTCCGAACGTCGAGCGCATGGAGCTCCTCGGCGCCGAGGTTCGGCCGGTCGAGTTCGGCACGCGGACCTTGAAGGAGGCGACGAGCGAGGCGATCCGCGACTGGATCACGAACGTGGAGACGACGCACTACCTGATCGGCTCGTGCGTCGGGCCGGCGCCGTATCCGGAGATCGTGCGCGAGCTGCAATCGGTGATCGGGAGCGAAGCGCGGTCGCAGTTCCTCGACGCGGAGGGTCGCCTGCCCGGGGTCGTCGTCGCCTGCGTCGGCGGCGGGTCGAACGCGATCGGCATGTTCGCCGGCTTCGTCGACGACACCGATGTCCGTCTCGTCGGCGTCGAAGCGGCGGGGGCAGCCTCGCTCGGGACCGGGCACGCCGGTGTCCTGCACGGCGCGCGTTCGTCCGTCCTCGCGGACGACGACGGCCAGATCGTCGACGCACACTCCATCTCGGCTGGTCTCGACTATCCCGGCGTCGGCCCCGAGCACGCGTTCCTGCGTGACACGGGCCGCGCGGAGTACGTGCGCGCCACGGACGGGGAGGCGCTCGCCGCGTTTCGCGACCTCACGCGCTGCGAGGGGATCATCCCGGCGCTGGAGCCTGCGCATGCGCTGGCCCGCGCGCGCGACCTCGAGGAGGAGCTCGTCCTCGTGTGCCTGAGCGGACGGGGCGACAAAGACCTCGAGGAAGTCCTGGCGCATCGCGCCGGCTGACACCGGTGACAAAGGCGCTCGTGATCTACCTGATGGCCGGCGCCGACACGCCCGAGCTCGCACGCGCGGCCGTGGACGGCGGCGCGAACATCGTCGAGCTCGGCTTCCCGTTCAGCGATCCGCTCGCTGACGGTCCCGTGATTCGCCGCGCGGCCGAACGCGCGCTCGCGGCCGGGATGCGCACGCGCGCGTGTCTCGACTGCCTCGCACGGACGCGTGCGCTGGCGCCCGAGACGCCGCTCGTCCCGATGACGTACGCGTCGCTGCTCGAGGCATACGGCTGGGACCGGTTCGCGAGCGACGCGCGCACCGCCGGCGCGACCTCGCTGATCGTCGCCGACCTCCCCGCAGGGGAGCAACCCGAGCTGCGACGCGTACAGCTCGTCGCGCCGACGTCGACCGACGAGCGCATCCGGCTTGCCGCCGAGCAGACCGACGGGTGGCTCTACCTCGTGACGCTGACCGGCACGACGGGCGCACGCGACGACGTCTCCCCCGCGCTCGCCGGCCTCGTCGAACGTGCACGCCGGTTCGGCGACGGCGTCCCGCTCTACGCCGGCTTCGGGATCTCCACGCCGGACCACGCGCGCGCCGCTGCCGCGCTCGCTGACGGGATCGTCGTCGGCTCCCGCGCAGTCCAGGTCGCAGAGGACGGACCGGACGCGCTCCGCAACTATGTTGCGTCATTGCGCCACGCGCTCGATGCGAGTCGAACCGCGACGCGCTTCTCGCAGTGTGGGGATCGGCGCCGGACGGTCCCGACGTGCCGGGTGACACGGCGACCGCACATACGCGGCGCGCGCTTCGCGGTGCCGGTTTCAGCGACGAGGAGATCGACGCGGGGCTCGATCGCTGGTGCGCGCTGTTCCCCGATCGCTACGTCGAGCTCTTGCGCGACGCGGATACCAGCCACTGGCAGATGCCCGACGGTGCAGCGGCAACGCTCCGGCGCGTGGCCCATCGCGCGCTGCTGACCGGCAATCCGGAAGCAGTCGCCCGAGCGCGCCTGCGCCGCCTCGGCCTGGCCGACCTGTTTCCGAAGGGTGAGGGTGCGTTCGGGTGCGAGCGCGAGGATCGAGTTGCGCTCTTCGAGCTCGCGCGCGAACGCGCAGGGGGTTGGCCCGCCGAGCGCACGGTCGCCGTCGGCGACACGCCGCTCGACGTCTCGTCCGCTCACGAGGCAGGCGCCCGCTGTGTGGCATTGACGACGGGCGCGTACGACAGGGATCGCCTGAGGGACGCAGACGTCGTGATCGGCGCCTTGCAAGAGCTTCCTTCCGCTCTGGCCTCGCTCGTCTGATCACTCGTTCGAGGGACGAGGGGCGCGCGCATGCCGCCGACACGGACCACGTGAGTCACCGCCGCTCGCGCCGCCTTGCCGCAGCCGCCCTCGGACTTGTCCTCCTCGTCCCGGTCGGCTCGGCAGGCGCGCGCACGCTCAGTCCGACGCACGCGACGAGCCTGAAGTTCACGGCGCTTGCGCGGCGCTGGGTGCAGCGTGACCTCATCACCGTGGGGGTCTCCGTCCGTCCGTCAGGGGTTGTTTGCCAGCTTGCCGTGCGCTACGCCGACGGGCAGTACCAGCCGAAACTCGGCCCGATCGGCGTGTCGAACGGACAGGCGAAGTGGAAGTTCCGTATCTCCGGAGGCGTCGAGCCGGGCCGCGCGCGCGTCAACGTCTCGTGCGGTCGCGCGGGCGGCGCGTCGCGCACGGTTCTCGTCGTCGGCTCCGTGATCCCCGCGCGGATCGTCGTCGTCAAGGACGGCTACTCGATCCGGCAGGAGCAGTACGGCGGCGGCAGCATCAGCTGGGGTGTGATCCTTCGCAACACGTCGCCGAACCAGGACGCGCTCGACGTCTACACACTGGTCAACTTCGTCGGTCCCGACAACCGGCTCGTCGGCTCCGCGACGAACAATCTCTCGGGCATCCCGGCGGGGAAGGACTTCGCGCTCGGCGACGACCTCAGCTTCTTCGGCGGCGTTCCTCCGATCTCTCGGCTGGAGGTCGTCGTGGAGATCTACGTTCCGCCCGGAGTACGTCGGCGAGGTCGACGGGGAGGTGTCGAACGACAGCACCAGCCTCATCCTCCGCAACGCGGAGCTCTCGACCGTCGTCATGGATGCGGACGGAACCGTCCTCGGCGGCGGCTCCGGCTACGCGTTCGCCTCGCTCCCGCCCGCGGCGCGCGAGTTCTTCAAGATCGAGCGCGGCCTCGACGCGGTTCCGATGTACAAGGCGGCGACCGCGATGGTCTCGGCGATCGGCGAGTACGACACGACGCCCTAGCGGCGGCTCTCCAGCTTCCATCCGGACACGCCCCACGAGATGCCGTGATCCGCCGCGTACGCGAACGGATGGTGAAACGCCTCGAGCGCTTCCTCACGCGCGACCGGGAGCTCGAACCGTTCGCCGGTCAGCGTGTCGGCGACGGAGACGACCAGCTTGCTCGCACTCCGGCTCCACAGTAGTGACACCTCGAGCCCGGCGCTCGCACGGCGATCGAGCTCTTCGAAGAATCCCGTTGAGCTTTCGACGAACCGGCGCATCTCGCTCCTTCCCTTGCACTGCGCGTGCGACCACTGTAGGAGCGCGGCGCGCGCGTGTCGTTCGCCGCGGCGACGCTCGTCGTGTAACCGCCGTCACACAGCTTCTGTCACCGCCGTGAACGACGTCGCGAGCCGCGCGCCTTAACGTTGCAGGTACTGCGGCGCGAGGGCCAGGTGGCCGGGGGCGTCTAGCGGCAGACGCCCCCGGCTCGAAAACAGAGGCCAAACCGCCACCGGAGAGGAGTACGCTCACGATGATGCACTGGCAGCTCTTCGGCGATCTGCCGCCCGAGGAAGTCCGCCGCGTCCTGGCCATGGCTCGCCGGCGCACCTTCGGCAGAGGCGAAGTCGTGTTCCACGAAGGAGATCCGGCCGACTCGGTCCACCTGATCGCAAAAGGTCGCTTCGCGGTGCGCGTGACGACGCCGCTCGGCGAGACGGCGACACTTGCGATCCGCGGCCCGGGGGAGGCGTTCGGCGAGCTCGCGCTCGTGTCCGACTCCCCGCGATCGGCCACCGTCGCCGCGCTCGAGCCAGCGGAGACGCATTCCCTGTACCGCCGCGAGTTCGACGAACTGCGGCGCGAGTACCCGTACGTCAACCGCGTGCTCGTCGCCATCCTCGCCGCATCCGTGCGGCGGATGGACGAGTTGATCGTCGAGGCGTTCTACGTCGGCGCCGAGAAGCGTGTGCTGCGACGCCTGCGCGACCTGGCGGGTGTGTACGGCAACGGATCGGCGACGGTTACGGTGCCGCTGACGCAGGAGGACCTCGCCGGGCTTGCCGGCACCTCGCGCGCAACGGTGAATCGCGTCCTCCGCGAGGAGGAGTCGAGGGGAACGGTGACGCTCGGGCGCGGCAAGACGATCGTGCTCGACCTCGAGACGCTTACGCGCCGCGCGGGGTAAGCAGAGCTCGCGCCGCGCGGGCGGCGACGATGTCCTCGCGTGCGCGCAGGACGACGACCCGCACCGCCGAGCCGTCTCGCGCGATCTCGGCATCGGGAAGCGCGGACTCGTTGCGCACCTCATCGAGCTCGACGCCCAGGAACCGAAGTCGTCCGCAGACGTCGGCGCGCGCCCGCGGTGAGTTCTCGCCGACGCCGGCGGTGAAGACGAGCGCGTCGAGGCCGTCGACCGACGCCGCCATCGCCGCCACCGCGCCCGCAACGCGACGCGCGAACACCGCGAGCGCGAGGCGCGCCGCAGGATCGCCGGCGGCCTGCAGCTCCTCGTAGCGCGCCGAGCGCCCCGAGAGACCGAGCAGGCCCGACTCGCGCTCGAGCGCCTGTTCCAGCTCCTCGAGCTCGAGCAGTCCCGCGCGCAGGAGATGCAGCGGGATCTCCGGATCGATCGAGCCCGAGCGGGTCGCCATCGGCACGCCGTCGAGCGGGCTGTAGCCCATCGTCGTGTCGACCGAACGTCCGGCATGCACCGCGGTGACGGAGCAGCCGCCGCCGAGGTGGCAGACGACGAGCCGCTCGACCGGGACGTTCTCCGCAGCCCACTGAACGGAGCGTCGTCGGGGATCGTCGCGTGGAACGCCGTGTCGAAGACAGCGACGTGACGCAGCGCCGGGAGCGTTCGACGCGCGTCGTCGATCGCTGCGATCGCACTGCGGTTGTGCAGCGGCGCCAGCTCCGCCAGGGTGTGCAGCTCCTTCTCGACGGCGGCGTCGATGATCACCGGCGCTCGGAAGCGGGAGCCGCCGTGCACGACGCGGTGCGCGACTCCGAGCACGTCGTCGGGCGCATCGGCGATGGACGCGATCGTCTCGACCGAGCCGTCGCGCGACACGACGCCGACCTTCAAGCTCGTCGAGCCGGCGTTGACGACGAGCACGCGTTCGTCGGTCACGGCTCGTGAGTCTGACAGTCCTCACTTACGGGCAGTCCCCGGACAACTGCATGAGTCCACCTCGCCCTCGGACGAGTCGGCGGCGGTGAGCCCGCGACGTTTCCGTGCGGCGCTCGAGACAGTGCTCGCGCGCATCGTCCGGAAACCGCCAAGATAGAGGCGTGGCGGGATCGAAGCCGACGTTCGTGTCGAGCGGCGCGCTGTATCCGGAGGCGCCGTACGAGTACGCGGCGGTGGCCGCACCGGGTAGCACCGTCTTTACCGCCGGCGCGTGTCCGCTCGACTCGAACGGACGGGTCGTCGCCCCCGGCGACTTCGAGGAGCAAGCGCGGGTCGCGGTTGCGAATCTCCTCACCGCCCTCGCCGCGGCCGGCACGGACGCGAGCGGCCTCGTGAAGACGACCGTCTACGTCGCCGCGCGCGAGCGCGAGGACCTCGTGCGCGTCTGGCGCGTCGTCGAAGCGGCGCTTGCACCCGCCCGTCCGCCGAGCACGCTGCTCGGAGTCTCCTTCCTCGGCTACACCGAGCAGCTCGTGGAGATCGAAGGCGTCGCTTCGATCCCGGAGACGCAATGACCGGTCCGGTGCGCGAGCTCCGCGTGGCCCTCATCGTCGTCCTCGACGGCTGCAGCTAGCGGCGTATCATCACGAACATATGTTCGTTCACGAGGAGCCGACCATCCTCCACGCGGACGTCGACGCCTTCTACGCCTCCGTGGAGCAGCGGGACGACCCCTCGCTGCGTGGCCGCCCCGTCATCGTCGGCGCCGGAGTCGTGCTTGCCGCGAGTTACGAGGCGAAGGCACACGGCGTGCGGACGGCAATGGGCGGCCGGCTGGCGCTCGAGCTCTGCCCACACGCGGTGGTCGTCCCGCCGCGGATGGCGGCGTACGCGGATGCGAGCAAAGCTCTGTTCCGCGTCTTCGAGAACGCGTCGCCGCTCGTGGAAGGTCTGTCGATCGACGAGGCGTTCCTCGACGTGCGCGGGATGCGCCGGATCGCCGGGTCCGCGACGGAGATCGCCGCGCGCCTCCGTCGCGAGGTGCGGGAACGCGTCGGCCTGCGCATCTCGGTCGGCGTCGCGCGCACGAAGTTCCTCGCCAAGGTGGCGAGCGGGATCGCGAAGCCCGACGGCTTGCTCGTCGTGCCGCCGGAAGGCGAGCTGGCGTTCCTGCACCCGCTGCCGGTCGAGCGCCTCTGGGGCGTCGGCGACGTGACGGCGGAGAAGCTGCACGACCGCGGGATCTGGACCGTCGGCCAGGTCGCGTCCTTCGACGAGCCGACACTCGTCGAGCTGCTCGGACGCGCGTCGGGACGACAGTTGCACGCGTTGGCGCACAACCGCGATCCGCGCCGCGTTCGCGTCGGCCGGCGGCGCGGCTCGATCGGCTCACAGTGCGCGCTCGGCCGCGCACGACGGACGCACGAGGCCGTCGACGCGATCGTTGTCGGACTCGTCGAGCGAGTGACGCGCCGGATGCGCGCCGCGCGGCGGGCCGGGCGTACCGTCGTCCTTCGGCTGCGCTTCGACGACTTCTCGCGCGCGACACGGTCGTACACGCTGCCGCGCCCGACCGCAGAGACAAGCGCGATTCTCGCCACCGTGCGCTGGCTCTTCGCGGCCTCGTCGCCGACGATCGAGCGGCGCGGGCTCACGCTCGTCGGCATCTCGGTGGCGAACCTCGAGGACAGCCGTGCCCTCCAGCTTCCGCTTCCGTTCGACTCGCGCAGCAGGGAAACGCTCGACGCGGCGCTCGACGAGATTCGCGACCGCTACGGGAGCGCAGCGATCACCCGCGCGGTGCTGCTCGGCCGCGACACCGGCCTTGTCGTGCCGCTCCTGCCCGACTGAGACGGAGCAGAGCGCCCTCCTAGAGATCGGCGACGACCGTCCAGCGCGCGAAGGGTACGCCCGCGCCGGTGAGGGCATTCGGTGGGAGGTACTCCGCGAGCTCGCCCTTCCGCTCCCACATCGCCATCACCTCCGGATCGGCGTGCGCCTCGTCGACAGCGTGCTCCGACGACCACTCGAGGACGACCATCAGCTCGCCGTCGCCTGTCCGAACGACCGGCGCGGGCCGATCCGTGACGTGACCGCGCGCACGCAACGTCGCGATGTCTTCGCCCAGGATCTGCAAGAGCTCGTCGTCCTTCCCCGGTCGCGCACGATACGCCGCGAGTGCCAGTTCCGTTGCCATGTTCAGCTGAAAACGCGCTCTACCCGCCAGACGTTCCCGCCGGCGTTGGTGCCGCCGCGACTGCGGCGAGCAGCATCAGCGTCCCGCCCGGCGTCAAGAGCCGCGGGGTCCGCGGCGGAGTCCCGTCCCAGCGGCGCGTGAAGAGCCCGTTCTTATCGCGTGCATTCGCGAGCGCCTTGCGAGCCCACGCGTCGGCGAGGCGATACCACCGCGGATTCGCGTCGACGCCGTATAGCGTGAGCAGCCAGCGGTAGTAGATCGCGTCGGTCTCGTTGGCCCAGAAGAACTTCGGCGGAAACGCGAGGGCCGACGCAGCGGCGAGCTGCTCCGCGCGCCGGCAATACGACACCCGCCGAACTGCACGGCAGAGCGTCGCGTGCGCGCCGATCATCATCCCCTCGACGTAGTTCATGACGGTCGCGTCGTGCTCGTTTCGTTGATACAGGTTGCGCGTGCGGTTCCACGAGTGCGCGTTCGCCCACGCGAGGAGCTTGAGGCTCTCGTTGAGGTACGCCTTGCTGTGTGTTGTCCGGTACAGCTCCGCGCCCACGAGGACCTCGGCAGCGAGCGGCTCGGACGTCTTCCAGTCGTGGTTCGTGTCCCACCAGATCCCGCCGCCGTCGTTCTGCGCCCAGCCGGCGACGGCGATGAAGCGCCAGCCGCGGATCGCGTCGTTGAGGAAGCGGCGGTCGTGAGTCGCCGTGTAGGCATCGAAGAACGCGAGCGCCCACCAGCCGTTGTCGTCGAAGAAGACGTTGACGTTCGGCCGTTGTTCCGGGCGATACCAGTAGCCGCCGACCGGCTTGAACGTCGGGTTCCAGTACCGCTCCGCGCCGCGCCCGATCGCTTCGACCGCCGCGCGATGCGCAGGGCTCGGACGGGCGATCGCGACGAGGTCCGTGGCCTCGAAGAGCGGGAAGACGTCCCAGAGGGTCGCGACGTCGCGCGGCCCGTCGCTCGCGCGCACGTACGCCTCGCGGTCGCCGTAGGCCCGCGCGGAGGCAGGCGCGAGCGCGACTGCCGCAAGCGTCCCGAGGACCAGAGCAACACGTGCGAGCCTCAGCACGTCGCGAGACCTCGCTCCATCTGGGGCGGCTCGAGCACCGCCGACGCTTCGAGCGCAGCCGAATCGAAACGCGCCTCGAGCGGCCGCAACGTCCGGCTGTCGACGACGAGCACGACGCGGGGACGTTCCCGCGCCAGCGCGATCTCGTACACGCGCCGCCCGCCCACCGTGACCACGCGTTCCGTCACCCGCTTCCCGCGCTCGAGCTGGCTCGTCAGCTCCGACGCATAGAGCTGGTAGCTGCCGGCGAGATCCGCCTCCGCGGCACGGACGAGCGCCGGCCGTTGCGCCATACCGGCGAGCTCGGTCGCGGGCGCGTGCCACGCGCGGACGTGCGAGCCGCTGACGACGAACGTGTTCCCGTCGCTGAGCTCGACGAGGCTCCGCCGCTGCGGAAGCTGACGGCAACGAGAGGTGAGCGAGATGCCGCCGATCGTCATGCGGCTGCCTCGGCCGCCGCGCTGGTGGAGAAGCTCGAGGAGCCTCACGCCGACACGGTCTCCTCTCGTCGGCTGCGGCAGTGCCTTGACGAGCGCAAACGCTGCAGCGGCGATCGCGCCGGCCGCGAAGGCGGCGCCGACCAGAGGAACGAGGACGCGGCGGATCACGGCCACCGAAGCAGCACCGTTGCGGTTGCGACGACGAGCAGCGCGACGCTGCAAACCCTCAACGCGACGTCAGCCGCGCGACGGCTGCCGACCCGGGCAAGGCCCGCGTACACCGGCGGCGCGACGAGCCCGAAGCGCGCGTCGGACGTGAACGACCCGCTCCACAGCGGCAGCAGCACGATCAGCAGCGCCGCGGCGGTCCAGGCTGTGGGAACGAACCGCGCCGCGATCACGATCAGCATCACGTACACGACGCAAAAGGCCGCGTCGCGGAACAACCACGCATTCGGCGTCCCGACGGAGCGAACGAGCTCCTCGACCGCGCGCACTGGACCCGCGGCCTCGAACGCTCGTCCCCACGAGCGCTGCGCCGTGCTGAACGCGAACGCGTCGCCGAACGTCCGCCACTCGTACGCGCACACGCCTGCGAGGGCGGCGGGTGCAGCGGCCACCGCAGTCAGAGCCCGCCGACGACTCGATGCGTCGGCGCCCCGCCAGGTCCGGGCCGCGAGCACTCCGAGCGGGAGAATGAGGAGCAGCCCTTCCGGTCGCGTCAATGCCGCGACGGCGGCGGCGGCCGCGGCGCCGGTCCACCGTCCGCGTGCCGCGAGGACGCCCGCCACCGACATCCCCGCGAGCACGACCGCTTCGGGATACACCATCGAGAAGACGTAGCCGACCGGAAAGATCGCCGCGTACACGGCCGCACGCCGCGCCGTCCGTTCATCGGTCCACACGCGCACGAGCTCGTACAGCGCGACGAGCGCGACGAGCAGCGCGAGGTTCGCGATCAGCAGGCCCGCCGTGTCGGCGGACAGGCCGACCGCGCGCCCCGCACGCAGGAGCGCGGGATAGAGCGGGAAGAAGGCGGTGTCGCTCTGATGTCGCGGGATGACGAGGTACCCGCGCTCGGCGACCATCCGATACCAGCGGCCGTCCCAGGCAGTGAGGAGTGCGAGCGGCCGGTGCGCGAGCGCCGGCCTCCATGCACCGGCAGGCCACTGCGTGTACTGAACGACCGCGGCGGTGACGACGACCAGCGCGCGCGAGAGGATCCACCAGCCGCCGATCGCGAACCATGCGCACACGCGTGTGGACGAACGCAACCGCTCGAGATCGACGAGCGTCGGCCTCGGGCGGGACTCGATTCGATGCGTCGCATGCTGGATCGCGACGTCTCGTGAAACGGCCATTCGGTCCTCGTGGAGTCCGGCCGCCTGCCGGACGGATGACATCGGTAAAACCTGGGCTAAAGACGCCGTTGCACGGAACGGCGCCTCCTAAACACGCGGACGTCAGGCGCCGGGCACGGAGTGGGGCTGCGCCAGCGCTGCGTACAGCTGGACGAGCGCGGACTGCTCGAGGAGCCGTGCGGGCGCGCCCGCGTGGAAGGCGACGAGGCCGGTGCGCGGGTCGCGCCGGTCCGTCCAGACGCCGTCCGCGTACGCCTGCGCCGCGGCGCGACAACGCGGATCGTGGGCGGCCTGGCCGAGCGAGAGCAGATTCCGGAAGAAGATCGCCAGGAAGAAGGGCGGCTCAGCACGGAGCCGGTTCTCGTCGAAGTAACGCAGCGACGCATCGGCGAGCTCCTCGGCGCGCGCGAGCGCGGTCCGGTCGCCCACGAGCCGGTAGAGGAGGACGTAGGCGCCGATCGCCGTTCCCTGGTTGTAGCTCCACTCCGTCCGGTCGACTCTGCCGCGCAGGTCGATGTGGTCCCAGAGCAGTCCGTTCGGCGACGCCATGCACTGCTCGGCCCAGGCGAGCATCCGACGCGCCCACACGAGGTAACCGGACGCGTGCGTCGCACCGTAGAGCCGCATCGCGAGGAGGGCGCCGGTGGCCGTCGTGACGGTGTTGCGGTCGTGGTTGCCGGCGACGGTCGTCCAGAAGACACCGCCGGCGCAGGGATGTGAGGGATCGCTGTCCCACGCGCCCGTCACGACCCTGAATATTCGCCGCGCGCCGTCCCCCCGCGCATAGCGCGCGAGGGCCGCGATGCGTGCGCGAGCGACGCGCACGTACCGGCGGCCGGCATGCGGGACCTGCGCCAGCGCGATCGTCGCGGCGAGCGCCTGCGAGTACGGCCAGGCGTCAGCGATCGCCGGCCGGCCCGCGACGTCCCGGTAGAGGCCTTGCTTTCCGTCGAAGAACGTGTGCTGCAGCGCCGCCTGAGCGAGCGCCGCACGCTGGCCGTCGTACGCGGTCGGCGACGCGGCGGCGACGGCTCCGCCCATGACGACGGCGAGAAGCGCTGGGGCCAGGCGCATTGATCGAACCTACGGCGGTTCCGGGACGGCGCGGAACCCTCGAACGGGGGAACCTGTCCGCGCGTATCAGCGACGGGAGCGGCGCCGGCGTCTTCCGCATCGGCGAGCACGACGGGAACATTCGTTTCCGCCGCGAGCCGGCGGTCCATCCCGCGAAGCAGACCGCCCCCGCCGGCGAGGACGATGCCGCGATTGCTGATGTCGGCCGCGAGCTCCGGCGGCGTCGACTCGAGCGTCCGGACAACGGCGTCCGTGATCGTCTCGATCGTCGACTCGAGCGCGTGACGGATCTCGCCGGAGTCGACGGTCGTCCGGCGGAGCAGACCGGTCATCCGGTCACGACCGGCGACGTCGGTCTTCACCTCGCCGTCGAGCGGCCACGCGGAGCCGCACGCGATCTTCGCGGTCTCCGCGGTCTCCGGCCCGATGAGGAGACGCGCGTTCGTGTCGAGGTGGCGAACGAGTGCGTCGTCCATCTCGTAGCCGCCGAGCCGAAGCGACTCCCAGACGACGATCCCCCCGAGCGCGAGGACGGCCACCTCGGTCGTGCCGCCGCCGATGTCGACGACCATGCTGCCCTGCGCTTCGGCAACCGGCAGCCCGGCCCCGATCGCCGCGGCCATCGGCTCCTCGATCAGCGACACCGTGCGCGCACCCGCGGCAAGGGTTGCCTCTTCGACCGCGTCGCGCTCGACCTTCGTGATCCCGCTGGGCACGCACAACATGACGCGCGAGAACGCTCCCCCTCCGACGCGGCCGATGAAGTAGCGGAGCATTGCCGCGGTCACGTCGAAATCCGCGATCACGCCGTGACGGAGGGGTCGGATCGCGCGAATCGCCGCGGGCGTCCGGCCGATCATCCGCCGCGCCTCCTCGCCGACCGCCTGCACGTCGCCGCTGCGCTCGTCGATCGCGACGACCGACGGCTCGAAGACGACGATTCCCTCGCCGCGAACGAACACGAGCGTGTTCGCAGTGCCGAGGTCGATCGCCAGCTCGCGCCCCGGACGCAATCTCACGCCGCAGA